>NZ_JBEZGM010000014.1:0-182836 GCF_040649995.1 Micromonospora sp. NPDC048835 | reverse complement strand
AACCCGAAGATCACCGATGGTTGACCTGCCCCATCTCCACCACCGCCAGGCCGTCAAGACCCCCTGACCAGCCAACTCAGGATGGAACTACCCCCCTGATGTTGCTGCCTGCGGCGGTCGGGAGGCAGCAACATCCCTGATGTTGCGCGGATCTCCAGGGCAGGCGCGCTCGCGAGTAGACAGCACGACGTCAGCGGGCGAGCAGCACCGAGTCCAGCCAGCGGCAGGACCCACGCGGCGCCGTTCCCCACCTCACCCACGACGCGCCCCGTCTAACCCTGCGCCGATCTTGCACTTTCTGTGGCGACAAAAGGTGCCGAAGTCCGCAGATCGGCTACACAAAGTGCAAGATCGGCGGAGCGCGGGGGCGGGGCGGAGCGCGAGGGCGGGGCGGAGCGCGAGGGCGGGGCGGAGCGCGAGGGCGGGGCGGAGCGCGAGGGCGGGGCGGGGGGCGGGGGCGGGGCGGGCTGGACATGGCGACGGGCGCCGCTCCCGGTGTTCCCGGGGGCGGCGCCCGTCGTACTGCTGAGCTTTGGCGTCAGTTCCTGTCGACGTCGCTCGCGGTGTCCTCGCGGTAGCTGGCGCCGCCGTCGGACTCGCTGGTGAGCGGCTTGGCACCACCCTCCGGCGGGCCGGCCAGGCTCTGGCCGCCGGCGGCCAACTCCGGGAACTTCGCGTCGAACGCCGGCCGCTCGGAGCGGATCCGCGGCATCTTGTCGAAGTTGCGCAGCGGCGGCGGGCTGCTGGTCGCCCACTCCAGCGAGTTGCCGTGACCCCAGGGGTCGTTCACCTCGACCACGGGGCCGGTCTTGTACGACTTCCAGCAGTTGTAGATGAACGGCAGCGTCGAGATACCGGTGATGAACGCGCCGATCGTGGAGATCGTGTTCAGCGTGGTGAAGCCGTCACCGGGCAGGTAGTCGGCGTACCGGCGGGGCATGCCCTCGTTGCCGAGCCAGTGCTGCACCAGGAACGTGGTGTGGAAACCGATCATGGTGAGCCAGAAGTGCACCTTGCCCAGGCGCTCGTCGAGCATCCGGCCGAACATCTTCGGGAACCAGAAGTAGATGCCCGCGAAGACCGCGAACACGATGGTGCCGAAGAGCACGTAGTGGAAGTGCGCCACCACGAAGTACGAGTCCGACACGTGGAAGTCGATCGGCGGGCTGGCCAGCAGCACACCGGTGAGACCACCGAAGAGGAAGGTGACCAGGAAGCCGACGGCCCAGAGCATGGGCGTCTCGAAGCTGATCTGGCCCCGCCACATGGTGCCGATCCAGTTGAAGAACTTCATACCGGTCGGCACGGCGATCAGGTAGCTGAGGAAGCTGAAGAACGGCAGCAGCACCTGGCCGGTGGCGAACATGTGGTGCGCCCAGACGCTCATGGAGAGCGCGGCGATCGCGACGGTCGCGGCGACCAGACCCTTGTAGCCGAAGATCGGCTTGCGGGAGAAGACCGGGATGATCTCGCTGATGATGCCGAAGAACGGCAACGCCACGATGTAGACCTCGGGGTGCCCGAAGAACCAGAACAGGTGCTGCCAGAGCATCGGCCCACCGGTTGCCGGGTCGTACACGTGCGCGCCGAGGATGCGGTCCGCGGCGAGCGCGAACAGCGCGGCGGCCAGCAGCGGGAAGACCAGGATCACCAGGAGGCTGGTGACCAGGATGTTCCACGTGAAGATCGGCATCCGGAACATGGTCATGCCGGGCGCACGAAGCGTCAGCACGGTGGTGATCATGTTCACGGCGCCGAGGATGGTGCCCAGGCCGGAGATGGCCAGACCCATGATCCACATGTTGGCGCCGACGCCGGGCGAGTGCTCGACACTGCTCAGCGGCGCGTACGCGAACCAGCCGAAGTCGGCGGCGCCACCCGGGGTGATGAACCCGGCGGTCGCCATCGTCCCGCCGAACAGGTACAGCCAGTAGGCGAAGCTGTTCAGTCGGGGGAAGGACACGTCGGGGGCGCCGATCTGGATCGGCACGATGTAGTTCGCGAAGGCGAACACGATCGGCGTCGCGAAGAACAGCAACATGATCGTGCCGTGCATCGTGAAGAGCTGGTTGTACTGCTCGGGCGACAGGAACTGCAGCCCGGGTCGGGCCAGCTCAGCCCGCATGACCAGAGCCATCAGGCCACCGATCATGAAGAACGCGAACGCGGTGATCATGTACATGATCCCGATCTGCTTCGCGTCCGTGGTTCGCAGCAGCCGCGCGATGGCCGACCCCTTGACCGGCTCCCGGACCGGCCAGGGCCGGGTCACGACCGGCTTGGGTGCGACGGTGGTCACGAGTGGCCTCCGGTTCTCGGTTGTCCCGCTCGGCACACGCTGGTTATCGGCGGGCCGTCATCCGCAAGGAGGATAGTCCCCGGCAGGTCGCAGCGCCGCGTGGGGTGGCGTGACACGATCTACTACGGGCCTACAGCGGGCCGAGCAGGAGCCGGTAGTGCTCCCCGAAGATCCGGTCGCCGCGCCCGCGCAGCAGCGGGTCGCGCAGCGCCGGCGGCACGTCCCTGGTCCGGTTGCGGTCCCGGGTCCGGTCGGCCACCCATCGGGTACGCGGGCGGCGGCGACTCTCGTACGCCACGAGCGCGGCCTCCACGCTGTTGGCGGCGCGCAGCGACTCGGCAAGCACCACGGCGTCCTCGAGCGCCATGGCCGCGCCCTGGGACAGCGTCGGCGCGGTGGCGTGCGCGGCGTCGCCGACAAGCAGCACCCGCCCCCGGTGCCAGCGGCCCAACTCGACCTCGTCGGTGATCCCGACGTGCACCGTGTCGAGCGCCGCCAGCACCTCGGGGACCGGGCCGCGGTAGTCGGCGAAGAGGTCCCGCAGCCGGGCGAGGGGGTCGGCGGGCTCGTCGGTGCCGGCCTCGTCGGCGTAGAGGTGCAGCCGCCCGGCACCGATCGGCACCATCAGGAACCCGGAGCGCTGGCCGAGCAGGGCGGTCCACTCGGTGACCGGCGGGCCGTCGCGCAGGACGGCCCGGTAGACCACCTGCCCGACCGGGCGCGGCGGCCCGCCGAGCGCGGCCAGCGCACGGACCGAGGAGCGCGGCCCGTCGGCACCGATGACCAGGTCGTACTCGGTGGTGGTGCCGTCGGTGAAGGTGACGCCGACCGCGCCGGGAAGCAGGTCCAGGGTGCGGACCTCGGCGCCGTGCCGGACCGCGCCGCCGGCGCCGCTGAGCAGGACCCGGTGCAGGTCGGACCGGGGCAGCGCCCGGCACTCGCCGACGCCGGCCCACAGGGCGTCCAGGTCGACCTCGCAGAGCTGCGCGCCGGCGGCGTCGTAGAACCGCTGCCGGTGGATCACCTGCCCGACGGGCCGGACCGGGTCGTGCAGGTCGAGCCGGTGCAGGGCGCGGGCGGCGTTGCCGGGGAGGTAGAGGCCGGTCTCGGTGGACTCCCCCGGTGGCAGCTTGTCGGTGACGTCGGGCCGGAAGCCCGCCAGGCGCAGCGCCCGGGCCACGGCCAGGCCGGCGATGCCCGCGCCGACGACGAGGATGCGCAGGGGGGAGCCACCCATGGTGGTGTACGCCTCCGGAGGGGGAGCGGCACGCGTTGGAGGCAACACGCTACTCGGAGCGATCGGCGCACACCAGGCCCAATCGGTCGGCACCCCGCCGCCCGTCGGCGACCCGCGCCGCTTGGCTGGCCGTCCGTGGCCAGCCGTCCGGCGGGCCACGGCATTCCCCACAATTCGCCAGTTCGAGTCGCACGGTTGCGCGACAGTTTCAGACATGTAAATGTGTCGTTGAGCGTGGGAGCGCTCCCGCACTGCCCCACCACATCCGGCGCCCGGCACGCGCCGAGTCAAGGAGCGTCATGAAACGTCGTATTCGAGCCCTGGCCGCCGCCGGGTTGCTGGTCGCCAGCTCGCTGGTGGCCGTGGCCTTCGGTGGCAACGCCTCCGCCGACACCCTGATCTGCGACCAGTACGGCTCGACCACCATCCAGGGCCGCTACGTGGTGCAGAACAACCGCTGGGGCACCACCGCCCAGCAGTGCATCAACGTCACCAACAACGGCTTCGAGATCAGGACGCTGAATGGCAGCAGCCCCACCAACGGGGCGCCCACGGCGTACCCCTCGGTGTTCTTCGGTTGCCACTACACCAACTGCTCCCCCGGCACGAACCTGCCGATGCAGGTGAGTCAGATCAGCAGCGCCACCAGCAGCATCTCCTACCGGTACGTCAGCGGCGCCACCTACAACGCGTCGTACGACATCTGGCTGGACCCGTCGCCCAAGCGGGACGGGGTGAACCAGATGGAGATCATGATCTGGCTCAACCGGCAGGGCTCGATCCAGCCCATCGGCTCGGTGGTCGGCACCACAAACCTCGCCGGCCGCACCTGGGAGGTCTGGCGCGGCAGCAACGGCTCCAACAACGTCATCTCCTACGTCGCACAGTCGGCGGTCTCCAGCCTGAACTTCAGCGTGCTGGACTTCATCAACGACACCCGCAACCGGGGCGCGATCACCAACTCCTGGTACCTGACCAGCATCCAGGCCGGTTTCGAGCCGTGGCAGGGCGGCGTCGGCCTGGCCGTGACGTCGTTCTCGGCCAACGTCAACGGTGGTGGCCAGCCGCCGACCAACCCGACGACCCCGCCGCCGAGCGGTGGCGCGAGCTGCGCGGTGAAGTACACGGCGAACTCGTGGAACAACGGCTTCACCGCCGACGTGCTCGTCACCAACACCGGGTCCAGCGCGATCAACGGCTGGACGCTCAACTACTCGCTGCCGAGCGGGCAGACGGTCACCAGTGCGTGGAACGCCACGGTGAGCCAGAGCGGGTCAGCGGTGACCGCCCGCAACGTGGGCCACAACGGGTCGATCGCCCCCGGCGGCACCGCGAGCTTCGGCTACCAGGGCAACCTGAGCGGGTCGTACTCGTCGCCGACAAGCTTCTCGCTCAACGGGGCGACCTGCTCCCGCAACTGAGCCGACACCACCACCACGACGGCGGGGGCGCGACCTGGACGGTCGCGCCCCCGCACGTCACTGATCGCGGGTGAAAGAATCACGCTTAACTATGCATTAATATTACCTAAGTACCTTTTGGTGAATGTCGGCTTTAACGTCATTTCGGCACGATGTTCCGTCGTCGATCGTTGTCTTCCTGATCGCGATCCCGTTGTCACTCGGCATCGCTGCCGCCTCCGGGGCGCCGCTGCTGGCCGGGCTGATCGCCGCCGTCGTGGGCGGAATGGTCGCCGGCACGCTCAGCGGCGCGCCGCTCCAGGTCAGCGGGCCAGCGGCCGGGCTCACGGTGATCGTCGCGGGCACCATCGTCGAGTTCGGCTTCGCCGGCACCGCCGCGATCGTGACCGTCGCCGGGCTGCTGCAGATCCTGCTGGGAATCACCCGTCTCGGGCGGGCCGCGCTCGCGCTGTCGCCAACGGTCGTACACGGGATGCTGGCCGGCATCGGCCTGGTCATCGCGCTGAGCCAGGTCCACGTCGCGCTCGGCGGCGCGCCCCAGAGCTCCGCGTTGGCGAATCTCCGTGACCTACCCGGCCAGATCGCCGACTACCACAGCGTGTCCGTGCTGCTCGGCGCGCTGACCATGATGCTGTTGCTGGTCTGGTCACGTCTGGTCAAGACCACGATGCTGCCGGCGACCCTGGTGGCGGTGGTGGTCACCACAGTGGTCGCGACAGCCCTTGATGCCGACGTGGAGCGGGTGGATCTGCCCGCCGACCCACTGAGCGCGATCACCTTCGCCCGCTGGCCCGACTCGTCGCCGTGGGAGGTTCTGCCGGCCGTCCTCACCATCGCCCTGGTGGCGAGCGTGGAATCTCTCCTCTCGGCGGTGGCCGTCGACCGGATGCACCACGGCCCACGGGCGAACCTCGATCGTGAACTCATCGCCCAGGGCGCCGCGAACGCCGTGTCCGGAACGCTCGGTGGCCTTCCGGTCACCGGCGTCATCGTGCGCAGCTCGGCGAACGTCGCGGCCGGTGCACGCACCCGCGCCTCGACCATCCTGCACGGAATCTGGATCGCCGGGTTCGTGATGGCCGGTGCCGTACTGCTGGAGATGATTCCGATGGCCGCGCTCGCCGCGGTCCTCGTGGTGGTCGGCGTACGGCTGGTCAGCCTCGCCCAGATCCGCACCTACGCCCGGCACCGGGAGCTGCCGATCTACGTGATCACCGCGGTCGGCGTGGCCGCCACGGACCTGCTCATCGGGGTCGGGCTGGGCATGGCGACGGCGGTGCTGTTCATGTTGTGGCGGCTGGCCCGGTGCGAGATCCACGTCACCGAGCCGAAGCCCGGCAGCTGGCTCGTGTCGATCATCGGCACGCTCGCCTTCGTCGCCTCCGGACGGCTCACCCGCCGACTCGCCGCCCTGCCCCCGCGGCAGCACGTCGAACTCGAGCTGCACCTGGACTATCTCGACCACGGCGCGTACGAGACCATCCGCGACTGGCAGGCGTCCTACACACGAGCCGGTGGCACCGTCCACGTCGACGAGGTACACGGCTCCTGGCTTCATCGTGCCGGCACCGACGGGCTCGGCACCGGCAAACGCACCTCCCCGTGCGTGACTCGGGGTCGTCGGTCCGCGGATGCGCAGGAGCCGGCCCACCACGAGGTGCCGCCGCCGCGGTCCACGCCGATCCCGTGAGGTCGGGGCATCCCGCGCCCGGGAAATCGAGTCGATGAACCCGAGCCGGAGCGGGTCAGCGGTGACCGCCCGCGTAGCCGAGGGCTTCACCCAACAGTGCGAGGACCGTGGCGCAGAAGGCGTCCCCGGTCGGGTCGGCATGGGCGACGAGCGTGAGCGCGGTCGCCGAGCCTGGCTGACCTTGTCGAGGTCACCCGGATCGAGTTCACCTTCCGCGCAGGCATCATCGGTGCCCAGAAAGGCACCGGGGTTGTCGGCGGCGACCATGGTCAACGGCGCGAACTTGCTCATCAGGACGACGATCCGGGTCCCGCAGACCGTGGCCGCTTCCGGCACTTCGATCCGCCCGTACTGAGCGGAGTCTTGAATGTCCTGCTCAACCCCGCAACTCGTCGCGAAGCGAGAATCGATGCGTCTTTTGTCACGATCCCCCTGCCCGGGCGTCATCGCTCGCCATCACCCACCCCGGGGGGATCCTCCTCGGCGACCTCCCACCCTGGCTAGATCCACTCGGGATCCTTGACGTCGGGGCATCCTCGCACGTGGGACACCCCGACTTCCGGAAAGTCGAGTCGATCAAGCCGGGCCGGGCCGGGCCGGGCCGGGGCGCGGCGCGCCGGGTCAGACGCGGGTGAGGCGTACGGCGTCCGCGACGACCAGGCCGGTGGCGTTGCTCCACCGGCTCACGCCCACCCGGTTGGCGTCACCAGCGGGCAGCGTGAACGTGCCGAGCACCCGCCACTGCCCGCCGGTGGCCCGCTGGTCGACGCGGACGGTCTGGTTGCCGGTGCTGGTGGCGACGATGTAGGGAGCGGCGCTGTTGTAGCCCGAGTTCGCCGGCCACCACGCCTCGACCCGGTAGTTGCCGGCCGCCGGAACGTTGAACCTGTACCACGCGACGTCGCTCGCGGCGACCGGGTCCGCGTAGCGGTAGTCGGCGCCGTAGCGCTGACTGGAGTACGACGACACGCCCCAGTTGGCGCTGGCGGTGAACCGACCGCTGGTGGCGTTGTCGACCGTGGATGACCACGCCGTGCCGCCGCCGACCATCCTCGCCGCAACGTCGGCGCGCATGACGTTCAGGTCGATGAACGATGGGTCGATCTTGCCGGTGGTGCTGGTCTCCCGGTGACCCCGGGCGTAGCTGCTGTCCCGCCCGAGCCGGGTGAGCACGGCGGCGGTGGCCGCGAGCGACGCGTTGTACTGCGCGGCCGTCATCTCTTGGTTGACGCCGTTGTAGTCGATCTCCCACCCGATCATCAGGGTGTTGCCGTCCCCGGCCGGAATCGGCCCGCTGCCGCCGCTGACCCCGGCGTGGTTGCAGCGGCCGGCGGAGATGACGTGGAAGACGCCGTTGTAGTCGACGAGCGCCTGGCACAGCGGCCCCGGCAGGTCGGACCGGCCGTTGATGCAGATGCCGAGCGCCGGGTGCGGGTTGCTGGCGCTCGACGTCGAGGCGGTGTGGTGCCAGAGCACCCCGATCGGGTCGAAGGAGCCTGGTCGCATCCGGTTGAGCCAGTCCCCCTCGACCACCACCTGGACCCCGGCGGCGCGCAGCACGTCCACCAGCCAGGGAATCGTCGCCATCAGGCGTCCTGGAGCAGGTCGGCGAGGCACTCGGCCTTGGGCGCGGCACCGGCCGGGGTGGGTCGGACGGCGACTGTCAGCGCAGCGACCACCAGGGCGGGGAGGCCGAGCACCCCACGGCGACGCAGACGGACGGACGGAATTCGGGCCATGGCGATCCTCCAGCGACGGCGGGTACGAACGGATCGACGAACGTGATGACGGGCACGCTATACCGTCACGGACGTCGATGTCGATACCCTTCATCACTGGGTCACGCGGTGAAGGAAACCACCGCCTCAGTCCTCGCCGAGCGCGTCGATGTCGCGCATCTCCTCGGCGGTGAGCGAGAAGTGGAAGACGTCGAAGTTCGCGGTGATCCGCTCCGGGGTCACCGACTTCGGAATCGCCACGATCTCGTGGTCGATGTGCCACCGCAGCACCACCTGGGCCGGCGACACGCCATGCGCGGCGGCGATCCGGACCAGCACCGGGTCACTGAGGTCGCTGGTCTTGAACGGGCTGTACCCCTCCAGCACCACGCCCCGGTCCCGGTGCTCGGCATGCCGCTGCCGGTCGTACAGCGCGGGGCTCCACTCGATCTGGTTGACCGCCGGGTTCTCCTCGGTGGACTGGATCAGCTCGTCGATCTGTGCGGTGCTGTAGTTGCTCACGCCGATCGCCCGGGTGAGGTTCTCGTCCCGGGCGGCGATCAGCTCCCGCCAGAGCGGGATGCTGTCCGTCGGCGACGACGGCGGCCAGTGGATCAGCCAGAGGTCCAGGTGATCGACGCCGAGCGCCTCCAGGCTGGCCTCCAGCGTGGCGCGCTCCTGACCCACCCGGTTGGGTGGGAGCTTGGTGGTGATGAAGATGTCGTCCCGGCGCAGCCCGCTCTCCCGCACCGCGCGGCCGACCTCCCGCTCGTTGCCGTACACGGTGGCCGTGTCGAGGTGCCGGTAGCCGGTGTCGAGCGCGGCCAGCACGGCGTCGTAACCGGCTTGGCCGGTGGCCTGCCAGGTGCCGAAGCCGAGCAGGGGCATCCGCACATCACCGGGGAGCAGGGCGGTGGGCTGGTCGGTGAGGTCCATGAGGTCCGTTCTACCCCGCCGCGCGCCCGGCCGCCGAGTGAACCGGACACTCGGGCGTCCAGCGCACCGGTCCGGTTTGCCGGAGAATGCGGGTGTGACCGACCGGCTGGAGGAGTACCGGCGACGGCGGAACGCGGCCCGTACGCCGGGGCCGGTGCCGCCGGAGGGCCCCCTGCCGGCCGGCAGCCGGGTAAGGGCCTGCCGGCGTGGTCGCCAAGCGACTGGGACCCGGTCTACCAGCCGGGGCGGCGCAGCCGGCACTGGCTGCATCGACGTTGTCTGACGGCGAGGAGCGACGTGTACCTGACCCACCTGGACTGCCCGCGCTGCGGCAAGGAGTACGCCGCCGACCAGCTACAGAACCTCTGCGAGTGCGGGTCGCCGCTGCTGGCGCGCTACGACCTGCCGGCCGTGGCGAAGGCGGTCACCCCGGAACGTTTTCCGCTGCGACCGGCCGACCTGTGGCGCTACCGGGAGCTGCTGCCGGTCGCCGACCCCCGGCACGTCACGACGCTCGGCGAGGGCTGGACGCCGCTGCTGCGCGCTCCGGCGTACGGCGCCGAGATCGGCATCGCGGACCTGATGGTCAAGGACGAGGGGCTGGTCCCGACCGGCTCGTTCAAGGCCCGGGGCGCGGCGGTCGGGGTGAGTCGGGCCCGCGAGCTGGGCGTCGAGCGGATCGCGATGCCCACCAACGGCAACGCCGGTTCGGCCTGGGCCACGTACGCCGCGCGGGCCGGAATGGGCGCGACGATCGTCATGCCGCTGGAGGCGCCGAGCATCTGCCGGCGCGAGTGCGTCGCCGCCGGTGCCGACCTGCGCCTGGTCGACGGGCTGATCAGTGACGCCGGCCGGCGGGTCGCCGAGCTGATCGCGGAGGCGAACGGTGCGATCTTCGACGCCGGCACGCTGCGCGAGCCCTACCGGCTCGAGGGCAAGAAGACGATGGGGTACGAGATCGTCGAGCAGCTCGGCTGGCAGGCCCCCGACGTGATCATCTATCCGACCGGCGGTGGGGTGGGTTTGATCGGCATCCACAAGGCGGTGCACGAGCTGCGCGAGCTGGGCTGGATCGACGACAAGCTGCCCCGGTTGGTGGCGGTGCAGTCCACCGGCTGCGCGCCGATCGTGCGGGCGTTCGCCGCCGGCGAGGACCGGGCACAGCCGTGGGCGGACGCGCACACCGTGGCGTTCGGCATCACCGTGCCGGCGCCGCTCGGCGACGAGCTGATATTGAACGCGCTGCGGGAGTCCTCCGGCACGGCTGTCGCCGTCGACGACGCGGACATCCTGGCCGACCTGCGGGACTTCGCCGCCCGGGAGGGGCTGCTGCTCTGCCCGGAGGGGGCGGCCTGCCTCACCGCGGCCAAGCAACTGCGCGCCGGCGGGTGGATCCGGGCCGGCGAGCGGGTGGTGGTGCTCAACACCGGCGCCGGGCTGAAGTATCCGGACACCGTCGACGTCTCCGGCGTACCCGTGCTGGGGTGAGGTGACGGCACCCCGCGGACCTGGCGGTCCGCGGGGTGCCGTCGTGCCGGTCTACTGGTAGGTGATGTCCGAGGGCGAGTAGAAGCAGTTGACGCCGTCGGCGCCCTCACCGATCTTGGTCGGCTCGCTGCCCTTCGGTACGCCCTTGTACTTCACGCAGATCGAGGTCTCCCGGTCCTCGTCGCCGACGATGGTGATCCGGCTGAACCGGGCGGTGTCGCCCCAGTTGGTGTTGATGCCGGCGATCGCGTCGGTGTCCCGGACGAGCACGTTGTCGATCACCACGTGCCGCTGGTACGACGTGGAGCAGTTACCGCAGGCCCGGTAGAGCTTCCCGGCGTTCTCCACCCGGAAGTTCCTGATGTAGACGGTGCCCGAGCCGTTGTGCTGGAAGACCTTGTCACTGGCCGAGCGGGCCCCGCCGCCATCGACGGTGTACGTGGTGCCGCCCCGGAAGGTCGCCGCGTCCTCGCCGACGTCCTCCCACCAGACGTTGATCAACGTGCAGTTGCCCTCGCAGTGCACGCCGTCACCGGCCGGAGCGCCAATGATCACGTTGCGCAGGGTGGCGCCGGCGGCCAGCTCGAACATCGGGTCCTGGCTCTCGCTCTGCCCGCCGTCACCGATGCCGTAGTAGCGCTTGAGCCCACCGTCGAACGTGCCGGACACCGGGATGGTGGCGTCCACCTTCTGGCTGCTGGTGGGCGTCGGCCAGCCCGACGGCGGCGGGGTGGTGGTGGGTGGTGGCGTGGTGGTGGTCGGCGGCGGCGTGGTCGGGGTGCCGCCCCCGGACGAGTCGACGAGCACGTCGTCGAAACCGCCGCTGGCGTACGCGGTGACCAGGCCGATCCGGCCCGCGGCGGCCAGGCTGTTGCTGCCGGACGCGATCTGCGTGCCGTTGACGAAGCCGCGGATCGTGCTGCCGCTGGTCTCGATGCGCAGGGTGTACCAGGTGCCGGTGCCCACCCCGAGCGAGGCGGAACCGATGGTCGTGACAGAGCTGCCGTTGACCGCCTGAAGCTCGGCCCGGCCGGAGCCGAGCAGGGCCAGCCGGTACATCTTGGTGCTGCTCGTGGCGCGGGCGGCGAGCCCGACCAGGGCGCTTGACGAGCCGAAGCTCGTCGGCCGGACCCGGGCCGACACGGAGTAGTTGGTCCAGCCGGTGTCGCCAGCGAACTGCCGGGCCAGCTCACTGCCGGCGTTCGACTGGTTGAGCACGCCGGAGCCGTCGACCGCCCAGGTGCCACCGGACTTGGACCAGCCGGAGGTGTTGCCGTCACTGAAGTCGTCGCTGAAGACGGTGGCCGCGAGGGCCGAGGTCATGCCGGCGGCGAGGGCCGCCACGGTCACGCCGGCACCCAGCGCCAGCAGGAGTGGTCGGCGGCCGGGGAGTCGTCTCTTCTGCACAGGTGTCCTCCTTGACGCATGTGGTGGTGATCCCTCGGCGGCGGTACCGAGACGTGTCGGTACGGCGTGCTGCGCGCAACGGGATCGGTGTGCGGTCCCCGCCGGACGCCCGGATCCGAAGCGAGGTGAAGCGGGATCAAAGACCTGGGGAAAGGGCTTTCCCGCACCTTCGAGGCTAGGACCGCACAAGCATCAGCGTCAATGCCTGGCGCTTGCAGGTCTGTTGCAGGATTCGCGGCACCCAGACGCGTGCGAGCGGAGTCGACGGGCCACTGCCGGACGGGAACGGCGCGGCGACCGATCAGTAGCTGTTCGGCTCGCTGATCCGCCAGGCCGCGTTGATCAGCCCGATGTGCGAGAGCGCCTGCGGGGTGTTGCCGAGCTGCATCCCGGTGGACAGGTCGATCTGCTCACTGAACAGTCCCACGTCGTTGGCGTACCCGACGACCCGCTCGAAGAGCGCCTCGGCCCGCTGCTGTTCACCCGTCATCACCAGGCACTCCACCAACCAGAAGGAGCACAGCAGGAACCCGGCCGGGTCGGTCGTCCAACGCCGCAGCAGACCCTCCTCGGTGCCCAGCTCACGCTCGACCATCGCAATCGTCGAGCGCATCCGCGGGTCGGTGGCTGGCAGGAAACGCGCCACCGGCAGGGCGAGGACCGAGGCGTCCAGCTCCGCCGAACCGAACGCGCCGGTGAACGCCCCGATCCGATCGTTCCACCCCTCACGCAGCACGGTGTCGCGGATCTCGTCGCGGACCCGGGCCCAACGGTGCGGATCGGCCCGGTCACCGAGCCGGTCGGCGAGCCCCACCGCCCGGTCCATGGCCAGCCAGCACGACACCTTGGACGACAGGTAGTGGCGCTCCTCGTCGCGGGTCTCCCAGATGCCCCGGTCCGGCATACGCCACGTCGCGGCCACCTGCTCGGTCAACCCGAGCACCATCTCCCGCAACTCGTCCTCGAACGTCGCACCGAGGTAGTCGCGCAGCCGCCACACCGCCGACACCACCTCGCCCGGCACGTCGAGCTGCCGCTGCCGCCAGGCGTCGTTGCCGACCCGCACCGGCCTGCTGTCGCGGTACCCGCGCAGGTGATTGCAGTGGTGCTCGGAGAGGTCGCGCTCGCCCTCCAGGCCGAAGAGCACCGGCACCGGCTCATCGCCGAACCGGCCGATCGAGCGGGTCGCCCAGGCGAACAGCCGGGACGTCTCCTCCGGGCAGGCCGCCACCCAGAGCGCCCGCATCGTCAACGAGAAGTCCCGCAGCCAGGAGTAGCGGTAGTCGTAGTTCCGGTCGCCACCGATCTGCTCTGGCAGCGAGGAGGTCAGCGCCGCGGCGACCGCGCCGCTGCGGGAGTAGGTGAGGCCGGTCAGGACCGTCGCGCTGTGCGTGACGAGTTCGGGATACCGGCCGGAGTAGGTATGGGTCTCCCGGTACGCCTCCCACGCCTGCGTCGTCTCGGCCAGGGCGGTCAGCGGGTCCACCCGCACCGGTGGGTCGCCGTACGCCTCGCCGTACGCGAGGTCCATCCCGATCACCTGACCTGCGGAAACCTCGAACTCGTGGGTCACCCGGTCGAGCCCCGCCCGCAGGTGCAGGCCGCCGGCGCGCAACAACAGCACGACCGGGCCGGCGCCGGCGAGCACCCCGCCGTCCGGCTGCTCGTGCAGGTACGGCGTGAGGAGGCCGTACTCCGGGCGGGGCGCGAAGTCCAGCGCCATCCGCACCCGCCCGGAGAGCCCCTCGACCACCCGGATCAGCACGGCGGGTGAGTTCTTGCCCAGCTCGTGCGCACGGGCGCCGGCCTCGGCGGCGAGGGCGTCGGTGACCGCCACGCTGCCGTGCGGGGTGTGGTGCACGGTCCGCAGCACCAGCGAGTCCGGTCGGTACGCCCGCTCCGTCCGGTGACCCGGGCGTCCGACACCTACCGGCGCGAGCCGGAAGTGGCCGCCCCCCGGGTCGAGCAGGCGCGCGAACACGGACGCCCCGTCGAACCGGTTCGGGCACCACCAGTCGATCGAGCCGTCCTTGCCGACAAGTGCACCCGAACGAGAGTCCGAGAGGAAGGCGTAGTCGGAGATCGGCGGCTGCTCCACCCGCCGGGGGTACCCGCATCGGCCCGGATCAGACCGGACGGATCACTCCGTCGGCGGCTCGTCCTCGCCCGCCGCCTCGGCGGCGTCCGCCTCTTCCTTGGTCTTGTGCACGGCCTTGTCGGCGTGCTCCGGCGGCCCGTAGACGGTGTACAACACCAGCGGGTTGGGGCCGGTGTTGACGAAGTTGTGCTTGGTGCCGGACGGCACCACGACCAGGTCGCCGGCGACGACCTTCCGCGTGTTACCGCCGACCCGGGCCTCGCCGACGCCGCTCACGAACGTCAGGATCTGGTCGATGCCGTCATGCACCTCCTCGCCGATCTCCCCATCCGCGGGGATGGTCATGACGACCAGCTGGGTGTGCTCACCGGTCCACAGCACCCGCCGGAAATCCGGGCTCTGCTCGGCGACGGTTGCGATAGTGAAATGCTCCATGTCCACCCCCATACCCCGTCCAGCCACCCGCCACGCCGGGACTCGCACATGGTGGAACTCCCGGTGTTCGGCAGGTTTGGATCTGCGCGGACCGGGGATCGACAACGCTGACCGGCGCGAACCGGTCGAGCCAGGTCCCCGCCGGCGTACCGCCGAACGGCTGCGGTGGTGGGAGACGGCCAGAGCACGGCGACGTTCCGACACTGTCGAAACGGCGCCGTGCGCTCTTATGCCCCCACCCCAGCGCCCCGCCCCGCCCCGCCCGGCCCAGCCCCGCCCCGGCCCGCCCCGGCCCGGCCCGGCCCTGCCCTGCCCTGCCCTGCCCCGGCGATCTTGCACTTTCTGCGGTGACAAAAGCGGTCAGTCCACGTATTTCGACGACCGAAATTGCAAGATCGGCGCGGTGGGGGGTGGGGCGCGGTGAGGGTGGGGTGGGTTAGCGGTTTAGCCAGGTTAGGAGGTCGGGTGGGGCCAAGCTCGTGATCCGGCTCTCGTAGCGGGCTAGGGCGGGCTCGTTTAGCAGGTCACGGCCCTGTCCTGAGCCACCGCGCCGGAAGAACGCCTGGCGGTCACGCAGCACACCGAGCGTGTCCGGGGCCAGCCGGTCGGCGCGTTCCCGCATGCGACCGAAGGTGGCCGCCTCGACCAGTTCCGGGGCCGGGGCCGGCAGGCCCCAGCGGTCGGCGAGCCGGCGCATCTCGCCACCCAGGTCGGCAAGCAGGTCGTCGTAGTGCACCAGCTCGACGTTCGGTTCGTGCCGGCGGGCCCACGCGTCACTCAGGTGCATCAGCACCCCGGGCAGCGAGTCCAGCTCCTCACGGGGGTCCACCTCCCGGTCGACCCAGCTCGACAACCACTCCCGCACCGGAGGCCGCTCGCCGGGGGGCCCGGTCGGGGCGGGCTGGCCGGTCAGCTCGGCGAGACGCGCCCGGTCCAGGTTGGCGACCTGGTGGTAGAGGGACACCGCCATGTCGAGCGGGTGCCGTGCCACCACCACGTAGTGCACCCGAGGGTCGAGCGGCAGCCCGTCCAGCGGGGTGTGCGTCTTGATGAACCGCCGGTGTGGCTGCGCGGCCAGCCGGTCGTACACGGTGTCCCGCGGCTCACCCAACCAGTCCAGCCACGGCGAGAGTACGGTCAGCGGCGCCGGCAACTCCGGGGTGCCCAGCACCAGCAGCGCGGAGATCATCTGCATCCAGGTGGTGCCGCTCTTGGACCGGGTGCTGATCACGATGTCGCCGTCGCGGAACGGGAAGCCGCTCCACCGCGCGCTGTCCTCGTCGTCGGATCGGTAGCGGTGAACTGGGGCGGGCATCGGGGGATCATAGTCGCCGAACCGACAGCCGGGCAGCCGAATTCCGACTCGCATCCCTGTGACGCATGCGCATGCCTGGCTAGATTGAAGTATGGTGCCCGCCGACGGGGGCCGGGCGACGGCACCGGTCTACCGCCCCATCCTCGCCCACCGACGAAGTGAACTCGAGGCCCTGAGCCACCTCGATCCCGGCTACGCCACACTCGTCGCCCCGGTCCTGGAGGTCGGCACGATCGACAGGTCCACGATGGAGGGTGTCCGTCGGTTGCCGTCCGGGCTGCTACCCGCCATCGACGTCAGCGCGTTGCCCGACATCCCCGAGACGGAGCTGACCCGCTGGGGCGTACCCGTGGTGCCGGTCATCGGGCTCGCGGAGAGCGACCACCGGCTCGTCGCCCACGGCGCGGCGGCGCGGGCGTACGACCGACGCGCGCTCATCCGGCTGCGGGCCGGTCAGGACCGGGCCGGGCCGGATGCGAGCACCACCGCCGTGGAGCGGATCTGGCGGGTGACCGATCTCGCTCCCGAGGAGTGCGACCTGCTCGTGGACGCGGGGGACGTGTGCTGCCCGGCGGACGTGCGGACCGCCGAGCCCCGGGTACGACGCCTGTTGGACTGGGCGCGTCGACACGCGTGGCGGACGGTGACGGTGGCGGCCGGCGGCATGCCATCGACGCTGTCCCGGTTGCCCACCGACGAGCCGGTCCAGTTGGACCGCTGGGACTGGCAATTGTGGAGGCGACTGGCCGACGCCGGGGTCGACTACGGCGACTACGGCGTCCACCCGGCCGTGCCGGGCACCGGTGACCCCGGCGACCGGTTGCCGACCGTGCGGTACACCGACGACGGCAGGTGGTGGGTCTACCGCTGGGCGCGACGCGGTGGCCGAGGCGACGACCGCTTCGCCGACCTGTGTCGCACGCTGGTGTCGGCGCCGCACTGGCCCACCACCGGGGCGGCGTTCTCCTGGGGTGATCACGAGCTGCTGCGCCGGGCGCGTCGCGGCGCCGGCGCCGGCTCGGCCTCCAACTGGGCGGCGTGGAGCACCTCGCACCACCTGGCCCACGTGCTCGCCACGCTGTCGCACCCGGCCGGCGACGGCGGGCCGAGGTGGCACCCTGGGCAGGGTCCGCCACCGCACAGGCGATCGCTGCGGTGAAGCTGGTCCTACTGCTTCTCGGTGAACCCGAACTGGATGATGCCCTCGTCGTCGACGGTGGCGTCCACCGACGCGTCACCGAGCAGTTCGGCGGCGTCCTCGTCCAGGAAGATCCGGGCGCCCTGGTTGTCGACCACCCGGTCGCCCTGGGCCGGCTCGGGCACCAACTCGACGGTGAGCGAACCGGCCTCGGTGTCGGCGGCGATCCGCACCCCGCCCTCCTGCGCGACGTCCTGTTGGTTGGCGAGGTCACGAATGACGAGCACGGCGTTATCGGTCATGGTGAGCATGGATGGAACTCCTCGTGGATTCTCGGCTCGCGGTCGGATACCGCGCGGACCGGACAGTCGGACCGCGTACGAGCACACGTGGGAGGCGACAGAGGGCGAACGGTCGTCGCCGTCGCATCAGGTCGGGGCAGCTGACGGCCCCGCCATTCCCACCGTGCCCGCTGCCGGGGCATCCGTCAAATAGAGCCAGGTCAGTGGAGAGCGGCGGCCGGGGCCAGCCAGGCGCGAATCCCGTTGACCGCCGCGCGGCCGGCCCGGTTGGCCCCGATCGTGCTGGCCGAGGGGCCGTACCCGATCAGGTGAACCCGGGCGTCGGCGACCACCCGGGTGCCGTCCATCGTGATGCCGCCGCCAGGCGCGCGCAGCCCCAACGGGGCGAGATGGTCGATTGCCGCCCGGAAGCCGGTGCACCAGAGGATGACGTCCGCCGGCACGAACCGTCCGTCCGTCCAGGCCACCCCGTCGGGTGTGATCCGGTCGAACACGGGTAGCCGGTCGAGGACGCCGCGCTCGTGCAGTCGACGCACCTCGGGGGTGACCGGCAGCCCGGTCACCCCCACCACGCTGCCCGGCGGCCGGCCGGCCCGGACCGCCTCGTCCACCCGGGCGACGGCGGCGCGGCCCAACTCCGGGCCGAACTCCTCGTCGTTGAACGTCGGCGGCCGGCGGGTCACCCAGGTGGTGGCGGCCGCGACGGTGGAGACCTCACCGAGCAGTTGCACGGCCGAGGTGCCGCCACCGACCACCACCACGCGAAGGCCGGTGAAGTCGGCCGGCCCCCGGTAGTCGGCGGTGTGCAGTTGCCGTCCGCGAAACGTCGACCGGCCCGGATAGTGCGGCCAGAACGGCCTCGTCCAGGTGCCGGTGGCGTTGATCAGGGCGCGGGTGGTCCAGATACCGCGGTCGGTGTGCACGTCCAGCCGGCCGTCCGGGCGGGAACGCACCGCCCGGACCCGCACCGGTCGCCGCACCGGCAGGTCGAAGGCTTTCTCGTACGCGGCGAAGTAGGCGCTCACCTGCTCGGCGGCCGGGCGTTGCGGGTCGGTGGGTGGGAGCGGCAACCCGGGCAGGTCGTGGAAGCCGTGCACCCGGTCGAAGACCAGCGTCGGCCAGCGGTGCTGCCAGGCGCCGCCGGGCCCGTTGTCGGCGTCGAGGATGACGAAACCGGTGCCGGGCGTGAAGCCGGTGCGGTGCAGGTGATATCCGGCGCTCAGGCCGGCCTGCCCGGCACCGATCACCACGACGTCCACGGAGTGGGTGTCCACGTGGGGTACAACGCGCCGGATGTGGCTGCTGTGCCCGCCTGCGACGGTCACGCCGATCACAGCCGGCCGTTCGGCCCTCGACGGCCTGACCTGCGCTTACGCTGAGTGAATGAGCGACTTCCGGCGGTACGCGGCCGAATTCCTCGGCACGCTGTTGTTGGTGTTCTTCGGAGTGGGCAGCGCGGTCGCCGCGCGGGTCCAGGGCGGCGTGGTCGTGGTGGCGCTGGCCTTCGGGTTCGTGATGGTGGCCCTCGTCTACACGATTGGCCCGCTCTCCGGCAGCCACGTCAACCCGGCGGTGACGCTCGGTGTGCTGCTCTCCGGAAAGATCTCGGCGCTCGGGGCGGTGGCGTACTGGATAGCGCAGTTCGTCGGCGCGACCGTCGCCGCCTTCGTGCTCTGGGCGCTCACCCGGTGGGGCGACGTCGCGGACCAGACCGGCGCCCTGGGCACGAACGGCTACGGCGCGCACATCAACCGGGGTGGCGCTGCCGTGCTCGAAGTCGTGCTGACCTTCCTCTTCGTGCTGGTCGTGCTCGTGGTGACAAGTCGAAGCGAGAACCCGGGCACTGCCGGGCTGGCCATCGGGTTGGCCCTGGCCGCCACTCAACTGGTGGGCGTGACGCTGACCGGCGCGGCGGTCAACCCGGCCCGCGCGTTCGGTCCGGCGGTCTTCGAGGGGGGCGTGGCCCTGCGGCAGCTCTGGGTGTTCATCGTCTTCCCGCTGCTCGGCGGGGCGCTTGCCGCGCTTGTCGCGCCGATGGTGATGGGGGCACAACGGCACTACTGGGGCGGTCACGAGAAGTCCGTGGGCGGCCCGAAGTAGCCCGGCCGGCGGCGCGCCCCCGGCGGACGTTCAGGCCGGACGGTCCGGTGGGGGGACCACCGCCGTCGGGTCACCACGCTCGATGAGCGCGGCGATCTCGGCGGCCCGCAGCCCGCGCAGGGCCAGCACCCGGGCACCCCAGCGGTGCAGGCGGCACGGGTGCGGACTGGCGTCGTTGCGGCAGACCACACCCCCGGACCACCGGCGAGGGGCGTGCACCACCACCGCCCGTACGGCGAACTGGGTGTCCTCGCCCGTCACGTACGGCGGCAGGGGGATGTCGCGAAGAACCTCCCCGGACGCTTCACCGGTGCCGGACGAGTTGGCACGACGGACGCGGTGGACGGTGCTGCTGGTCATCTCCGCTGCCTCCACACTGGATGGTCGGTTGGGGACAGCAGAAAGTTACGACGCGATCGACGGTACGCGACGGACAAACTGTCCCGCCGCTGCGCGCGCAACGACCAACCAGTCAGTCAGCGCACCGTCACGGCCTGGAGGCCGACGTTGCCGCAGTGCGTCGTGAAGACCTTCTCGACGGTCCAGTTCAGCAGGAGTCGTGCGCCCTTCGGCAGCGTGAAGCGGATGGTGAACTGGGCACTCTGGCTGGTGTAGGGGTCTTCCAGTCGGGCGGTGCTGACCGGCCCACCGGTGGACAGCCGGGCTTCCAGCCGCCCCCGAGCCATCCAGATGCCGCCGTAGAGCTGGACCGTGCGCGGCTCGCCGCTGCCGGCGACCGCGAGGCTGAACCCGTTCCCGGCACCACAGGTGTAGACGCCGTTGGAACTGCCGTCCGTCGCCCGGTCCGGTGTGCCGTCGGACCAGCGCACGTACTCCTGGTTGCCGTCCCAGCCGACCCGTCTGCCGGCACCACCCCGGTCGATGATCTCGCGCGAGCCGGAGCGCTTGCGGACCGTAGACCCGTCGCCGCGGTCGCCCCAGTGCACCCAGTCCCGCGCGCCCACGGCGGTGAGGTCGACGGCGGCGGGCATCTCCCCCCGGACCACCGACAGCGCCGGCGAATCGGGCTTGGCCGGCGGTGGGGCCGCGGGCTCGCTTGTCGGCGGCGTCGGCTCCGGTGAGGGTGGGCGCTGACGCGGCCGCAGGCCGGGCGTCGCCGGCCCCGCGTCGCCGGTGCGCCCGTCGGCGCCCGGCAGACCTGTGGAGCGGGCCGCCCCGGCGGGTACGCCACCCGCCCCCGCCCGGTCACCGTCGGGCTCCGGACCGGACCGGGTGGCGAGAAACGAGACCACCAGGACCAGGCAGACGAGTACGGCGACACCCTGCACAGCCAAGCGCCGCCGCTGTCGGGCACGGCGCAGCACGCTGCGGGTCTCCCCGGCGGTAATGGCACGCGGGCGGTGTCTCGGCGGCGCGTCGCCAGCCTCCGAACCAGCCCGCGTGCGGTCTTCGTCCGCCACCGACCCCTCCAACTCCGCCGCCCGGCCGTCATGGACCCTCGCGGACCACACCGTCCACTGTGGGCCGATTCACGTTCACACGGGCGCGTGGACGACACGCTAGATCCGGACTGCCGGACGTGTCCAGCCCACAACGGGACGGTGTCGGACAACCTGGCCCGCCCGGACGGACACTTCGGCAGAGCACGGGCGTCGTGCGCGTCAGCCGATCCGGAAGCCGAGCAGTTGCGCGATGACCACGGCCTGCTCGACGTCGATGACCGCGCCGGCCCGCTCGACCACCGTCGGGTCCAACGCGGTGAGGTCGCTGCCCCGCAGGTCGGCGCCGCCGAGCCGGACGTTTGTCAACTGCGCGCCGGAGAGATCGACGCCAGTGACGGTGGCACCGGTGAGGTTGGCCCTGGTGAGGTCCACCTCGCGCATGCGCACCCCGGTCAACCGAACGCCGCGCAGGTCGGCACCGGGCAGTGCGGCGAAGGACCAGTCGCCGCCATCCACCGTCAACGGGCGGAGATCGCACTCGCTGAAGGTGCTGCCGACGAGCTTGCAGCCGGTGAACTCGGCCTCGAAGAAGTTGCACCGCCGAAAGACACATCGGGTGAAGGCCGAGTCGACATGCCGGGAGGCGTTGAACGCCACGTTGCCGAATGTGCACCCGGTGAAGACCGCGCCTCTGCTCACCGCCTCGGTGAGGTCCACCCCGAAGAACTCGCAGCTCACGAAGTGCCGGTCGGTCAACTCCTCGCCGTACCAGTCCTCGTTGCGGAAGGTCACGTCCTCGATCGACTCCGGCATCCGGTCAGGCTAGTGGGCACCGACGACAGCCGGCGGCCGGCGGGCCGGTGCCGGCCCCCTTCCGGTGTCGCCGTACCGGCGAGTAGGTTCGGCGGCGTGAGTGTGGCGCGGAGCATGGACCCCGATCAGATCGGTTTCGACCCGGCGCGGCTGGCCCGGATCGACGAGCACTTCGGCCGGTACGTCGACGACGGCCGGCTGGCCGGCTGGCAGGTGGTGGTCACCCGTCGCGGCGAGGTGGCGCACTCCTCGACCTACGGGCTGCGGGACCGGGAGTCGGGCGCGCCGGTCGAGGCCGACACGCTCTGGCGGATCTACTCGATGACCAAGCCGATCACCTCGGTCGCGGCGATGATGCTGTGGGAGGAGGGCCGGTTCGAGCTGACCGACGAGATCAGCCGCTGGCTGCCTGAGTTCGCCGACCTGCGGGTCTACTCGAAGGGGTCGGCGCTCAAGCCGTACACGGTGCCGGCGGTCGAGCCGATCCGGGTCTGGCACCTGCTCACCCACACGGCCGGCCTGACGTACGGCTTCATGCAGACCTCGGTGGTCGACGGGCTCTACCGGGCGGCCGGCTACGACCTCTACCCGCCGGCGGACGTCGACCTGGCCGGCGCCTGCGCGGCCTTCGGTGAGCTGCCGCTGCTGTTCCAGCCCGGCTCGGCCTGGGGTTACTCGGTCGCCACCGACGTGCTCGGTCGACTCGTCGAGGTGATCTCCGGACAGAGCCTCGACGCGTACTTCGCCGACCGGATCTTCGGCCCGCTGGGCATGACCGACACCCGCTGGTGGGTGGAGGGCGACGAGGTCGACCGGCTGGCCGCGCTCTACGTACCGGAACCGCGAAGCGGAAGGGCAGTCCGTCACGACAGCCTCGGGTCGCTCGCGTTCAGCAAGCCGGCGCTGCTCTCCGGCGGCGGCGGGCTGATCTCCAACGCCGCCGACTACCACCGCTTCACCCAGCTGTTGCTGCGCGGCGGCGAACTGGACGGCGTCCGACTGCTCGGGCCCCGCACGGTGCGCTTCATGACCCGCAACCAGCTACCCGGCGGTCAGGACCTGGGCACCCTCTCCACCGGCGGCTTCGCCGAGACCACCCTGGACGGGATCGGCTTCGGCCTCGGCTTCGCGGTCGTCGACGACCCGGTTCCCAGCCGGGTGCCGAGCAGCGTCGGCGAGTACTACTGGGGCGGGGTGGCCAGCACCGCGTTCTGGGTGGACCCGGCCGAGGAGGTCACGGCGCTGCTGTTCACGCAGCTGATGCCGTCGAGCACGTACCCGCTCCGCTCCCAGCTGCGCCAGCTCGTCTACGCGGCGCTGGTCGACTGACCGCTGCGAGTTGCCCGTTGTCGCCGCCCCCGGTGGCAGACGCTCACCACGCCCAACCCGCCTTTGCTCTGCACCCCAATCTGCGACATGGCGCCGAGTGGCGCGTCCAGGTGACCAGTGGCGCGTCCAGGTGACGAGTGGCGCGTATAGGTAAGCAGAGCAAAGGACCGGAAACCCAAGGTTGGTCGCCAGATCGCCACGGTGGGCGGTGGCGTAGCTAGGCGAGGCGGGCCGGGAAGCCTCCGGTGGCGATCGGTCCCCAGGTGTCGATGGTGACCCGGATCAGCGACTTGCCCTGGCGGACCATGGCCGCCCGGTAGTCGTCCCAGTCGGGGTGCTCACCAGAGATGCTGCGGAAGTACTCGACGAGCGGCTCCAGCGCCTCGGGCAGGTCCAGCACCTCGGCGGTGCCGTCGACCTGCACCCAGGGGCCGTCCCAGTCGTCGCTCAGCACGCAGGCCGACACCCGGGGGTCGCGGCGGAGGTTGCTCACCTTGGCCCGCTCGGGGTAGGTGGAGACGACGAGCCGCCCCTGCCCGTCGACCCCGGCGGAGACCGGGGAGGACTGCGGGCGTCCGTCGGAACGGGTGGTCATCAGCAGGACGTGGTGTCGCGGCCGGAGGAAGTCGAGCAGGCCGGCCCGGTCGACCCGGGTGTTCGTTGCGATGCTGCGTGCCATTCCCCGTTCCTACCAGGGCGCGGGCCCAGCGACGGCGTCGGGTCAGTGCGGTCGGGCCGCGGCGGGGCGCACGGCCTGGGTGGGCACCCGGGGACGGCCGGACGGCCGCCAGGCCCGACCGTTGGCGTAGATCACCCGAAAACCGAGGTACGACGCGAGCGGCGCCCAGTGCGCGGAGCCCATTCGTAGCTCGGCGGCATTGTGTCGCTGACCGTTGGCGAGCACGTCGAGGAGCACGGTTTCGAAGGCCGCCGATTCGACCCAGTCGACTTCTCGGGTGAAACCGCAGATCAGAGCGGCCCCGGTGACCTCCAGGAACTCGCGCAGGACCGCGTCCGAGGCGCGCAGCACCGAGCAGCTGCCGAAGTAGAGCCGGCGCCCCTCGGCCCGGCCGGCCATCAGGTCAGCGACCTCCGCCAACTCCACCGACTGCCAGTCGGTGAGGCAGAGCCGGCTCGGCTCGCCGTGCATGGCGAAGAACCCGACCCGGTGGTCGGCGTACTGCTTGAGCAGCCAACGGTCCAGGAAGTAGAACAACTCGTCGCGGGTCGCCGCGTCCTTGTGGATGAAACGGATCTTGCCGAGCCGTTCCAGCAGCTCCAGGGTGGGCAGCACCGAGCCCCGCTCGTTGAGGTCCCGGTGCCACTGACCCTCGACACAGAAGACGCCACCGCGTGCCACGCGCACCTCCGCCAGTCCGCCGCCCGGGGCTGACGTTACCGGCCGTCATCGCCTCGGGAACATCACCCCGGGTGTGGCAGATTGCGACGTTCGGCGTGGTTGACCGGATCAATCCCAATCAGCACGGAATGGCTGTTTGGTAAATCAGCCGAATTCCCAGCCAATACCCAGGGACAGCGGATTGTGAGCACGATTCTCGTTAACCACCTCCAACGGCACGGATCAGTGTCAGGGTGGAAATCACGGGACTTCTCGGTCGATGTCCTGGAGCCACCCCATTCGCTCTCCTATCGGGAGGACTTCTGTGCGCGTCAACACCTTGAAGCGTGCCGCCGTCGCATTCGCCCTGGCACTGCCCGGGGCCGCGATCGCCACGGTGATCGCCGCACCGGCGGCGCATGCGGACGGCTGTTACACCTGGAACCGGACCCTGGCCCAAGGGCGCTCCGGTGACGACGTCCGCCAGTTGCAGATCCGGGTCGCCGGCTGGGCCGGCTACCGGGACATCGTGGAGAACGACGGCCGCTACGGGCCGAAGACCGCCGCCGCGGTCAAGCGGTTCCAGCAGGCGTACGGGCTGCGCGCCGACGGCATCGCCGGCCCGCAGACCTTCGCCAAGCTGTACCAGCTCCAGGACAACGACTGCACGCCCGCCCACTTCAGTCACAACGAGTTGGACAACGGGTGTGGCGGGAGCGGCTACAGCGGCGGCCCGCTGTCGGCGAGCCAGACCAGGCAGAACGCGCTACGCACCATGTGGAAGCTTGAGGCGCTGCGTAAGAGCCTCGGCGACAAGCCGCTGAACGTTTCCAGCGGTTTCCGCAGTCGCGCCTGCAACAACCAGGTCGGAGGCGCGTCCGACAGCCAACACCTGTACGGCAACGCGGCCGACGTGACCTCGCGGACGTCCTCGCTCTGCCAGATCGCCCGGGACGCCCGGGACAACGGCTTCAGCGGGATCTACGGGCCGGGCTACCCCGACCACGACGACCACGTGCACGTCGACTCCCGCCGGGAGAACAACAGCGACCGCAGCTCGAACACGACGAGCTGGTCCGCACCGGACTGCGGCATCGGGGCCGGCAACGACTGACCCTGCCGACCAGAGCGACGTCGGCCCGACGCGGAGGGGGATCTTCGCGCCGGGCCGACGTCATGTCGCCCCGGGGTCGGATGGGCGGAGGGGTGCCGCGCTCAGCTCGCCCGGGGCCAGCGCGGCGCGGTGACGGGGGGAGTCACCGGCCGCCCGGCAGCGGTGGGCCGTACCCCCTGGGGGCCGACCCGGGTGACCTGTTGCCGCGACGGCCCGGTCGCCGTGAACGGGAAGGGGACGTGCACGAAGGGGTTCCCGTGCCGGATCACCGCCTCGATCTGCCGCTCGTTGAGCCCGTGCGCCTCCAACACCCGTCGCCCCCAACGGTGCAGCCGGCACGGGTAGGAGGCACCGTCGTTGCGGCACAGCGGCCCGGTGGGCCACTCCTCTGCGGTGTGCACAACCACCGCCCGGACCGCGAGACGCACATCCTCCGGGGTCAACGGTGCCGGCATTGGCACCTCACCCAGTACCTGGTCGATGGGATCCGTCGACTGCTCACCAACTCGCACGGCAGGCCTCCCGCAGTTCGGCAGCGGTACGGCGGACCCACCGCACCGACATCCTCGGCCATGGGTACGGCGAGGACCGTACGAAAGTTCAATTCCGGTACGGGTAAGCAGATCCTCCGCCGACAGGACCCGGATGCCGTCGACGGCGCTGCCGCTGGCAGCCGGGCGCTGCGGTTACCCAACACGCCTCAGACGAGGCCGGCGTCGTGCACGAGGAGCGCCACCTGGACCCGGTTGTTCAGCTCCAGTCGGGTCAGCAGCCGGGAGACGTACGCCTTCACCGTCGCCACGCTCATGAACAACTCCCCGGCGATCTCCGCGTTGGTCCTGCCCTGCCCCAGGGCGACCGCCACCTGCCGCTCCCGTTCGCTGAGCCCGCTGAGCAACCGCAGCGCCCGCTCCCGGCGCGGGTCCGGGCCGGTCGAGCCGGGGGCGAGGGCCGTCACGTGGTCGATCAGCGTCCGGGTCACCGTCGGGGAGAGCGTCGCCTCACCGGCCGCGACCCGGCGTACGGCGTGCACGATCTCCGCTGGCGGAGTGTCCTTCAGCAGGAAACCGGCCGCGCCGGCGCGGAGCGCCCGCAGCACCTGCTCGTCGGCGTCGAAGGTGGTCAGCACCAGCACCTCCGGCGGATGCGGCTGGGCGCGCAGCGCCTCGGTGGCGGTCAGCCCGTCGACCCGGGGCATCCGGATGTCCATCAGCACCACGTCCGGGGCGTACGCGGCGACGGCCGCCGGCACCTCGCCACCGTCGGCCGCCTCGCCGACCACCGTCAGGTCCGGCAGACCGCCGAGGATCATCGAGAGCCCGGCCCGGACCAACGCGTCGTCGTCCACGATCAGCACGCGTACCGGCGGCACGGCCGCTCCGGCCGGCCCGGTCGCGTCCGGCGGTCCGGCGGGGCTGGTCACGCCAGCCACGGCAGCCAGGCGGCCAGCCGGAAGTCACCGCTGTCGTCGCGACCGTAGGCGAGCCGCCCGCCGGCCAGGGTGACCCGTTCACTGATGCCGACCAGGCCGGTGCCGGCACCCGGCAGGGTGCCGCCGGCCGGCGCGCCGACCGGCCACCGGTTGCCGATCGCCACTGTCAGTCCGGCGCCCGGCCCGCCGGCCACGTCCACGGTGACGGCCGCGCCGGCAGCGTGCTTGCGGGCGTTGGTCAGCCCCTCCTGCACGATCCGGTACGCGGCCCGACCCAGCGCCGCCGGCACGTCCCCCGGGCTGGCGACGCTGTCGCTGACGTTGACCCGCACCCCGGCCGACCGCGACTCGGCGATCAGCGCCGGCAGGTCGGCGAGGGTGGGCTGCGGCGGCTCGGGGGCGTCGCCGGCACCGTCGTCCTCGGCGCGCAGCACCCCGATCACCTCCCGCAGGTCCTGGAGGGCGGCGTGCGCGCTGCCCCGGATCACCCCGGCGGCCCGGGCCACCTCGTCGGCCGGCGCGTCCGGGCGGAACTCCAGCGCGCCCGCGTGCAGGCTGAGCAGCGAGATCCGGTGGGCCAGCACGTCGTGCATCTCCCGGGCGATCCGGGTGCGTTCGAGGTGACGGGCCTGCGCGACCCGGAGCTGCTGCTCGGCCTCGGCCCGTTCGGCCCGCTCCCGCAGCGACACGATCAACTGCCGTCGGGCCCGGACGAACATCCCCCAGGCCAGCACCGCGAAGCTGATCACCACTCCCCAGGACGCGGTCTCCCAGTACGACATCGCCGGGTCCGGACGCGCCCAACTGAAGACCAGGTTCGTGAGAAGCCCGACACCGGTGACCGCGATCGCGACGACCGTCCGCCGATGCACCACCACGGTGAAGTAGAAGATCAACAGTGGGAGGGCCGAGGCCATCGAGAACAGCGACAGTGGTGTCGTGGCCACCAACACCCCGAGCGGCCACCGTCGACGCAGCCAGAGCAGCCCGCAGCAGACCAGACCGAGCAGCGCGTCCATGCCGGTCATCCAGTCATGCGGCAGCGGGATCGCCATCGCCGGATCCGGCGACAGGGCGTCCGCGCTGACGAACAGCACCCAGAGCAGGGAGAGCAGGAAGGCCAGTGTGTCGACTGCCCAGTCCCGGGTGGTGCGGCGCGGCCGCCGGGTCGCCGCGTCCGGGCTGACCGCGCCGGCCAGCGCCCCGGGCAGCAGCCAGGGGTGCTCCGGGACGGCGATGCTGGTCACGCGCCCATGCTAGGCAGCATCTGGCCCCGGCAACCAGCTACCAAAGTCGAGATCCGATGATCGACCAAGGTCGAGACGGCACCGACCGGTGGCCGCAGCGGATGGCCGGGCGGCGCGGGCAGGCTCGACGACATGATCACCGTGGAGAACCTCACCAAGCGATACGGGCCACACCCGGCCGTGG
Source organism: Micromonospora sp. NPDC048835 (assembly GCF_040649995.1). Taxonomy (NCBI): domain Bacteria; kingdom Bacillati; phylum Actinomycetota; class Actinomycetes; order Micromonosporales; family Micromonosporaceae; genus Micromonospora; species Micromonospora sp. NPDC048835. The sequence goes on along the minus strand of NZ_JBEZGM010000014.1, from coordinate 154,391 downwards.
ACGACGTGTCCTTCCAGTGCGAACCGGGCACCGTCACCGGCTTCCTCGGCCCCAACGGCGCCGGCAAGTCGACCACCATGCGGATGATCTGCGGGCTCACCGCGCCGACCGCCGGCAGCGCCACCGTCTCCGGGCACCCGTACCGGGAACTGCCCAACCCGGGGCGGGAGGTCGGGGTGCTGCTGGACGCCTCCGCCCAGCACGCCGGGCGCACCGGCCGCGAGGCGTTGACGCTGTCCGCGTACACCATGGGTCTGGACAAGCGCGAGGTCGCCGCGAAGCTCGACCTGGTCGGGTTGAACGCGGTGGCCGCGAAGCGTCGGGTCCGGGCGTACTCGTTGGGCATGCGGCAACGGCTCGGCCTGGCGCAGGCGATGCTCGGTGACCCCCGGGTGCTGATCCTCGACGAGCCGGCCAACGGCCTGGACCCGGAGGGGATCTTCTGGATGCGTGGCCTGCTGCGCGACTTCGCCGACCGGGGCGGCACCGTGCTGCTCTCCTCCCACCTGCTGCGCGAGGTGGAGGCGGTCGCGGACCGGCTGGTGGTGATCGGGGGCGGCCGGATCGTGGCCCAGGGCGACAAGAACGAGCTGCTCGCCGGCGGCGGCACTGTGGTTCGCGCCCGCGACGACGCGGCACTGCGCCGCGCGTTGGACGCGGCCAACCTGATCGCGGCCGACAGCCCCGACGGCCTGCTCGTGCAGGCCGACGCCGAGGCGGTCGGCCAGGCCGCCGCCGACGCCGGTATCGCGCTGGCCGAGCTGCGCCCGGCCGGTGGCGCCGGCCTCGAACAGCTCTTCCTCACCCTGACCGCCGGCGAATCCACCAAGGAGGCCGTCCGATGACGACCACGACCGCGCCCGCCACCACCGTCGCACCCCAGCACCGTGCGTCGGTACGCCGACCGTCGCTGCTCCGGCTCACAGGTGTGGAGCTGCGCAAGCTCGTCGACACCCGGGCCGGCCGTTGGTTGCTGATCACCATCGGCCTGGTCGTCGTCGCGATCGTCACCCTCCTGCTGATCTACGCCGAGGACTCCGAACAGACCTTCTTCACCTTCTTCGTCACGTCACTGCTGCCCGTCAACGTGCTCCTGCCGGTGCTGGGCATCCTGTCGATCACCGGCGAGTGGTCCCAGCGCACCGCCCTCACCACGTACGCGCTGGTGCCCCGGCGGGAGCGGGTGGTGGCCGCGAAACTGATCGCCATGGTGCTGGCCGCGCTCGCCTCGGTGCTCGTCACCCTGGCCGTCGCGAGCGTCGGGACGCTCGTGGCGTCGGCCACCGGCGGCGCGGGCACCTGGCAGGTCGACGCGGCGCTGATCGTGAACGGGGCGATCGTCCAGGTCGTCGGCGTACTGATGGGTGCCGCCTTCGGCCTGCTGCTGCTCAACCCGCCGTTGGCAATCGTCGGCTACCTGCTGCTGCCGACCCTCTGGTCGGTGCTCGGCGAACTGGTCCGGCCCCTGCGCGGTCCGGCCGGGTGGCTGGACACCAGCCGGACCATGGAGCCGCTGTTCACCAACCACGTCACCGGCGAGCAGTGGGGTCGGCTGGCGGTGTCGCTCGTCGTCTGGATGGTTCTCCCGCTGGCCGCCGGCCTGTTCCGGACGTTGCGCCGCGAGGTGTCCTGACCATGGACATCGCCGGTAACCGTCCGCACACCGTGGTCAGTGGCGGCCCGCTGGAACTGGCGGTCCTGTGGGGTGGCTTCCCGCTGCTCGGCGCGGGCGCCGGGTGGCTCCTCGCGGCGGCCACCGGCTGGCTGGCCCGGCTGCCGTGGGTGCCGTTCAGCGACCTGATCGAGTGGCTGGACCGGCTGCCCGAGCCGCAGGCCACCGCCGGCACCATCGCGGTGGGCGTCCTGGCCGGCCTGGTCGTCGCCGGGATCGGCACCGCCGAACGGCTGATCGTCACCGTCGACGCGGCGCAGGTCCGGCTGCGCCGCTCCGACGAGAACCGGACCGTCGCACGTGTCGACACCCGGGTGGTCTTCCTCGCCGACAAGCACCTGGTGCTACTCGACGCCGACGGCGCGGAACTGGTCCGGGAGTCCACCGACCTGTCGGCCGGCCACCTGGCGGCGGCGTTCCGGGCGCACGGCTGGGGTTGGGCGGACGACGACCCGCACCGGTCGGCGTACCGGCTGTGGGTCCCGGGCCTGCCCGGCCTGCCCGCCGGGGCGGACGCGCTGCTGCGCGCCCGGGAACGGGCCATCGAGCGGGAACGCCGTGACGACGCCCGGGAGTTGCGCCGCGAGCTGGGCCAGATCGGGGTGGTGCTGCGCGACGAGGGCAAACGCCAGTACTGGCGGTTGACCACCCGGGCCCTCACCTCCGGGCCGGAGCAGCGGACTTCGGCCGAGCGGGAGCCGGACGGGCGGTAGCGTCTGTCCCAGCAGACCCTGGGAGCCGCGCGATGACCGAACAGCAGCCGTACCGGGTGGTGTCCCGCCACCCCGGCTTCGAGCTGCGTCGGTACCCCGCCCACCTGGTGGCCGAGATGCAGATCCAGGCGTCGTTCAGCCGGGCGCCGATCGAGGCGTTCCGGCCGCTGGCCGCGTACCTCGGTGGCGCCAACCGGGCCCGGCACCCGATCGGTTCGGCAGCACCGGCGTTGGCTGCGGCCGACGGCTCGGAGAAGATCGCGATGACCGTGCCGGTGGTGCAGATCGAGGGTGAGTGGCCGGGTGCGTACCTCATCCAGTTCGTCATGCCGGCCACCTTCACCACCGCCACCCTGCCCGAGCCGGTGGATGCCCGGGTGCGGATCCGGGAGGTGCCGGCACAGCTCTCGGCGGCGATGCGGTTCTCCGGACGATGGACGGAGCAGGCGTTCGGTCAGCGGGCCACCATGCTCGGCCGGTCGGTGACGGCGGCCGGGCTGCAACCGACAGGCGCCATCAGGTATGCCCGCTTCGATCCGCCGTGGAAGCCGTGGTTTCTGCGCCGTAACGAGGTCGTGCTGCCGGTCGTCGAGTGAGCTACCTGAGCTGTTGACGGTCCTCGACGCTCGGCCGGGCCAGCAGCACCGCCATTCCCAGCCCGGCGAGCAGGCCGACCAGGGAGACCAGCAGGTCGGAGTCGGCGGCGTTGATCGGGCTGTTGCCGGCCAACGCGGTCAACGCCGCACCGATCGGCAGGATGATCATCATGGGGATGGCGGTGGCCACGATGAAGACCACCGGACCCACAAGCGCGAGGACCGCGGCCACCGCGTGGTGCCACCAGACTGGCCGACCGCCCGGCCAGTCCCAGGCCAGCAGGGTGACCCCGGTGAGCAGCACCGCCCCGAGGGCGGTCTCCGGCAGGAGTCGTTCGCCGGGCGCGGCGGCACGGACCAGCCCGACGCCGAGCAGGCAGACCACGGTGAGGCCGACCGCCAGCCCGACCCGAACCCCGGTCCGTGCCGGGGCCGCCGCCAGCGCGGCACCGACGGCCAGGATCACCAGCAGCGCCGCGGTGACCAGCGCGCCCTGGTTCAGCTCCGGCTCCCGGTCGGTGGGTGACTCGATCCCGGAGGCCACAAGCGTCAACACCGCGGCCACGCAGGCCGCGCCGGTCAGCACCCGCCGGCCGGCGGCCCGCTCCCGCGTCGGCGGCGTGCCCGGCTCCCGCGGCGGCGGGGTCCGGCGCTCCCACCACAGCAGCATCGCCGTGACCACGCCGAGCACCCCGCAGCCGGCGGCGGCGAGCAGCACCGTCGCGTCGGAGCCCATCGGGTCGGCCCGGTCGATCGTCACGTCGGCGGCGATCCAGCAGCCGCCGAGCACCACCGCCGGGCCGCCCCACCGCAGGTGCCCCCGACCGGCCAGCATCAGCCCGAGCGACACCGCCATGATCGCCATGAACCGCAGGTCGCGCGCCCAGTAGGCATTGTTGCCGGGCAGGCGCTCGGACCACGGGCCGAGCGGTTCGGTGAGCGGCTGCCAGCGGGTCATGCCGTACGCCCAGAGCACCACGGCGACGGCGGAGAGGAGCAGCCCGACCGGGCGCGCGGATCGCATCCATCGACGGTAGCGGTCCGCGCGCCCGTACGGGGGGTGGTCAGCCGACCAGGCCGACCGCGGGCCGGGCGGGACGGTGACGGAGCAGCCGCCACGTGGGCAGCACGCTCGACAGCACGGCGAGGAGCAGGCACAGCCCCACCACCCCGCCAACCACCGGCCAGGGCACCACCAGATCGACGGGGGCACCGACCTGCTCGGCGAGGCCGGCGCGGATGCTGAGCAGACCGACGAACGCGACCACCCCACCCAGCAGCGCGCCGATGAACACCACCAGGGCGGACTCCGCCGTGACCAGCCAGATGACCTGCCGCCGGGTCGCCCCGGCCAGCCGGATCAGCCGCAGGTCCGCGGCCCGGCCGGCGGCGGCGAGCAACAACGTGTTCGCCACCGCGATGGCCCCGTAACCGGCGGACACCCCGATCAGCAGCAACGTGAACAGCCAGACGAGTCGGTCCTCGGCGGCGTCCGCCTCGGCCGCCCAGGTCGCGACGTCGATGGTCCGCGCGCCGACCGGAGCCTCGATCCGGTCCCGGACGTACACCGTGGAGGTCAACGCCGACGGGTCGTGCGCTCGTACCACGGCCCGGGGCAGCAGCAGGTCGCCGGGGATCGAGGTGTCGGTTACCACGGCGACGACGCGCAGCGACACCGTCGTCCCGTCGGCGAAGACCACCGGGTACGGCTCCGACGGCAGCCGGTTCGCCGAGACGGGCACCACCACCGTGTCGGCGCCCCGCAGGTCGTTCAGCGAGCCGGCCACGACGGTGAGCACCCGGTTGGCGGCGGCGAAGCCCTCCGGATCCACGCCCAGCGCGGTCATCGGCCGGTCCGCCGGTGACGTTCCGGGGTCGGTGCGGTAGACGGTGGTCGGCAGCAGGGCGGTGCCGCCGGTGGCGGCGACGGCCTGGTCGGAGAGGCCGGGTGCGTGGTCCGGCACGACGATCCAGCCGGCGTTCACGTTGTCCGCCCGACCTGCCGCGTACGCGGCGGTGGTGGTGCGCACCATCCCGGACACCAGCACCGCGAACGCGACGGTGAGCAGCACCGGTGCGGCGATGGCGGCGGTCCGCCGGGTCGCCGTCAACGCCCCGCCGCGGACCAGCATCCCGATCGCGCCACCGGGCCGACGCACCGGCGAGCGCAGCACCCGCACCACCGGCCCGACCACCACCGGGGCGAGCACCGTGGCACCGGCCACGAGCGCCATCACCGCGTAGAGCGCGTACTGCGCCGACACCCGAGCCTCGTCGGCGGTCGCCGTGCCGATGCTGAGCGCCACCCCCGCCGCGAGAAGCAGCGCCCCAATGCCGGCGCGCAACCATCCGATCGGTCGCTGCTCCACCGCTGCCTCGCGTAACGCCTCCAACGGGCGGACCCGCGCCGCCCGACGGGACGCCGACCAGACGGCAAGCATCGCGATCACCGGGCCGGCGACGAGCGAGACCGCGATCGGCCAGAGTTCGTAGCGGACCCGGAAGGTCGACGGTTCGAAGCCGACGTCGACAAGCAGCCAGCCCAGCAACGGGGCGAGCGCCGCGCCCACCAGCAGGCCGACGATCCCCGCCGAGACGCCGACGGCGAGCGCCTCCGCGTACACCATCCGGCGGACCTGACGCCCGGTGGCGCCGACGGCGCGCAGCAGGCCCAGCTCACGGCGGCGCTGCGCGATGGTGAACGCGAAGGTGGAGGCCACCACGAACACCGTGACGAAGCCGGCGAGGGCGGCCGTGGCGGCGAGCACCTGCATGCCGATCCACCGGGTACGGGCGTCGCCGCGCGGCTCCAGCGCCCCACGGGCGTCGCCGGTCAGCACCCGTCCGTCGCCGTCGACGACGCCCCGGGCCACCGTGGCGACCTGCTCCGGTTCGGCACCGGGCGCGAGCACCAGCCCGATCGCGCGCACACCGGGCGCGAGGGCGGCGGCGACCTCGTCCGCGACGTGGACGCCGGGCCCGTCGACCAGGCCGGTGACGGTGTACGGCTCCGGACCCACCGCGGTCAGCAGGGTGACAGGTGCTCCGGCGCGCAGCCCGAGCGCGCTGTCGACGACCACCTCGCCGGGCCGGCGGGGCGGCTCACCGGCGGTGAGGCGCACTCCACCCAGTTGGGCGCTGGACCAGCCGTGCCCCTGGTGGGCGTCCTCCCGCCGGTTGTCGGCGGCCGACGGTCGGCCGTTGACGAGCGGCTGGGCGTAGAAGGTCCGGTCCGGGACCGCCGCCGCAACACCGGGTAGACCGGCCAGCCTGCTGGTGAGGTCCGCCGCCACGCTTGCGGACCAGGGCCGACTGGCAATGAACGCCTCGGCCGACGCGCCCGCCTCGGGGCTCTGCACCACGACCGCCGCCCTCGTCAGCCGGTCCGGCACCTGCGGACGACCGGAAGCCAGCAGCAGGGTGGCCGCCGCGACGAGCGTGACCCCGATGGCGACCGCCACGAACGCGCTCGCCGAACGCCTGACGCTCAGCACGACAACTCCCGGGCGGTCTCGCGCTCGGCGATCCGGGCGGCGACGGCAGCGGCGGTGATCCCGTCGGTCAGCTCGTCGACGACGCGACCGTCGGCCAGCAGGAGGACCCGATCGGCGTACGCGGCGGCGGCGGGATCGTGGGTGACCATGACGACTGTCTGCCCGTGGTCGTCCACGAGCGCCCGCAACAGCCGGAGCACCTGTCGGGAGGACGCGCTGTCCAGCGCCCCGGTCGGTTCGTCGGCGAAGAGCACCGCCGGGCGGGTGATCAACGCTCGGGCCACCGCGACGCGCTGCTGCTCGCCGCCGGAGAGTTCACTCGGCCGGTGCCCGGCCCGGTCGGCCAGGCCGACGGCGTCGAGGGCGGCAATCACGTCCCGGGCCGCCGGGCGGCGGCGGGCCAGCCGTGACGGCAACTCGACGTTCTGCGCGGCGGTCAGTGTGGACACCAGGTTGAACGCCTGGAAGACGAAGCCGATCCGGTCCCGGCGCAGCCGGGTCAGCGCGTCCTCACCGAGGTCGTTGAGGCGGGTGCCGTCGATGGTGACGACCCCTTCGGTCGGGCGGTCCAGCCCGGCCGCGCAGTGCAGCAGGGTGGACTTTCCCGAGCCGGAGGGGCCCATCACCGCCGTGAACGTGCCGCTCGTGAAGCTGGTGGTCACGCCGTCGAGCGCCGTCACCCGCCGGGTCCCGGTGCCGTACTCCGCGCGCAGCCCCGTCAGGGTCACCGTGTCTGTGGTCATGGCCGTTACGGTGCCGAATTCGTGGGGTGCGGCGCGTCGTGCCGAGGCGGGCACTTTCCGGCCCTCCCCGGGGTGGACTCGACGGCCCGGAAACGCCGGTAGGTCATCCTCGGGGATGACGACCCGCGGGGGGACGCGGCCGACAGCGCCGGCCGATAGCGTTCCACGGGTGACCCCTCCTTTCCTGACCCGACGTCTGCGGCCGGTGGACCTGTACACCGTGGACGCCCTGCTGGCCGTGGCCGTCGGTGGGCTGCTCTGCCCGTACGCGGCGCTGGAGTCACCACTGCGCGGTGGCGTCAGTGAGCCGCTCTGGGTGTCGGTGCTGGTCGGGCTGGCCCTCGGGCTGCCGTTGGCGGTCCGCCGCCGGTGGCCGATGGCGGTGGCTGTCGCGATCAGCGCCGTCACCACGGTTGCCCTGATCACCGGGGTGATCCCCAACTTCGCGGCCGCCGCGCCGGCGTTCGCCATCGCCCTGGCCTTCTACACGGTGGCCGTGTCGACGCCCACCCGCCGGTCGTTGCTCTGCGCCGCGGGTTGTCTGGCGCTGGTCAGCGTCGGCCTGGTGCTGACCGCCGGCGACCTCTGGTCGCGGACCGGCGGTGTCGCGTACGCCGCCGTCATGGTCGCGCCGGCCTGGGTGATCGGTTGGCAGATCCGGGAGCGACGCGCCCTCGCCACCGCGCAGAGCGACCAGCTCGTCCGTCAGGCCGCCACCGAGGAGCGGTTACGGGTGGCGCGCGACCTGCACGACGTGGTCGCGCACACGCTGAGCCTGATCGTGGTGAAGGCGGCCGTCGCCAACCACGTCGCCGAGGCAGACCCCCGCGAGGCGGGTGCCGCTCTGCGGGTCATCGAGCAGACCGGCCGTACCGCGCTAACCGACGTACGTCGGGTGCTCGGTGCCCTGCGGGAGGACAGCCCGTACGCGCCGACGCCGGGGCTCGACGAGTTGCCGGCCCTGGCCCGGCAGGCGGCGATCGGCGGCGTCGACGTGCAGCTCGACGTCCGGCGGGAGGAGCCGGCCGGCGCGGTGCCGGAGTCGGTGGGCCTCGCGGTGTACCGGATCGTGCAGGAGGCGGTGACGAACGTGGTGAAGCACGCGGCGCCGGCCGCCTGCCGGGCCACGGTGACCGTCAGGCCCGACGAGGTGCGGGTGGAGGTGACCGACGACGGCGAACGGCAGGTCCTGCTCGGCGGGGAGGGGCACGGGTTGATCGGCATGCGGGAACGGGTGGCGTTGCACGGCGGGGAGTTCCGGGCCGGCCCCCGCTCCGACGGTGGCTTCGCGGTGACGGCCAGCCTGCCCTACCGGGTGGCCGCGTGATCCGCGTGCTGATCGCCGACGACCAGGCGCTGTTGCGCGGCAGCTTCCGGTTGCTCGTCGATCTCAGCCCGGACTGCACCGCCGTCGGCGAGGCGGGCACCGGGGTGGAGGCCGTCGCGTTGACCGGGCAGCACCACCCGGACGTGGTGCTGATGGACGTCCGGATGCCGGAGATGGACGGCATCGAGGCGACCCGGCGGATCTGCGCCGACCCGGCGACCGCCGACACCCGGGTCATCATCCTGACCACGTTCGACCTGGACGAGTACGTCTACGGGGCGCTGCGCGCCGGGGCCAGTGGGTTCCTGCTCAAGGACACCCCACCGGCGGACCTGCTGACCGCGATCCGGGTGGTCGCCGCCGGCGAGGGGCTGCTCGCGCCGACGGTGACCCGCCGGTTGATCGACGAGTTCGCCCGGCGGCCGGAGCCGGCCCGGCCGCTGCCCCGGCAGCTCGACGGGGTGACCGACCGGGAACGGGAGGTGCTCGCGCTGATCGCCAGGGGGCTGTCCAACGCGGAGTTGGCCGCGCACCTCAACCTCAGCCAGGCCACCGTCAAGACGCACGTCGGGCGGCTGCTGACCAAGCTGGGGGTACGTGACCGGGCGCAACTGGTCATCGTCGCGTACGAGACGGGCCTGGTGGGGCCGGGCAGCCTACGCTGAGCCGGTCGGCACGCACCCGAGGAGGAGTCATGACCCGCTACGTCGCCCTGCTGCGCGGGGTCAACGTCGGCACCACCAGGCTGGCGATGGCCGACCTGCGCCGGATCGTCTCCGACCTCGGGCACGAGGACGTCACGACGTACCTGCAGAGCGGCAACGTGGCCTTCGGCAGCACCGTGCGCGACGCGGAGAAGCTTGCCGCCGGAATCGAACGGGCGCTCGCCGACGAGTTGGCGTTGACCGTGCCGGTGCTGGTGCGCACCGGCCGGGAGTTGACGGCGATCGCCGGCGGCAACCCGTACGCCGACCGGGAGGACGACCCGACGCGACTGCTGGTGGCCTTCCTCGCCACCGCACCGGAGCAGTCCACGGTGGACGCGCTTGCCGTGCCCGGTGCCGAGAACGTGTCGTTCACGGTGACCGGCCGGGAGGTGTTCCTGCACTACGTCGACGGTGGTTACGGGCGGTCGAAGTTCACGAACGCGTACCTGGAGAAGAAGCTCGGCGTGGTCTCCACCTCCCGCAACTGGAAGTCGGTGCGGGCGTTGGCGGAGATGACCACCTCCTGACCTCGGGTGGGGGCCGCAAGTGCGCGCCCCCACCCGACGCTGCTCAGAAGTGGTACGCGGTCTCGTACTCGGGCACCAGCACCCGGCTGCGTGGCGAGATCCGGCGTACCGCGGCGATCATCTCGTTCAGCCGGGTGCGGTCGTTCGGGGCGACCGGCGGCGGGTTCCGCAGCTCCGTCTCGAAGTTGTCGTAGTGCACCGGCACGACGACCTTCGGGTAGTCGAGGCCGGCCAGCAGTCGGGGCAGGTAGTCGCCGGTGGTGGTGGCGTTCTGCATGGCCACCATCGCCACGTCGGGGGCGAGGCCGGTGAGGTTCCGCTCGGCGACGTCACTGGCCCCGGTGAAGTAGACCGACGGGCCGCCGTCGACCCGCAGCAGGTAGCCCAGCGTGTCCCCCTCCGGCAGGTCCGCGATGGTGGCCGGCTTCGGCGGCGGGCTCACCCGCACCCCGGGGAAGGCCACCGAGTACGACGGGTTGCGGCTGTGCAGCGAGCCGACCACCTCGACGCTGTGGTCGCCGAAGTCCAGCACCTCCCCGCCCTTCACGGCGCTGAGCTGCGTCGAGGGCACCTCGTAGGCCAACCCCAGGTGGTACGCGGTGAGCGTGCCGAACACCCGCGCGCCGGTCCGCTTGGCGATGTACGGCACGTCCATGAAGTGGTCCCAGTGGGTGTGCGTGACGAACACCGTCATGGCCCGGTCCACCCGCGGGTCGATCACGTCGGTGCGCACCGTCAACGCCTTGGCCGGGTTGAACGGGCCGGTGAACAGCCCAGTGTCGATCCGGCTGAGGAACGGGTCGACGAGGACGGTGCGGTCACCGATGTCGACGCGCCACCCGGCCGTACCCCACCAGCGGAAGCTGACCGCGCCCTTGCGGCGAGAGGTCGGTGCGGCGGTCGGTGCGGGTGCGGCGGTCGAGGGCGCGGCCTGGGCCGGGGTGGCGGCACCGGCGGCGAGTCCACCGGCGGAGACCAGGGCGGTGGTGGCGGCGGCGTCGCGCAGGAAGCGGCGGCGGTCGATGCTGGGCATGCGGATCTACTCCCCGTGTTCGGGCGTTGTGTCGATCACGAGCGAACCAGCGCCACCGGGCCGCAGTCCAAGATCAAGGGCCGTCGGCTCCGATACGTCACCGGATATCGGTCCTGCTCGGCGTGGGTGCGGCGACGCTCGGACCGGCGCGAAATCAGTCGCCGCGCAGTGCCTCGACGGCCGTCCGGGCGGCCTCCCCCATCGCCAGGTCCACGTCGATCCGGCGCGGGGTCAACTCTTCGGCGCGGGCGAAGACGGCGATCGCGTACCGGCCACCGTCGGGATACTCGGCGACCCCGGCCTCCAGGTGGAAACCGGGCAGGGTGCCGGTCTTCCCGGAGACCCGGACGCCGGGCGGGAAGCCGGCGGCCAGCCGGGTCCAGAAGATCTGCCGGGCCATCCAGGTGCGGACCATCGCGCAGGCCGCCGCCGGCCCGGCCTCGTCCCGCCAGATCAGCGTGAGCAGCCGGGTGATCTCCCGGGCGGTGCTTGACGTGGTGTGCGCGGGGTCGAAGACCCGCATGGCCCGCACCCGGTCCACCGGCAGCGTGGGGAAGATCCGGGCGAAGTCCGCCTCGGTCCGCGCGCCCACGTCGGCGAGCATCATCTCGACCAGTTCCCGCGGACCCCCGAGGACCCGGGTACGGGTCAGCCCCAGCTCGACCGCGAGCATCGGCAGCAGGTCCGGGCCGACCCGACGCAGCAGCAGGTCGGCGGCCGTGTTGTCGGTGACCGACATGGCGAAGTACGCGAGGTCGCGCAGCGACACCTCGGCGTCGTCGGCGCAGCCGGCCAGGCCCCACCCACCGAGCCGGTCGGCGGCGGTGACCAGGACCCGCTCGGTCGGGTCCAGTTGACCGGCCTCGACCTGCCGGGCGAACTCCAGCACCAGCAGAATCTTGAAGATCGAGGCGATCACCACCTGCTCGTCGGCCCGCAGCCCGACCTCGCGGCCGCCGTCGACCGGGCCGCCGTCCAGGCCCACGCCGTCCAGGCCCACGCCGTCCAGGTCCACGGCGTCCAGGTCCACGACGTGCAGGCTGGCCGTGACCCCGACGGCGGCGAAGATGGCCTCGACACGTTCCTCAACGTCCACGCGAGCACGGTATCCAGCGAGGCCGGGGTGGCGGCGGCGTAGGGTCGCGGCCGTGGATCTGCTCCGACACCTGCGGCACTTCGTGGTGGTCGCACACGAACTGCACTTCGGGCGGGCCGCCGAGCTGCTCGGGATGGCCCAGCCGCCGCTGAGCCAGTCGATCCAACGGCTCGAACGGGAGCTGACCGTCGAGCTGTTCGACCGCTCCCGCCGCCAGGTACGCCTCACCACCGCCGGGGAGCTGCTGCTCGGCGAGGCGGAGGAACTGCTCGCCGGCGAGGGTCGACTCCGCAGCCTGATGGGGCAGGTTCGCGCCGGTGAGCTGGGCGTACTCCGGGCCGGCGTGCCGCCGGAGACGCCCGCCGTGACCCTGCGCTCGCTGCTGGACGGGCTCACCGCGCGGGCGTCCGGCCTGGACGTGGAGCTGCACGAACTGACGACCGCCGAGCAGGTACGGATGCTCGCCGAGCGGACCCTGGACGTGGGGCTGGTGCACCACCCGGTGGCTGCGGACGGGCTGCGCTTCGGCGCCCCGGTCGACGTACCGCTGGGGGTGTTGCTGCCGCGCACCTCGCCGCTGGCCCGCGGCCGTGCGGTGACGCTCGCGTCGCTTGCCGGTCTGGATCTGGTGGCCGCGCCCCGCGCCACCGCCCCCGGCTGGCACGACCACCTGCTGACCGTGTGCCGGCAGCATGGTTGGCGGCCGGCCCGGGTACGCCCGGCGCGCAACCCGGAGTTCCTCTGCGGGCTGGTGCTGGCCGGCGGCGGCGTGGCCGTGGAACCCGCGGCGGTGGCCCGCCGGGAGCCCCGGATGGCGTGGCGGCCGATCGTCGACGCGCCGCTGGCGAGGCGCACCTCGGCGGCCTGGCCGAGCCGGTCGGCGCACCCGGCGGCAGCGATGTTCGGCCAACTCGCCGCGGAGGTGCTCGCCGCCGCCGAGCCCACCGTGCCGGTGCCGCCCGCGACGTCGGTGCCGGCGGATCGGCCGTGGCCGGTGCTGTTCGACACGACCGGGTGAACCGGCCCGCCGTTGCGTTCGTCACCCGCGGTTGGGCGGTGAATCGTCCGCCCGCAAGGGTATGGATGACAGGTAACGAAGACGCGAAGGAGCCGCAGTGGCAATCACGATTCCGGACATCAGCCTGAACGACGGCACCACCATTCCGCAGCTCGGCTTCGGGGTGTTCCAGATCGAGCCGAAGGACACCGTCGCGGCCGTGACCACCGCGTTCGAGGTGGGCTACCGGCACATCGACACCGCCCAGATGTACGGCAACGAGGCCGAGGTCGGCGAGGCGGTGCGCATGTCCGGCCTCGACCGGGGCGCGGTCTACGTCACCAGCAAGCTGAGCAACGCCTTCCACCGCCCCGACGACGCCCGTAAGGCGTTCGAGTCGACGCTGACGGCGCTGAAGATGGACTACATCGACCTGTTCCTGATCCACTGGCCGCTGCCGACCCTCTACGACGGCGACTACGTGTCGACCTGGAAGGTCCTGGAGGAGTTCCAGCGCGACGGCCGGGCCCGTTCGATCGGTGTGTCGAACTTCCAGGTGCCGCACCTGGAGCGGCTGGCCGACGAGGCGAGCGTCGTGCCGGCGGTCAACCAGATCGAGGCGCACCCGTACTTCACCAACGACGAGGTCCGGGGCTACGGTCGCGCGCACAACATCCTCACCGAGGCGTGGTCGCCGATCGCGCAGGGCAAGGTGCTCGACGACCCGACGGTGGTCGACATCGCCGGGCAGCTCGACCGGACCCCGGCGCAGGTGGTGCTCCGCTGGCACGTGCAGCGCGGCGACATCATCTTCCCGAAGTCGACCACCCCGAAGCGGATCGAGGAGAACACCCGGATCTTCGACTTCGAGCTGGACGACGCGGCGATGGAGCGGATCACCGAGCTGCACAAGGGCGCGGCCGGCCGGCAGGGCCCGGACCCGGACACCTTCGCCTACCTGCCCAAGTGACCTGAGCCGCCGACCCGTCGGCGGTTGATGTGCCGATGAGCGCTGTACCGCACCGTCTGCGGTACAGCGCTCATCGACGAGGTCAGGAGCCGACGCGCTCGGCGATCCGGTGGAACACCGCCTGCGTCGGCGAGCCGGGCTCGGGGACGTAGACGATCAGCCGCTGCTCGGTCTCCGGTACCAGCAACACCCGGCACTCGAACTCCAACGACCCCAGGCGGGGATGCGGCACCCGCTTGGTCACCGGACGGCGCTCCTCGACCTCGTGCTCGGCCCAGAGTTGGGCGAACCGCGGCGAGGCGCCGAGCAGTTCGGTGACCAGCTCACGGATCGCCGGGTCGGCCGGGTAGCGGCCGTAGGCCGCCCGCAGGTCCGCCACCGTGCTGTGCACGAACCGGCGGGCGTCGGCATCGGACCAGTGGCCCTCGGTGACCGGCTGCCGGAACGTCCAGCGGATCATGTTGCGCTCCGCGTCCGGCACCGCCGCGAGGTCCCCCAGGAAGTACGTGGCCAGGCGGTTCCAGGCCAGCACGTGGTACGCGGCGTCGACGAGGTACGCCGGGGTCTCGGTCATGGCGTCGATCAGGTGCCGTAGCCCGGGAGTCACCTCCCGGCTCGGGCCGACGGTCGGCGGCGGGTTCTCCCCGGCGACCCGGAACAGGTACTCGCGCTCGTCCCGGCTCAACAGCAGCGCCCGTGCCATCGACGCGAGCACCTGCCGGGACGGGTGCGGCCCGCGGCCCTGCTCCAGCCGGATGTAGTAGTCGATCGACATCCCGGCAAGCTGGGCGACCTCCTGCCGGCGTAACCCGGGGGTACGTCGGCGTTCGCCCTCCGGCAGCCCCACCTCGGCGGGGCGCAGCCGGGCGCGGCGGGTACGCAGGAACGCCGCCAGTTCGTCACGCCGCAGGCCGCTGCTCGTCATGCCCCCAGCATGCCTCGGGCCGGGCCGGCCAGGGTGGTACCGCCGGTCCCAGCCTCGGCCCGTCTCTCCCCGCACGACGCCGGCGCGGACACGCTCGACGGCATGACGAACATGATCGCCCTGATCACCGGGGCCAACAAGGGGATCGGCTTCGCCACCGCCCGGCAGCTCGGCGCCCTCGGGATGACCGTGCTGGTGGGCGCGCGGGACGCCGAACGGGGTCGGGCAGCCGAACGGGAACTGCGCGACGGCGGCGCGGACGCGGTCTTCGTGCCGCTCGACATCACCGACGCCGGGTCGGTGACGGCCGCCGCGAAGTGGGTGGAGGCGGAGTACGGCCAGCTCGACGTGCTCGTCAACAACGCCGGCATCGTCCTCGCCGACGGCGCGCGGGGGCTGCCCAGCGAGACGACCGTGGCGACGATGCGCCGGCTGTACGAGACGAACGTCTTCGGGGTGGTGACGGTGACAAACGCGCTGCTGCCGCTGCTGCGCCGAGCACCGGCCGCCCGGATCGTCAACGTGTCGAGCGAGGTCGGCTCGATCGCGGTGATGACCGACCCGAACGGCGCGCTGGCCGAGTTGACCTCCGTGCCGTACCCGTCGTCGAAGGCGGCGCTGAACATGCTCACCGCGATGTACGCCAAGGAGCTGCGGGACACCCCGATCACCGTGAACGCGGCGAACCCGGGCTACTGCGCCACCGACCTGAACGGCAACAGCGGTTTCCGCACCGCCGAGCAGGGCGCGGAGGTGAGCGTGCACCTGGCGACTCTGCCGGCCGACGGGCCGAGCGGGCTGCTCTGGGGCTTCCAGATGGACGCCGGCGGTGGGTACGGCGTGCTGCCCTGGTGAGGATGAGCGCTTGACCTGGAGCGCGCTCCAGCCTGCAGGGTGACCTGTGCGCCCACCGGCAGGGCGCACGAGAGGAGATCCCCATGCGGTACCGCACGATCGGCGCTGACCCGGCGACCCGGCGCGAGGTCAGCGTGCTCAGCCTCGGCGCGATGCTCTTCGGCAGCGTCACCGACGAGGCCACCTCGTACGCGATCCTGGACCGGTACGTCGAGGCCGGCGGCACGTTCATCGACACGTCGGACAACTACGCGTTCTGGGTGGACGGCGGGCAGGGCGGGCAGAGCGAGGAGCTGCTCGGCCGGTGGCGGCGCAGCCGGGGCGTCGGCGCCGAGATCGTCATCGCCACGAAGCTGGGCGCCCGACCGTTGGCCCCGGGGACCAGCTACCTGGACAACCCCGAGGGCCTCTCCGCCAAGGTGATCCGCGAGTCCGCGGAGCGCAGCCGCGACCGGCTCGGTGTGGAGCGGCTGGACCTGCTCTACGCGCACATCGAGGACCGCGCCGTGCCGCTCCAGGAGACCGTGGAGGGCTTCGCCGAGCTGGTCGCCGAGGGCACGGTGGGCCTGCTGGGGGCCAGCAACCACCGGGCTTGGCGGGTGGAGCGGGCCCGCGCCCTGGCCGCCGCCGCCGGCCTGCCGGGGTACGAGGTGCTCCAATACCACCGCAGTTACCTGCCGAACCGCACCGACCTGATCAGCGAACTGGACCCGGACGGTGAGCCGGGCGGCGTCAGCGGTGACCTGCTCAGCTACCTGCGTGCCGAGCCGGAGTTGACCCTGGTGGCGTACTCGCCGCTGCTCAAGGGGGCGTTCACCCGGACGGACAAGCCGCTCAGCTCGGCGTACGACCTGCCGAGCGCGCCCCGGCGACTGGACGCGCTGCGGGAGGTGGCCGGGCAGACCGGTGCGACTGTCAACCAGGTGGTGCTCGCCTGGTTGCTGGGCGGCGAACTGCCGTCCATCCCGCTGGTGGGCGCCTCCTCGGTGGCGCAACTGGAGGAGAGCCTGGCAGCTGTCGACCTGGAGCTGACCACCGAGCAGCGACACCACCTCGACACCACCTGGTGACCGTCACCAGCCGCCCCGCCGACCTCAGCTCCCGGTCGGCGGGGCGGTCAGGTCGAGCTGCCAGTCGTTGGCACGCATCATCTGCCCCGGCGGGTATTCGAAACCGGTCTCGCCGAGCAGCGTGAAGCCGGCCTTGCGGCACACCGCGTTCGACGCCGGATTGTCGACCGAGGGGTAGGCGTGGGCGTAGTGCCGGTCCCGTCGGGCGCGAGCGGCGTCCACCACCGCGCGCACCGCCGCCGTGGCCAGGCCCTGCCCCCGGTACGCGGGCAGCACCGCCCAGCCCATCTCGTACACCTGCTGCCCACGCCACTCGCGGGCCCAGTAGCCGACGCTGCCCGCCCGCGCCCCGTCCGGCAGCACCAGCGTGAACATGCAGCCCTGCCCGGTGCCGGCGAAGTGCACGTACCTGTCGTGCCGGGCGAGCACCTGCTCGTCGGTCTCCGGGCCGCCGGTGTGCTTGCGGGTGTCCGGTGAGTTGAGCTGCCGCAGCAGCTCGAGGTCGTCCTCGTGCCACGGCTCGATGCTTACCTGTGCCATTCCACTTCCCCATTCGTCGACCCCAGTCAAGCCGACCCCACCGACGTTCCGCCCCGAAAACGCGCCCGCTAGATCGGATCTAGCGGGCGCCTGCCGCCACCTCGCGCCTTCAGAATGGAAGGGGGGTGGCGATGACACCGTTGCGGATCGCCGTGATCGTCGGCAGCACCCGGGAGGGGCGGGTCGGTGACCGGCTCGCCAACTGGTTCGTCGAGCAGGCCACGCGGCACGACGACCTGGCGGTGACGGTCGTTGACCTGACCGGGTACGACTTCCCGGCCGCCTACCCCGCCGAGCCGACCGCGCCCATCCGGGCGTTCGTCGGTGAGGTGGGCCGGGCGGACGCGTTCGTCGTGGTCACCCCCGAGTACAACCACAGCTTCCCGGCACCCTTGAAACAAGCCATCGACTACGCGTACGACGAGTGGCAGGCCAAGCCGGTCGGCTTCGTGTCGTACGGCTGCCGGTCCACGGGGCTGCACGCGGTCGACCAACTACGTACCGTCTTCACCGCACTACACGCGATGACGGTACGCGACGTCGTCGGGATCGACCTGCTCGCCGGCGACCCGACCGACCGGTGCACGGACGAGCTACGCCGCGACGTCGGCGTCCTGCTCGACCAGTTGCGCTGGTGGGGCCTGGCTCTGCGCGACGGCCGGGCGGCTCGACCCTACGTCTCCTGAACACGCCCATCACGAAAGGTAAGGATCATGAGTAGACGCACCACCGGCCTGGCCATCGAGGCCGAAGGTCTCACCCGCTCGTTCGGGGACACCAGGGCGTTGGCCGGCATCGACCTCCAGGTGCCCGCCGGCACCGTCTACGGCCTGCTCGGCCCGAACGGGGCGGGCAAGACCACAGCGGTCCGGGTGCTCGCCACGCTGCTGCGACCCGACGGCGGCTCGGCCCGGGTCTTCGGCCACGACGTGGTCACCGAGGCCGACAAGGTCCGCTCCCGGGTCAGCCTCACCGGCCAGTACGCCTCGGTCGACGAGGACCTGACCGGCACGGAGAACCTGGTGCTCCTCGGCCGCCTGCTCGGCCTGCCCAAGCCGGCCGCCCGGGAGCGCGCGGCGGCCCTACTTGCCGCGTTCGGTCTGACCGAGGCGAGCGACCGCCAGGTGAAGAAGTACTCCGGTGGCATGCGGCGACGCATCGACATCGCGGCAAGCATCCTGAACACCCCGGACCTGCTCTTCCTCGACGAACCGACGACAGGTCTCGACCCGCGCAGCCGCAACCAGGTGTGGGAGATCGTCCGGGCGGTGGTGTCGCACGGCACGACAGTGCTGCTGACCACCCAGTACCTCGACGAGGCCGACCAACTCGCCGGGCGGATCGCGGTCGTCGACCACGGTCGGGTGATCGCGGAGGGCACCCCGGGTGAGCTGAAGTCGTCCATCGGCTCCGGCACCGTCCACCTGCGACTGCGCGACCCCGCGCAACGCCCCGAGGCGGAGCGGGTCCTGCGGGAGGCGCTCGGCGTGCCGGTGCAGCTCGCCGCCGACCCGGTGGCGTTGACCGCCCGCGTCGGCGAGGCCGGCACCGACCTCGACGCCAGCGCCCAGGCCGCCCGGGTACTCGGCGACCTGGCCCACGCCGGCATCGTCGTCGACAACTTCTCCCTCGGTCAGCCCAGCCTTGACGAGGTCTTCCTGGCCCTGACCGACCACCCCGCCGTGCCGACCGACGAGCGCGACGACGAGCTGGAGGCAGCCCGATGAGCGACACCACGACCAGCACGACCGAACGGGCGCCGTCCGTCTACGTGCCGTCCGCCGAGGCGCTGGCCACAGTGCTCGCGCCAGGTGCCCGACCGCCCCGGCCGAGCGCGCTGGGCGCGTCGCTCACCTTCGGCTGGCGGGCCATGCTGAAGATCAAGCACGTGCCGGAGCAGCTCTTCGACGTGACCGCGTTCCCGATCATCATGGTGCTGATGTTCACGTACCTGTTCGGCGGTGCTCTCGCCGGCAGCCCGCGCGAATACCTGCAGTTCTTCCTGCCCGGCATCATGGTGACGAGCGTCGTCATGATCACCATGTACACCGGCATCGGCCTCAACACCGACATCGAGAAGGGCATCTTCGACAGGTTCCGGACGCTCCCCGTCTGGCGCCCGGCCGCCCTGGTCGGCATGATCTTCGGCGACGTGTTGCGCTACATCCTCGCCGCCGTGGTGATCCTGAGCCTCGGGCTGGTGCTCGGGTTCCGCCCCGAGGGTGGCGTGGTGGGGGCGGTCGCCGGGATCGGGCTGCTGGTGGTCTTCTCGTTCGCGTTCTCCTGGGTGTGGACGTTCTTCGGGCTGATCCTGCGCAGCGAGAAGTCGGTGATGGGGGTCAGCATGATGGTGCTGTTCCCGCTGACGTTCCTGAGCAACGTCTTCGTCGAGCCGAGCACCATGCCCGGCTGGCTCCAGGCGTTCGTGAAGGTCAACCCGGTGACCCAACTGGTGGCGGCGATCCGGGGAGCGATGAGCGGCGAGTCTGACCCGGCCGCCACCATGTGGCTGTTGCTGTGGAGCGCCGGCTTCGTCCTGATCTTCGGCACCCTGACCATGTACAGGTACAACCGCCGCTAACAGCCCCGCCCCGGCCCCGCCCCAACCCCGCCCCGGCCCAACCCCGCCCCGGCTTCGTCGATCATGGAGTTGTGGTGCCCGTCTTGACGCTGTAAGGGCACTTTGTCACCCACCACAACTCCATGATCGACGCGGCGGTGCTTCCGCGATCTTGCACTGTCCCGACAGGTGCGGCAGAGCACCCCGAGCCGGCGACCGACGTGCGAGATCGCGGAGGGGTAGGGCTGGGGAGGGGTGGGAAGGGGTGGGCTGGGGTGGGGTGGGGTGGGGTGGGGGGTTAGAGGCGCCAGGGCAGCGGGCTGGACGGTAGGTAGCGGCAGGTGGTGCCGGTGGAGACGGAGTCACGTAGGTGGCTCGCCAGGGTTGGGTGTCGACTGTCGAGTTTGCGCAGCGTGTCGCGGATTCTCGCGGTCACCGTCTTGCGGGCCCGCTCGGTCTCGTCGCCCAGGCGGCGACTCCGGCCGGCGAGGCCCGCTGCGGCACGCAGTTCGTCGAGCAACGCGCCCCGCTCAGCGTCCAGCTTGGACACCTTCCGGTCGTCGTCACGGGCGGCAGCCCGGTCGATCTCCTCGTCGAGGCGGGCCAGGTGCCGCCGGTAGCGGGCCTTCGCCTCGTCGTCGAGCACCGGGTCGGCGCCCATCCGGCGGGCGGCGACCAGCTCCGGCCCGGCGGCCGGGTCGAGCAACTCCACCGCCGGCACGTCACTGCCCGGCCGGCTGAGCAGCAGGTGCAGGTCGTGCAGGCCCTTGGCGTCGGGCAGGTGCACGACGGCACCGTCGTACGCCAGTTGCCAGACCGGCCCGTCGCGCCGGAACTCGTACCCCTCGATCGTCGCCGCGAGTGGCGCGGCCCGACCGGGCGCGACAACCTGACCCGACCCGACCGGGGCGGCGAGCCGGCGGAGCACCTGCGTCATGCCGAGGGCGGTCGCCTCCCGGATGGTGGCGGCGCGCAACGCGCTCAGCGTCGCGGCGTCAGCGGGGTCGCCGCGGCCGGCGAGGGCGTGCGCGAGGCCGGTGCGGGCGAGCAGCGACCAGGGTCGGGAGCCCAGCCGGTCGGCGGAGTCCCGGGCGGTGGTGAAGCCGGCGATGGCGTCGTCCCAGCGCCTCTGGGCGAGGTCGATGAGCGCGAGCCAGTGGTCGACGGGGCCGCTGATGTCGCAGCCGAAGAGCCCCACCGCCCACTCGCCACGGTGCGGGCTGAGCGCGGCCCGCGCGGCGGCGCAGCGCTGCGGGTCGGCGGACGCGGCTGCGGCCTGCGCGCGGAGTCGGAGCCAGAGCGGTGACACCGGGCGCGGGTACCTGATGGCGGCGTCCTCGATGCCTGCGGTCACCCGGATCGCCGTCTCTCCGTCGCCGTGCTCCGCCGCGCTGATCCCCCGCAGCAACTCCCGGTAGGGGTAGTCGGTCGGGGCCAGCCCGTCCACGACAGCGGTGGCCTCGGCGGTGCGGCCCTGAAGCAGCAGCCGGGACCAGCGCAGGTGATGGCCCATGAACCCGAACTCGGCGTGGCTCGGGTCGGCCTGATCGGTGAGGACTGCGAACCGCTCGTCGGCGGTGGCGAAGTCGCCGCGGAACGCCGCGATGATGCCGCTGTCGACGGCTGCGGCCATCCGGTGCCGGGCGAAGTCGCCCTGCCGTTCGGCGCCGACGAAGGTGCTGAACTCCTCGACGAAGCGAGGATCGCCCAACTCCAGCAGCGCCACCCAGCGCAGCGAGGTGGCCCACAGCTCGGTCTCCCGATCGCCCGTCCGGCGGGCCACGTCCCGGATTTCGACGGTGAGCGCGGCCCGGGTCGCGGCGGTGCCGAGCCCCCAGGTCGTGTCGTGGCGGGCCCAGAGGCTGAAGGTGAGCGCCTCGTCGTCCTGCCCACGCCGGGCGATCGTCTCGCTGGCGGTGATGAGGTCCGCGACCAGGGCGCCGACCGTCGCGGTGGCGTCCGGCTCGCCGATCAACCGGCGGTACGCCTCGCGCACCAGCTCCGCCGCCTCGATCGACTGGGCGGTCTCCACCTGACGGGCGCGGTTCACGGTGAGCGCGACACGGGCCAGCAGCACCGGGTCGTCGAGTGAACGGGCCAGCTCGGCGGCCTCGGTCAGCAGTCGCACGACCTCTCCCCGGCCGGCGTGGTGGTAGTGCGACTCGGCGAACTCGACAAGGACCCGCACCCGCTGCACCGGGTCTTCGACGACCTCGAGGGCTCGGCGGAAGTGCACCGCCCCCTCGTCGCCGGCCAGCCGGGCGAACGCGTCCCGCCCGGCGGCGACAAGCAGCGTGGCCACCCGGGCCCGGGCCAGCGTGGGGCCGGCGAGGTAGGCGTGGCGGGCGAGGTCGGCCGGGATCAGCCGGTCGGTCAGCTCCTTGAGGTCGTCGACTGCGCGGACCACCGCGCCGTGCCGGGCCTGCCGGTCGTCGTCGGTCAGCCCGTCGTAGAGGGTTTCCCGGACCAGGTCATGGGCGAAGGCGAAGCGGCCACCGCCCCGGGCCACCACCAGTCGGGCGGTCACCGCACGGTCGAGCAGCCGGTCGACCTGCGCCACCGGGGCGGGCGCGCACGCCGCGAGCACCTGACGGTGGAACTCACGGCCCAGCACGGCCGCGACGCTCAACGCCTCGACCACCGCGGCGGGCAGTTGGGCCAGGCGGCGGCGCACGGCCTCGCGTACGCCGGGGGCGATCGTGCCGACCGCGTCGTCGGCGTGCCACAGGCGCGCGGTCTGCTCGACGAAGAACGGGTTGCCGCCGGTGCGCCGGTGCACCTCGTCGACGAGGCCGGCTTCGGGTGCCCGGCCGGCGGTCCGGGTCATCAGCGCGGCCACCTCGTCGCGGGAGAGACCGGTGAGGGTGATGGTGGTGGCCTTCGCGACAAGCGGCATCAGCAGCGGGCGGAGCGGGTGCTCACCCGACTCGACCTCGGCGTCGCGGTAGGTGCCGACGAGTAGGAGCTGCTCGAACCAGGTGTGCTGCACGGCGAAGCTCAGCAACCGCAGCGAGGCCGGGTCGGCCCAGTGCAGATCGTCGAGGACGACCACGACCGGCCGGTGCTGGGAGACGGTGACGAGCGCGGCGGTCACCGCGTCGTAGAGAGCGAATGCCTCCTGGTCGGCGACGTCCGGACCCGAGTCGACGCCGGCCCAACTGACGAGGCGACCGGCCTGCTCGCCGCCGGTGCCGGACTGGCCGAGCAGCGCGGCGAGGGCCGGCTCCGCGGACTGCCGTGCCACTGCCCAGTCGTCGGCGGAGCGCCGCAGACCGCGCAGCACCTGCACCCACGGCCAGTAGCCGGGGGCACTGGCAGAATCCCAGCAGGCGCCGCCGAGCACCAGCGCACCTCGCTGCCGGGCCTCCCGGGCGGCCGACGTGACGAGGGTCGTCTTGCCGATGCCCGGCTCGCCGGTGACCAGGACGAAACCGCCGTGGCTGGTGGTGGCGCGGTCCAACTCGGCGCGCAGCAGGCCCGCAGGGTGATTCCGCCCGATGATGGCGTCGTCGAGCGCGTCCATGGTTCCCAGACGGTACTGGAACCGTCTGACAACGTCGGCGGGTCAACCCGACGGACGCTTCGCCGGGCCTCGCTGTGGAGGCGGGTCCTTTGGAGCTGATGTCGTCAACGAATCGGCCTAGCGCTCCCTATCCTTCCCTATTCTTACCTATCCAGGTAGTGTGGGCGATGATGACGGAAGACATGTACTCGGTCGAGCAGGTGGCCGACCGGCTCAACCTGCACGTGCGAACCGTGCGCGGCTACATCCGCTCGGGTCGGCTGCGGGCGGTGCGGATCGGTAAGCAGTACCGGATCGCCGCCAGCGACCTCGACGCCCTCACCGGGCAGACCCCGGTCGCCACCCGCGTCGGCGGGCAGGTCGAGGTGTCGAGCATCGTGCAGATCGACGGCGTCGACCGGGCCGCCGCCGAACGGCTCGGCACGCTCGTGCTCACCAGCGCCAACACCGCCCACGACCAGGCCCACCCGCTGCGGGTGCAGACGGTGCACGACGAGGATCGCCACCGCATGAAGATCATCATCCTGGGCGACCCGGCCGCCACCGCCGAGTTGCTGCACCTGCTCGACGCCGTCCTCAACGCCGACAACGGTCTGCTCAACCAGGAGGTTCGTGATGCCTGACGAGATTCAGGAACGCGCCGGGGTGCCGGTGCTGGTCTGCGACCCGGCGGGGCCACCGCTGGCCACCGAGCAGGACGCACTGGATTTGATCGGCGCGGCGTTCCTCGGCGCCCAGGTGGTGGCCGTGCCGGCCAACCGGCTCGACGATCGCTTCTTCTCGCTGGGCACCCGCTTCGCCGGCGACGTGATGCAGAAGTTCGTCAACTACCGGGTGCGGCTGGCCGTCGTCGGCGACATCTCGGCGCGGCTCGCGGAGAGTTCGGCGCTGCGCGCGCTGGTGCACGAGTCGAACCAGGGCGGGCAGATCTGGTTCGTCCCCGACCTCGACGCGCTCGACGCACGCCTGAGCGCCGCCCGATAGCGACCTCACCGGCCGGGCCTGATGGCCATCTCCACCTCGTCCGGCTCCACTCCCCTGACCCGAGCCTGCTCCGTAGCCCAGCGCAGATAGGCCAGCCACTCCTCGGATGACCACCAGTTTTGGCGGCCCACACCCGCCTCGGCCGGGAGGTGGCTGGCCACGACCCGGTCGAGGATCAGGGGTTGCACACCGCCCACCCCACGCCGGTAGCCGACGAAGTAGAGGACCTTCGTGAACAGGCCCGGCCCCAACCACGGCAGACGGGCCTCGTCGGGGTCACGGAAGCGGCGGTACGCCGTACGCAACACGCCCTCGTCGGGCGCCGGGGCGGACACCTCCTCCAGCGCGTACGACAGGCGTTTGCCCTCGGGGTCGGCGTCGAGCGACCTGGCAGCGCGCCACGGGCCGTACCCGATCGGGCCGTAGGCCCAGGCCAGCACGGTGGTCAGCAGGTGGCGGGGGCTCGCGCTGCCCGCGCGGTACGCCTCGGCCACCGCGAAGACGTCGCGCCGCCAGACCTCGCCGCTGGCCGGAAGGCCGTCGGGCCACGCATCTGGTGGCAGCCCCGCCCGCCAGCGATCCACCCGCACGGTGACTGGGGCTCGCTCTTCCGGCACAGGATCACGCATGTTGGCCTCCCTCGGCTCGCGTCCTCGTCCGGACGCTACGACCGAGGCACACCCGCCGACAGCCCGCTGACGCCATATCGGGGGAACGAACAGGGTCGGTGGCCGCCCAGCACGGAGGCGGGACGGCCACCGCACATCGGAGTTACGGCGTGGCGCAGATGGCGTACGCCGTGTCGGACCAGTTCCCGGCGAACGCGTCCTCTTCGTACGCGCCGGACGCGGCGGATGTCGGGGCGGTCGCGGGGCCGCCGTTGGGGCGGAAGTCGTCCACGATGCCCTCGCCGGTCACCCCGTTCAGTTCGTAGCCGGCACCGGTCAGCACCTTCCCGACCGGGCAGGTGGCCGTGACGCTGCGGAAGTCGAGGGAGGTGCTGGCCCCCACGGCCGAGGTGCGCACCAGACCCGCGAGAGGGTTGGCGCAGATCGCGTACGCGGTGGCGGACCAGCTCAGGGCCGTGGCATCCGACTCGTACGCGCCGACGGTGACCGCCGTCGGCGCCGTGGCGACGCCGCCGTTGGGGCGGAAGTCGTCGACGACACCTTCGCCGGTGAGGCCGTTGAGCTCGTAGCCCGTGCCGGTCAACACCTTCCCGACCGGGCACGTCGCGGTGACGCTGCGGAAGTCGTTCGAGTTGCTGACGCTGGTTGTGGCCACCCGGACCAGGCCGGGCACCGGGTTGGCGCAGATCGCGTACGCGGCCACCGACCAGTTGCCCGCGAACGCCTCGGTTTCGTAGGCCCCGACGGTGACCGCTGTCGGTGCCGTGGCGACGCCGCCGTTGGGGCGCAGGTCGTCGACGATGCCTTCGCCGGTGACGCCGTTGAGTTCGTAGCCGGTGCCGGTGAGCACCTTCCCGGCCGGGCAGGTCGCGGTGACGCTGTGGTAGTCGGCCGAGTTGCTGACGCTTGTCGCGGCGACCCGCACCAGACCGGGGACCGCGGCGGACGCCGGGCTTGCCGGGACGAGCACCGCTCCGGTCGCGACAATACCGAGCACGAGTACGGACGCTCGGGCGCCCAGCCGCCGACTCTTGGTTTGAGTACGCATGTGTTTCTCCCGTCTGAGGCCGGACGGGGCGGCAGGTGCGACGCCGACGTCGAGGCCGTTCGTGATGACGGGTTCACGCTAGGTAGTCGCGTGAACAGGCATTATCTTCAAGCCGACTACGTCGTGTAACGGACCATGAAGGGCGTCCTCCGCAGCAGTGACGTGCGGAGGACGCCCTTGATCACGGACGCGGCCGACGAGGGGTCACCAGATACGCACCTCGTACACCCGGACCGTCCGGCCGAAGTCCACTCCGTGCCACCTGTCGACAGTGCTCGTGTGGTACCGGCCGCCGGCCTCGTAGTTGACGGTCACCTTGTTGTTGCCCGAGGTGTAGTGGTACACGCCGCCGATGTCCACGGCCGTGACGCCCCGGCTGGCGAAGCACCTGGCCATACCCACGGTGCCGAGCGTGATGTCGAGCTTGAGGAAGTCCGTACGGGTGCCACAGGTGACCGAGTTGATGGCGAGGGCAGGGCTGGCCGGGAGCGCCACGGTCAGGGCGAGGCCCGCCACAGCACCGAGTGCGACCTTCTTGACGTGCGTCTTCATCTACGCGGATGTCCTTTCGGTTCCGTCGGGCAGGATTTCGTTCGCGACACCCCTACGAACGGGAAGACCCTCCGGTTCACCTCAATCTGCTGGCGATTTTGAGACATTGCATCGACGGCTGTGCATGCTTGTTACCATTCGGCCATGCCCGCTCGCCGCGTCACCGCCGTCGTAGCCGTCGCCGCGCTGGCGAGCCTGCTCGCCTTCGGCGTGGCCCGGGCCGACGGCCCGGCGATCAGCACTCCTGGCACCCCCACCGTCGTGGTCAACGAACCTCGTCAGCTCACGCTCAGTTGGGCCCCGTCCACCTGGGTGGAGCCCGGCACGGGGCAGCCGATCAACTACGAGGTGCAGGTGCCGTTGGGCCCGAGCACGTATCGCCTCCTCGGCGTCACGACCGAGACCACGATCACGCTCACCGACCTCGCGCCCGGCACGACGTACCGGATCGGGGTTGCCGCCCGCGCGCTCGGCGGCTATTCCGACACCTCGCCGACCACCACTGTGCGCACCGCGAGCGGCCGCGCGACGGTCAGCTACCTCAACCTGGACTGGTCCCCGACGAACAACCAGATCCAGCACCTGCTGAAGGTCACCAACACCGGCACCGGGCCACTCGACCTGAGCACCGTGCAGGTGCGCTACCACCTGCGCTTCGAGGGCGGCAACACGTCGCTGGTGCCGAACTGCGACTGGGCCGCGCTCGGCTGTGACCGGATCCGGCAGACCGTGCAGTTCTTCGTCCCCCCGGGCGGGCCGGCTGCGCTGTCGACGCCGGCACCGCCGAATCCCCCGCCGGGCACGGCCGTCCCCGGCTGGGTGGAGCTGACCTTCACCGAGGGCACGCTCGCGCCGGGCCAGTCGACCGGGCCGATCCAGCTTCGGCACCACCGGCACAGTTGGAGCACCATCGACGAACGCGACGACCCGAGCTGGCTCGCCGCCACCGGGCAGTGGGTCTCGAACGACCGGATCACGCTCGATGTCGACGGGGTACGCGAGTTCGGCGACACCAACTCCTGACCACTGTCGACCACGTGCCGGGCGACCCTCGTGGCCGCGTCCGGGCGGCCTTGTCCTGGCGAGCGTGATGTCTGTTAGTCATCGTGATGACTCACAGGCATCACGCTTCCCAGAGAACTACTCCCCGACCCTTCGGGGCAGGTGGATGCGGGCGGCGCGGATGTCGAGGGCACGCAGCCGGGACCGCGCGTCGGCAAGCATCGCGGGTGGGCCGCAGAGATAGATGTCCTGTTCAGGCTCATGATGATCCAGGGCGATGGTCAGGGCGTCGCCCCGCTCGGCCGGCCCGGCGCACGGGTCGTCGGAGAACGCCGGCACGATGGTCAGCCAGTCGTGGGCGCACTGGAGCTTGTCGAGGGCGATCGAGTCGTACAGGTCGGTGAAGGCGCGCGCGCCGACGATCAGCGTCACCCGCCGGCCGTCCGGTGCCGCGGCGACCTGCTCGACGAGGGCGCGCAGCGGCGCCAGCCCGGTGCCACCGGCGACGGCGCGGACGTGCAGCTCGACGGTGCCGTCCGCGCGTGGGGCGTTGGCCGGGGAGAGCCACCGCCAGTGCCCGGGCCGGCGCGGCGTGCAGACCGGCACGGCCTGACCTGGCCGGAAGGGCAGTCGCCGCCAGGGACGTACGGTCAGGATGGCGATGTCGGGCGACGGCCGATCGTGGCCGATCACCTCGACGTGCCACCAGGCCCGGCCGTCGCCGGCGTGGGCGGCGGCGCGGCGGATGGCCCGCATGGCGCGGCCCAGCGCGCGCTCGGCGACGACGGTGAGCTGCGGCGTCCACACCGGCTGGGCGTGCCGGGCCACGGCCGCGAGCAACGCGTCGCCGAATTTGCACCAGAAATCGGCGGCGGCCCGCACGTCGACCGAATCCCAGGCGGCGGCCAGGCTCACGCGGGCCGGGTGGTCGTCGTCGCTCGCGGTGGGCATGCCGGCTCCAAGTCGTCGACTCCTGGGCTGGCACCGGGGCGGGCGAAGCTGTGCCGTTGAGGGACGGCGCAGTTCCGAGGCCGAGCACCCGCCCCGGGCCATGCGTCGACTGTCCCGGCTGACCAGGCACAACGGCATGTCACGGTGATCGTCGGCGCGATGCGCGATCGGTATGCGGTCGACGCTGCCACTGTCCAATCGGGCAGACTGCGGGCATGACGGAACGCCCGGTGCTGTATCTGGTGGTCTGCGCCGCGGGTCCGGCGGAACACATCGACGAGCTGGTCGACCTCCTGATCGCCGACGGGTGGCGGGTGTGCATGATCGTCAGCCCGACCGCCGCGCCGTGGCTCGACCGTCAGGCGTTACAAGACAAGACCGGTTATCTGGTACGCGTGGAGTGGCGGATGCCCGGCGACCCCGAACCGCACCCACCGGCCGATGTGGTGGTGGCCGCCCCGGTCACCTTCAACACGGTGACCAAGTGGGCGCTGGGCATCAACGACACGCTGGCGCTCGGCGTCCTCAACGAGTCGCTGGGCGCCGGTCTGCCGATCATCGCGTTCCCGCACACCAAGGAGGAGTTGGCCGCGCACCCCGCCTACGCGGTTCACCTGGAGGTGCTGCGCGCTGCCGGCGTAGTCGTGGCCGACGGGAAGCCGCTGAACTCGGTGGACGGGCCGGTGCGCTGGGGCGTGGTCGTCGAGGCACTGCGGGCGGCACGCCCGTCCTGAGTTCGCGTGTCCGGCGGTCCCTTGACGATATGCGTCGCGCGTATACCAGTGCCCCACGCAGCGTGTTCAATGGATACGCTCGATGAGGCGAGACGGACGGAGCCGTCGGTGACACACGCGAACTGCCCTCGATGCGGCGGACGGCTGGCCCGGGACAACGACAGCGGACGGTGTACGCCGTGCCAGGCCGCCGAGCGGGACCGGTTGAGCGCCCCGCCGGTGGTCCCGGCGAGCTTCTGGGAGCACGAGCCGGTACGACTCGCGCTTGCCGAGCGGCATCTGGGGCGGGTCATCCGGGCGTACCGGTGCCATCCGTACCACGGGCGGGTCGCGTTGCCGCAGACCGTGGTGGCGGGGTGGTTGGGGATAACGCAGGCGCAGTTGAGTCGGGTGGAGAACGGCCCGCCGCTGGTGCACCTGGACAGATTGGCGCACTGGGCGAAGCTCCTCGGGATACCGCCCTCCTGCCTCTGGTTCGCTCTCCCTGGCCAGCCTCAGCGGTCGGTCGAGAAACCCGAACTTGCTCGCGCCTCAACCGATCCACAGGGTGCTGGGCCTGACGAGGGTCGGCGAGCCCTGTTGGCCGGTATCGCCGCCGTCGCTGCGGGCGCAGGTCTGCTCGGCGGCGAAGTTGTCCAGCCCCGGCGAATCGGCACGGCGGATATCGCTCGGCTGAACGCAGTGCTGGAGCTGTATCGGTCGGTGGACCGCGAAACTGGCGGTGGCCTGCTGTATCGGGAGGTGGCGCGGTTCGCCGATTCGGTCTACCGAATGCTTGATTGGTCGCAATCTGCCGGGCTCACACCGCCCCTCGTCGCTGCGGTGGCGACAGCCCGGCAACTGGCAGGCTGGACCGCGCTCGACGCGGGGAGGCACGGCGACGCGCAGCGGCACTTCGTCGCCGGCGAGCGTGCCGCGTTGACTGCTGATAACGCGCTGCTTGTCGCGATGATTCGATACGCGCAGGCCAAGCAGCTTCAACATCTCCGGCACAACCGGGATGCTCTCGCGACCCTGCAACTCACGTGCGCACAGCTCGGATCCCAGGCCACATCAGCGACCAAAGCCCTGCTCTGGGGCGCTGAGGCGGCCTCAATCGCGGCGCTCGGCGACCATCAGACCGCCTTGAAAACCCTCGGCAAGGCGAGCGATCAGTTCGAGCGCATCAACAAGGAGCGCGAGCCAGCCTCGATGGGCTTCTACGACCGCGGCGAGTTGTTCGCTCAGTACGGGCGGGTGTACCGGGACATGGCACGGCGAGACCGCAGGCACGCGTCGGAGGCGGTGCGTTGGGGCAGGGATTCCATCGCGGCGTTTGGCGCGGGGCACGTGCGAAGCACCGTGCTCAATGAGGTCGGGCTGTGCAGCGCGCTGTTCTTGGCCGATGAGCCCGAACAGGCGCTCGCCGTCGGAGCGCGCGTCCTGAAGCAGGCAAAGGCGATGAGCTCCCGGCGAGTGATCGATCGAGTGGTCAATCTCCGTCGCGATCTCGTGCGGCATCGGGAAATCCCGGAGGTGGCCTCGTTCGAGCGGGTGCTCAGCGCCCAGGCTGTGATGACCGCGTGAGCGGGCGGTTCTCCGAGGAGGCAATGACGGCGGCCATGCTGGATATCGCCGCCACCCTTGGCGTTTCTGCCGATGCTGCCCAGTTGCTGCAATTGACCAACAACGCCGTGTTCGCTTTGCCACGATCCCGAATCGTCATCCGGATCGCGCGAACCCGTCAGCTCCTTGACCGGGTGACCAAGGTAGTCCAGCTTGGGCGGTGGTTTGCTCGGATCGACGCACCGACGATCCGGCTCGCGGCCGATGTCGAGCAGCCCGTGCGGGTCGGTGACTTCGTCGCCTCAGTCTGGTCCTACGTTCAACCGTCGCCGTTTGCTCCGACAGCGGGGGATCTCGGCCTCGTGTTGCGCGAGTTCCATGCTCTCGACCCGGCGCCAATCGCACTCCCCGCCTGGGATCCTGTCGGCGACGCCCGACGACGCTTGGCTGACGCCGAAGGTCTCGATCCGCGCGACCGCAATTTTCTCGTGAAGTGGTGCGATCGCTTGGAGCCGCAATTGGTTGCACTGAACCGCCGGGAGGGGCCAAGGCTCGTCCACGGGGATGCGCATGTTGGCAACCTGCTGCGAGAGACATCGGGCAGGACGGTCATCTGTGACTTCGATGCCACCTGCATTGGGCCATGGCAGGTTGACCTGGCAGCGGTGGCGGTAGGCGAGGCGCGTTTCGGCGGCACGGGCCTGCACGAGGGGTTGGCTGCCGCATACGGCTGCGACGTGACCTCGGACCAGTCATGGCCAGTCTTGCGAGAAGCCCGTGAGCTGAAGATGATCGCTGCCGCCGCACCGCTCATTAGCAACTCGCCCTATCTGGCGGGCGAGTTCGCGGACCGCCTCCGATCGGTGCGAGAGGATGACCGCAAAGCCCGTTGGAAGCCCTTCGCCGATCTCGTGCCAAGCCGCCGTCAAATGCGTCTGTCGGCGAGCCGACACACGGGAAGAGACATGAACCAGGGACGGTCTCGAAGCGCCACGACCGATTAGATTGCCGGGATGACGGATCTTGCGCGGGGTGTGTACGAGCACCTGATCACCCGCGAGCTGGCCGATCACCTCCAGCACGTCGACCCCGCCCTGATCCAGCACCACAACCTCGACCCGGCCGACGCGCATACCGCCCTCGCCCGGCACATCGCCACCCTGGCCGCCCGAGCCCTTCAGTCCGTCCCCAACGGCGACGACAAGCTCCTTCACCAGATCGCGATGGCGAACCAGATCGCCGAAACCATCGCCACCCTCAGCCCAAAGGCGGCCACCGAGCAGGACCAGGTCACCGACGCCAAGCACCTGCTCCATGCCATCGCCGCCCCGCCGATCCCACCGGCGCTGCCAGCCTTCCCGCAGCGCCCCACCACTCCCCTCTCCACCGGCGCGCTACTGGTCAACGGCCGCCACCAGCCCCGCATCGGCCACGAGGTCAACCACGAGATGGCGTCGGCCGAGAGTGTCGACCTGCTGTGCGCGTTCATCAAGTGGTACGGCCTGCGCATCGTCGAGCACGCCATCCGGGACCTGATCGACCGAGGTGGCAAGGTCCGCGTAATCACCACCACCTACCTCGGCGCAACCGATCAGCGAGCGCTGGACCGGCTCAAGGAGCTGGGCGCAGAGGTCAAGGTGTCGTACGAGACCCGCACCACTCGCCTGCACGCCAAGGCGTGGCTGTTTCGCCGGGCAAACGGCACCACCACCGCGTACGTCGGCTCGTCGAACCTGTCGAAGACCGCGCTGGTGGACGGCGTGGAGTGGAACGTCCGCATCTCGAACATCGAGCAGCCGCACGTCATCGACACATTCACGGCGACCTTCGAGGACTACTGGAACGATCCGGCGTTCGAGGCGTACGACACGACCAGGGACGCCGACCGGCTACGGCATGCGTTGCGCGGGGAGCGCCGCGACGACGCACCGACCGCGGTCTCGAACCTGGACGTGCGCCCGTACCCGTACCAGGCAGAGATCCTTGCCGACCTGGACGCTGAGCGCCTGGTGCACGGGCGCTGGCGCAATCTGGTGGTGATGGCGACAGGCACCGGCAAGACCGTCGTCGCCGCGCTGGACTACCGCCGGCTGCACCGCAGCAAAAGAGTGGATTCGCTGCTCTTCGTCGCCCATCAGGAGCAGATCCTGCGGCAGAGCCTGTCGACGTTTCGGCAGGTCATGGGCGACGGCAGCTTCGGCGAGACCTTGGTCGCGGGCGAGAAGCCGAACGGCTGGAAGCACGTCTTCGCCTCCATCCAGTCGCTGCACCGCCGCGAGGTCGACCCCGAGGCGTACGACATGGTGATCGTGGACGAGTTCCACCACGCCGAGGCGCCAACGTACACGCAGTTGTTGGAGCGGCTGCGTCCCCGCGTACTCCTGGGCCTGACCGCGACCCCCGATCGGGCCGACGGCGGCGACGTGCGCCGGTGGTTCGACGGGCACGCGGCAGTTGAGCTGCCCCTGTGGGAGGCATTGGATCGGCAGTTGCTCTCGCCGTTCCAATATTTTGGGCTGCACGACGACGAGGACCTGTCGCACGTCACCTGGAAGCGCGGCCAGGGGTATGACCTGACGCAGCTCAGCACTATCTACACCGCCAACGATGCTCGGGTGCGGACAGTGCTGCGCGCAGTCCGCGAGAAGGTGGACGTCGGGCGGATGCGGGCACTCGGCTTCTGCGTGAGCATCGGGCACGCCGAGTTCATGGCCGCCCGCTTCAGGAAGCACGGTGTCGAGGCGGCGGCGGTGACCTCGCGGGCGAGCACCGATCGGGCTGGGCTGTTGCGGGACTTCAAAGCCGGCAAGCTGCGGGTGCTCTTCACCGTGGACCTGTTCAACGAGGGCGTCGACCTGCCGATGGTCGACACGATCCTGATGCTACGACCCACCGAGAGCGCCACGATCTTCCTGCAACAGCTCGGCCGTGGTCTGCGCCTCGACGACGACAAGCCCTGCCTCACCGTGCTCGACTTCATCGGCGGGCAGAACGCCAACTTCCGCTTCGACCTCCGATGGCGTGCCCTGACCGGGGTGAGCCGACGGGCGATCACCGAGGCCGTTCGCGATGACTTCCCGAGCCTGCCGAGCGGCTGCCACATCGAGCTGGACCGGGTGGCGAAGGAGATCGTCCTCGCCAACCTGAAGAGCGCACTGCCCACCTCGAAGGCTGGCCTGGTCTCTGAGCTGCGGCAACTCGGCGACGTCACCCTGGCGACGTTCCTGCGCGAGACGGGCCTGGAGAGCGAGGACGTGTACCGATCGGCAAGCATCGGCGGCTGGACCGGGCTGCGGCGGCTTGCCGGCATCGAGACGGCCGCGCCCGGCCCCGACGACCGCGAGCTGGGCCGGGCCATCGGCCGCATGCTGCACACCGACGACATCGACCGGCTAGAGCTGCTGACGAAGGTCGCGGCCGGACCGCCCGCGCCAGGTCATCAGGTGTACGCGGGCAGCAGCCGCCTGTTGGACATGCTGCACTTCAGCCTCTGGGGGCCGAACGCTCCGCTTGCGACGCGCGACGAACGGCTGGCACGACTGTGGAAGGAGCCGGCCCGTTGCGCCGAGTTGCGGCAGGTCGCCGAGGTGCTTCGGGACCGCATCCACCGGGTCACGCCGGCCGCTGCTCCAGGTGCCGTGCCGCTACGGGTGCATGCCCGGTACAGCCGCAACGAGGCATGCGCCGCCTTCGGAATGACCAACCCCGGGTCGCTGCGAGAGGGGGTGAAGTGGCTGCCCGACGCCCAAGCCGACCTGTTCTTCGTCACCCTGGTCAAGTCCGAGCTGCACTACTCCCCCACCACCATGTACGCCGACCGGGCCATCACCGACACGTTGTTCCAGTGGGAGTCACAGAGCACCACCTCGTCGGCATCGGCGACCGGTCAGCGATATACGACGGGTGGGTCGACCGTGCACCTCTTCATTCGGGAGACCCGTATCGCCGACCGCGACCTGGGCGCACCGCCGTACCTGTACGCCGGCACCATGACGTACGACTCGCATACCGGTGACCGACCGATGCGCGTCCTGTGGCAGCTCCACCACGCCCTACCCGCCGACGTGTACGCCACCGCCCGAACGATCGCCGCCTGATATCGACCGTCTGTCCGCTCGCCCGGCTACCCCTTCGCCACGGCCTCCGGCTCCGGCGGGACGTGCGGCCCGCCAGCCTGTCGCTCGTCGCCGTGGCCCGGCCACCACGCCTTGTGCCCGATCAGCGCGGTCAGCGCTGGCACGAAGAACATCGACATGACGAACGCCGACAGCACGATGCCGATCGCCACCGCGAAGCCCATCTGCTGCAGGAACGAGATCGGAGCCAGCAGCAGCACCGCGAACGTCCCGGCAAGGATCAAGCCTGCTGCCGCGACCGTCGGGCCGGCGTGTTCAACCCCGATGGCGGCGGCCTGGTGCGGCTCGTTACCCTCCCGCGCCTCCTCGCGTAGTCGGGCGATCATCAGGATGTTGTAGTCAGTCCCGATCGCCACCACGAAGAGGTAGAGGATGATCGGCAGCTGGAAGGTGACACCAGGCTCGCCCTGCAGCCCTTGGAAGAGATAGACAGTGGCGCCCAGCGTGGCGGCGAAGTTGAGCAGCACCGCTATTACGAGGTAGATCGGCGCGACCAGACTGCGCAGCAGCAGCCCGAGGATAAGCGCGATCAGGCCGGCCGCGACCGGCAGGATCACCGACAGGTCGCGGTTGTTGGCCGAGTTGATGTCCGCGAAGATCGAGGTGGTTCCGCCGACCAGCACCCGGGTGCCCGGCGGGGCCGCCGCGTGCACGGCGCCGCGCAAGTCGTCGCGGACGAGGGTGATCGCCTCGTTGGAGACCGGGTTCTCGTTGAGCAGCAGGTTGACCCTGGCCACACTCGGGTCGGTGCTGCGCTCCGGGGGCTGCGCCTGGCCCACACCCGGGGCTTTCGCCACGGCCGCCGCGAAGTCGTTGACCTGCTGCTCGTTCAGCGGCGACCCGTTGCTGGTGGTCAGGTAGACCTCGGTAGGGGCGAGCGCACCGGCGGCGAACCCGCGCTGTAGGTCCTGTGCGGCCTTCGCCGACTCGGTGTCCTGCGGGAACCCGGCGCTGAAGTCGTAGTCGGCCTTGTAGCCAAGCACGCCTGCAGCGAGCGCGACCAGGAGAACGCCGGAGGCCGCCGCGACAAGCGCCGGCCGGCGCCCGACGGTGTTGCCGAGCCGGTGCCAGATGGTGGCCTTGGGCGCACGCTGCCACGCCTTCGAGGGCCAGAAGACGTACCGGCCGAGCAGGGAGACAACCGCCGGGATGAGGGTGAGCGAGGTGACCAGCATGACGCCGACCGCGATCGCGAGCGCCGGACCGAGGGAGCCGAAGAAGCCCAGCGAGGCGAGGAGCAGCACGAGGAACGCGACGATGACCGCTCCGGCGGCCGAGGTGATGACCTCGCCGACCCGCTGGACGGTGACGATCATCGCGGTGCGCTTGTCGTCACCGGCGCGCAGCCGCTCCCGGTAGCGGAAGAGCAGGAACAGGATGTAGTCGGTGCCGATGCCGAACAGCACGATCAGCAATATCGTCTGCAGATCCTGGCTGACACTGAGGTCGAATGCCTTGCCCGCGGCGGCGACGAGACCCGTCGTGATGCTCAGGACGACGCCGACGACCACCACGGGCAGCAGCGCCGCGATGGGGCTGCGGAAGATGACGAGGATCAGTCCGATGATCAG
Organism: Micromonospora sp. NPDC048835; assembly: GCF_040649995.1. Lineage (NCBI taxonomy): Bacteria > Bacillati > Actinomycetota > Actinomycetes > Micromonosporales > Micromonosporaceae > Micromonospora > Micromonospora sp. NPDC048835. The sequence goes on along the minus strand of NZ_JBEZGM010000014.1, from coordinate 117,891 downwards.
GATGATCGTCGCAACGCCGACCACGGCGAAGGCGTTGTTGAAGGTGTCCTCGTTGTCGACGAAGCTCGCCACGTCACCGGCCACGCCTGCGGTCAGCCCACTTTTCGCCAGCTCCGGGCCGATGTCCGCGCGCAGGTCGCGCACGGCGTCGAGCAGTGCCGGGTCGTCGGGGGTGGGGGCGTCGAGCCCGACGTTGATGATCTGCACCGACTTGTCCGGTGCGACCGCGGGCGGGCCGGTCAGGTAGCCGGACGTACGCGGGATGTTCTTGGCCTTGAGCGACTGGGCGAGCTGGCCCACCTTCGCCTCGTCCGCCGACGTGAGTTTCTGCCCGTCGGCGCGCTTGACCACGATGGTCGCCGTCGCGGTGGCCTGCTGCGGGAACGCCTTCTGCCCCAGCTCGGTGGCCTGCACCGACTCGTACGAGCGAGGCAGGAAGCTTTCCTGGTCGGCGGAGGTGATGTCGCTCAGGGACGGTGTGGTGGGAATGATGGCGGCTGCCGCGACCACCCACCCGGCGATCACCCACCAGGCTCTGCCCACGACGAATCTGCCCAGCCGCTCGAACATGGTTCCCCCCGTGTTTCCGGCACAACCGACGTCTGGTGGCCGAGGCGCCCACAGACGCCCCGAACACCACCCTGTGCTACCGATGTGCAGCGTACCGTCACGGCCTAATCCTTTTCGGACGCACGGGAGTGTCAGGCGTGTGCTTTTCAGCCTCGCCGCCGATGACCAGGCAGCCGTCCAGGTACCACACCCGGCGACTGATCACGCACTAGGTTGGGGGCATGGAGCAGCGGATCAGCCTGATCACCCTTGGCGTCAGCGACCTGGCGCGCGCCAAGGCGTTCTACGAGCACCTTGGCTGGCGTGGCCAGGAGCTTGAGGAGACCGTCTTCATCCAGGCCGGCGGTCTGGCCCTCGTCCTCTGGGGCCGCGACAAGCTCGCCGCCGACGCCGGCATCGACGACCCCGCCACCGACGGCTTCGGCGGGGTGACCCTCGCCCAGAACGTCCGCTCCCGGGCCGAGGTCGACGAGGTGATCGCCGCCGCGACCAAGGCTGGCGCAACGGTGACCAAGCCGGCCGAGGAGACCTTCTACGGCGGCTACGCCGGCTACTTTGCCGACCCGGACGGTCACCTCTGGGAGATCGCCTGGAACCCGGGCTTCGCCCTCGCGGAGGACGGCTCCCTCACCGTCCCCGACTTCAGCGCCATGAACTGAGACTCACCGCCGAGAACAGAGCCGCGGAGGCAGCGCCGCTGATCATGGCATCGGAGACGGGCAGAGCAGCGGGTCCACCACCGGCAGTTGAAGCGGGTCGAGGCAGACAACCAGCAACCCGGGGTCCGGCGAGGGCGTAGGGGTCGGGGCCGGAAGCGGGGGCGGGGTCGGCGTCGGCGAGGCGGACCCGACGGGCGGCGTCGGCAGCGCTGACGCGGGCGGTTCCGTGGTGGCGACCGGCGTCGGCACCGAGCTGGCCGACGGAGTCGGGGCGGCGACCGGCGCAACGGTCGGCGCGACGACCGGCGGCAGGGCCACCGCCACCACCGGGGGCGCCGCTGTGGAGACATCTGCCGGTGTCGACGGTCGAACAGCCGGCGCGGACGGCGGGTTCCATACGGCATTCACGGCCGAGCCGACCCTCGTCCTGGGTGCCATCGGCCCGGTCGGCAGGAGCACCGTTCCAGCCCTCGACACGTCTAGGGCGACGATCTCCGCCGAGGGCACCGGCGCGCGAGGACCCCACGCGCCAGCTTCCACAGCCCTGGGTCCCAGCGCGCCCGGTCCAAGCGTCACGAACACCATTGCGGCGACGGCGGCGGCCCCCAGCGCCCGCCGGTCGGGGCGTACCGCTGTCGGTGGTGCGTCCTCGGGGTGCACAACCATGAGGGGCGCGGGCGGGGCGGCCCGGTGCGCTGCCAGCAGTGCGTCGACCTGGGCGACGACGGCAGCTCGATCGTCGGCAGCCGCGAGGGTGAGATAGAAGCGGAAGTTCACCGCGGCACCCGCCGGGACCAGCAGCCCGTCGAGTCGACCGCGATCAGGCAGCAGGGTGACCGGGACGTCGGGGTGGTGGGCGGGGCCGATCAGGTCGGCGTACCGCCACTCGCGCCGGTGCTCCCGACCGCCGAAGGCCACCCGTCGGCTGGTCACGACGGCCATCCCGCTGTTGACGACCCGCAGGCCCGGCGGCAGGGCCTCCGAATGGGGCTCGGCCAAGGAACACCGACCCGGTGCGGGCAGCCCGGGGACGTGCCGCGCCTCGGCCTCGACGAGCGTGGCGACGGGGAGGACGCGGAAGACGAGTTCGTCGTCGTCGAGGTCCACCGGCAGGCCGGCGCGGGGCTGCGTACACCCGAGGAAGCTTGCGGCTTCGATGCGGAGCCGGGCCAGGTGGTCGTCGCGGCGCTGCCAGGCGTCGGTGGCGTCGCGGTACGCGCGCTGCCGGCGCTCGTTCTCGCGCTCCGCCCAGGCGATCCGCCAGGGGGCGCAGGACACGGAGGTCACGGTCACACGCGGTACAACCGCTCACGTACGTGACAGGCAACGCGACCGGGATCGATGTGTCCCGTTGTGCCCGGAAGGAGAGAGTTGCAGGTGATCAGCCGGCCCGCCGCCGGTACGGTTGCGGACCGTGGGTCGGGAACCGCGACTGGGTACGCGGTGGGTACGCCTCGCAGTGCTCGGTCCAGTGCTCGGCGGCGGTGGCCAGGGCGTCCGCGGAGACGGTGAGGATCAGCGGGTAGATCGCGCTGGACGGCCGGCGCATCCACGGCGGCAGCGACTCGGCGGAGAAATCCACGATCAGTTCCAGCCGGCGTCGGCGCAGCACCCGGCTGCGCAGGGCCAGGTTGGGTTCGGTGAAACGCACCATCGCCGGTGGTGCGCTCAGCGCGAGGGCGGCGGTGGCCTGCCCGTGCAGCCAGCCGCCGAGCGCGCGTGCCTCCTCGACCATCAGGCTCGGGTAGTGGTGTGACCAGTTCTGACCGTCGGCGGTACGGGCGTCCACCTCGATGAGCAGCCAGTCGTGCCAGCCGGGGGTGGCCCGGTCGGGATCGTCGGGCGGGTCGACGCCGGGCTGGTAGCCGACGGGGCGTATCCGCACCCGCGCGCCGTCGTCAGACCGGATCTCCACTCGATCATTCTGGCTGAGCGAAGCGGACTTCAGCCCCTGAATCGGTCACTTGGTGACGGTTCGCCGCACGCCCTCGTGCGCGGCGCAGGCCCTGGACCGGCCGCCGGTCAGGCTGACCGACCCGTCGCGGCACTGCACGAGGTAACCGCGCCCGGCCCAGAAGTCCGGTGCGCAGTCGAACCAGTCGCACACCTCGGCGGCCGGCTTGCGGATCCGCGTGCCGCCGCAGAATCCGTATCCCAGGGGGTTCTCCGGAGCCCCGCAGCGCGGGCCCGGGGTCACGCTCGGCGACGGGCGAGGTGACTGTGTCGGCTTCGGCGGCGGGGGTTTCAGGGCGAGCGCCGGGCCGATCCGCGCGGGTGCGGCGCTCGCGGTGGGCGCCGGGGTGGCGGCCACGGCGACCTCCCTCGGGTCGGACGGGTCCGACTCGATAAGCGCCGCCGGCACCAGCAGGGCGATGGCCGCCGCCACCGCGATGGTCCTGCGGCCACCGGGCACGAACGACGACAGCCGGGCCTGCCCGGGGGTGGCCGCTGCCGGCCGGAACGGCTTGAGCTGGGCGTGCTCGGCGATCAGCTCGTCGAGTTGGGCGAGCACCGCGGCGCGTTGCTCGATCGCGTCGGCGAACGCCAGGGTGAGCTTGAACCGGAAGTCCGGCGCGGCGTCGGTGGGCAGCAACAACCCGGAGGTACGCCGCCGGTCCAGCACCTGGATCAGGGTGACCGGTGCCGCCGGGTCGTGGGCCAGGCCGGTGATCCGGCCGTACGCCCAGTCGCGCCGACCCCTGCCGCCGAGCAGCACTAGTCGACGGTTGGTGATCACGGCCATGCCGGCGTCGGTGACGCGTACGCCGTCCGGCCGGCGTGGACGCAGCGGCCCGCTTCCCGGGGCGACCGCGAGGTCCGGCGCGGGCAGCACGGTGGTGTGCCGTACCTCGACCAGCTGCGCCGCCGGCAGTGCCCAGAGCACCACCTCGTCGGCGGCCAGCTCCAATGCCAGACCGGCGCCGGCGGCGGCCGACCCCTGGAAGTCGGCGGCCAGGGCGCGGAGCCGCCGTAACTCGTCGTCGCGTCGCCGCCACGCCGCCTCAGCACCGCGGTACGTGCTGACCCGCCGCACGTTCTGCCGGTGCGCCCACCGGTACCGCCAGGTGGAACCCGTCGAATCAGTCTTTGCCACGCCGACTCCTCCGCCGCGCTGGCCACCAATCTGGGGTGTCACCGGGACTAACAGGCGCGGCGCGGCGCCCGGACACGCCGAAACGGGCGAAGTACCCGATCGGCGGAGCAACCAGCACGATAGGGGGATACTGGTGCGGGCGTTCATGTTCTTCGAGGGGGTGGCGGGTCGTGCCGGCAGTCACGCAGCCCGGAGTCGTGATCGGGGTCGACATCGGCACCACGAGCACCAAGGCCGTCGCGTACGACACCGACGGGCGGCAGCTCGGCAGTCACCTGGCCGGCTACCCGCTGAACAACCCGCAACCCGGCTACGCCGAGCAGGACCCGCAGCTCATCCTCGAAGCGGTGCTCCAGTCGATAAGCCTGGTCGCGGCCGAGCTGGTCCAGCCGGTGGCCGGGCTGTCGTTCGGTTCGGCCATGCACAGCCTGATCGGGCTCGACCGGGACGGCAATCCGCTCACCCCATCGGTGACCTGGGCCGACTCGCGCGCGACCCGGCAGGCCGAGCGGTTGCGGGCGGTGCCGTCGGGGCTGGCGCTGCACCGGCGCACCGGCACCCCGATGCATCCGATGGCGCCACTGCCCAAGTTGCTCTGGTTCGCCGAGCAGGAGCCGCAGCTCTTCGCACGGGTGACGCACTGGGTGGGCATCAAGGACTGGGTGCTGCTGCGGCTCTGCGGCACGCTCGTCACCGACCACTCGATCGCCTCGGCCACCGGCCTGCTCGACATCCACAAGCTGGAGTGGGACGGCGAGGCGTTGCGCATCGCCGGCATCACCGAGGCGCAGCTCCCGCAGTTGGTCGCCACCACCGCCGTGCTGCCGAACCTCACTCCGCGAACCGCCACCGAGACCGGCCTGCCGGAGCGCACCCCGGTGGTGGTCGGCGCTGGTGACGGCCCGCTGGCGAACCTGGGCCTGGGCGCGGTGCACCCCGGCATGGTGGCCTGCTCGATCGGCACCAGCGGGGCGATGCGGGTGATGGTCGAGCGGCCCGGTGTGGACCCGCTCGGCGGGGTGTTCTGTTACGCGCTGACCGAGCAGCGCTGGGCGGTCGGTGGCGCGATCAACAACGGCGGCATCGTGCTCAAGTGGGCCGGCGCGGCGCTCGCCCCGGATCTCGGTGAGCACTCCGAGGAGGATCTGGTCGCCCTGGCGGCCCGCGCGCCGGTCGGCTCGGGCGGGCTCATCATGCTTCCGTACCTGCACAGCGAACGCGCACCACACTGGAGCGCCCTGCCGCGCGGAGCGTACGTGGGGTTGACCCACGCGCACCGCCGCGAGCACCTGGTGCGGGCCGCCCTGGAGGGCGTCTGTCAGCAGCTCGCGTTGGTGCTCAGCTCGGTGCGGGCGGCCGGCAACGAGGTGCGCGAGATCCGGGCCGGTGGCGGCTTCGCCCGCAGCGGTCTGTGGCGGCAGATGCTCGCCGACGTGCTCGGCATGCCGGTGAGCTTCCCGGCCGCGCACGAGGGGTCGAGCTTCGGCGCGGCGCTGCTCGGCATGGAGGCGCTCGGGCTGATCCCCAGCATCGACCTCGCCGCCGACCTGGTGCGGATCGAGGAGACGGTCCGCCCTGACCCGGCCGCCGCCGCCACCTACGCGGCGTTGCTACCGCTCTTCGCCGAGCTGTACGAGGCCCTCACACCCGCCTTCACCTCGATCCGCCGGATGGCACCCGGCCTGCCCACCGGCCCCGAACCGTCGGCGTGACCGCTGCCGGCCCCCGGGTCGGTCAGGGTGCCTCGACGCCGCTGATCAGGTAGCGCTGCACGTCGGCGTCGAGGATTGCCGCCTCCTGCGCGTCGTCCGGGCCGGAGCCACGAAACGCGGCAAGCTGCTCGGCGGACTCCCAGCGTTCGTAGACGTGGATCCGGTCGGGCTCCAACGGGTCCGCCGCCAGCAGGAAGTCCAGACAGCCGGCGGTGGCGCGCGCCCGCGCCATGACCTGGTGGCAGTCGGACAGGTACGCCTCGCGGGTGGCCGGTTCGACGGTCAGGCTGCCGGCGATGATCAGCATGGGGTCCTCCGGGGGGATTGGCTCACTGGTTGAGTGGCTAACCCTTTGCTCTGCACCCGCCGGTGCGCCGGTTACGGACCGTGCGTGGCGCATCGGCGGGTGCAGAGCAAAGGGGTGATTACCTTTGGGTCACTGTTATACCCGCGGGCCACCGCGCTGGGGGGACATTGCCTGCCCGGACGGGTGACGCCGGTCCCGCCGGTCTCACCAGCCTCCGGCGCTTCATATCGTGCAAACGTGAGAAAAAGCGACAAGAGGCGCTCATCTTCCCTGCTCGGCAACTCTGCCCGCGTACCCCTGAAAGTCCTGACGGCGGCGGTCGCGCTCGCGGTGCTCGCGACGACCGGGCCGGCCACCGCGGACGGTCCGGGCCGCGCGCCCGGCGCGGACCCGGCGCAGACGACCCCGCCGGGGTACGGAGTTGAGCCCGCCGACGGTCAGAGCCACGAGCCGGGGGTGGACCCGACGCCGGAGCGCCCGCCGACGAGCGAGGTGTCCTGGCTGTCGTTTCCCGGCGGGGTGTTCGCCGTGGACTCGCTCGGGCACACCGTGCGCTACCGTGCCTGCGACGGCGACACCGGTCGGGTCGCCGACCCGGGCATGCGCGTCGCCGCCGGGGTGGCCAGCGGGGCTGTCGTCGTCGGCGGCACGGCCTACCGCTACCGGGTGCCGCTTGTCGGGCGCAGCGAGGGCACCCTCGAGGTGATCCCCCGGCACCGCCCGCCGACGACGCTGACCGGGGTGGTGGTCACCAGCCCGCAGCCGCCCACCGACCCGGTCGCCGGGGCCCGCCTCCTCCCGCTCAGCGGTCAGCTCGCCCGGGTGGTAGCCGACGCGAGCCTCAACCCGGCCGGGGCCACCGTCCGCGACCTGTCCGGCCGCTACGGCGACCAGCAAATCGCCGTCAACGGATCGCTGCGCCCCAAGGCGGCGAGCGTCATCAAACTGTGGATCCTCGTCGAGTTGCTGCGGCGGGTCGGCTGTGGACAGATCGCCCTCGACGACGGGGTGCTGGTCACCCCGGAAGACGTGGTCGGCGGCACCGGTCAACTCCAGTTCGAGACGTTCCCGCAGGTGGTGACGCTGCACCGGCTCGCCAGGTACCTGATCAAGTACAGCGACAACGTGGCCGCGAATGTGCTGATCACCTACCTGGGTGGTTTCGCGCCGGTCAACGCGCTGATCGACTCGATGAACCAACGCTCCACCATCCTGGCCCGCCGGATGCTCGACAGCGCCGCCGCGCAACGCGGCGAGGAGAACTACACCAGCCCGGACGACGTGGTGTCGCTGCTCGGCGCGGTCTGGGACGGCGAGATCCTCACCCAGGCATCCCGCGACCTGATGATCGGGTTCATGCGGGAGCAGACCCTGAACACCAAGATCCCGGCGGCGTTGCCACCCGGCGTGCCGGTGGCCCACAAGACCGGTGACCTGCCGGACGCCTCCCACGACGTCGGCTACTACCTGATCCCCGGCACCGAGACCGCAGTCGCGTTCCTCACCGCCGGACCCATGGCCACCGGCGACGAGACGGTCCGGCGGATGGCCCGCACCGTCTACGACTTCCTGGTCACCCCGGTCGACGGGGCGGTCGAGGAGTGAGCCGGCGTCACACCCCCGGGATGTTCGCCGGCGGGTCCTCGCCGACCACGTCGGCCGCCGGCGGGTCCGCCGACACCGGCAACCCGAAATCCGAGTACGTCAGGTCGAGCTGGGCGACCTGCGACTCCCTGCTGGCCAACTCGATGCGGTAGCGGACCAGCCGGCCCTGCTCGTCGACGGCAGCGGTGAACGGCACCGCCCCGGCCCGGTCACCGAGCACACCGCCGACCCCTTCGCCGAGCACCCCGGCGCTCTGGCGCAGGTCAAGCGTGCCCGCGTACTCCCGCGCACCGGTCTGCCGGACGTCGGTCGCCGCGCTTACCGTGCCGGCCAACCTGGTGTTGTCCAACCCCTTGTTGGTAAGGGGTGAACCCGGGGCCCCGACATGCCACCAGGTCTTGCCGTCCCAGACCGGAACACGCCGGTCCGGGGCGCTGACCCGCACGTAGACGTCCGGCCCGGTGGTGAGCCGTTCGATCTTCACCTCGCCGCTCGGCACCTTCAGGGAGGTGGTCTCCAGACCGCGCTTCGCCCCCGGGTCCCAGAGCACCACCGTGCCGTCCCCGCCCGACGTCCCGCCGCTGCTCAACGTCAGCTTGTAGGTCTGCTCGTCGACCCTCCCGGCGGCGGCCCTGAGCACACCGGCCGGGTCGGTCGGGCCCGCCGACGCCGCCGGCCGACCCGCATCGGGTTCGTCGCCGGTGGCCACGAGTGCCCACACCCCGGCGGCGACGGCCACGGCGACGACGACACCAGCGGCGATCAGCTTCGGTTTCTGCACGGTCATCTCCCCGGGGGCGGTGCGGTCCGGCCAGAGTAGCCGGACCGCCAGCCGTCACGCCCGGCTGATCGCGTTGGCGTGGATCGCCTCGTTCAGGTACGCGGTCAGCCCCGGGGCGATGGCCTCGTAGTACGCGGTGAACCGCTCGTCGGCCACGTACATGTCGGCCAACCCGGTGTGGATCTCGTACGAGCACTCGTAGAACCAGCGGCTGATGAGCTGCCGGTGCTCCTCGGCCAGCTCCATCGCCGCCGCGCCGTCCGCAGGTGCACCGGAGGCCATCAGCGCGACGATCCGCCGACCCCAGTCCTCGGTCTCCGCCTTGTTGCGCAGCCAGTCCTCCTTGGTGTAGCCGGCGACCCGCCGGTTCGACTCCCGGTACGCGTCGGTGTCACCCCACCGCCGCTCCGCCTCGGCGCGGTGCTCCTCCGGGTCGACGTCACCGAAGACCTCGAACCGCTCCTCCGGCGTGAGTTGGATGTTCATCTTGCTCGCCTCCATCGCGAACTCGACAGCCGTGACCATCTCCTGCAACCGCTTCAGCCGTACCGTCAGCAGCTCGTGCTGTCGGCGCAGGTGGGCGGCCGGATCGGCCGCCGGGTCGTCGATGATCGCGGCGATCTCCTCAAGCGGGAAACCCAGCTCCCGGTAGTACCTGACGAGTTGCAGCCGTTGCAGGTCCGCGTCCTCGTAGCGGCGGTAACCGGCCGAGGTGCGCCCGCTTGGCGAGAGCAAGCCGATCTCGTCGTAGTGGTGCAGCGTCCGCACCGTCACGCCGGCGACCTTCGCCACCTGACCCACCGTGTACGCCATGGTCCCCCTCCCTTCCGGGAACCAGGCTCCTGCCTGCCGTTACGTCAGAGTCAAACTCCAATTTTGGCCCACCTTGGCGGGGCCGTCCGGCCGCCCGTACAGATAGCCCTGACCGCGTGGGCAGCCGATCGCGGTGACCGCCTCGTGCTGGCGCTCGGTCTCCACCCCCTCGGCGACCACCGCCAGGTCGAACGCGCCGGCCAGCCGGGTGACCATCTCCACCGTGGCGTACGCCCGGTCGTCGGTGCCCAGCCGGGCCACGAACGACCTGTCGATCTTCAGCTCGGTGGCCGGGATGCGGTGCAGGTAGCTCAGCGACGAGTAGCCGGTGCCGAAATCGTCGATCGCGATCCGAATGCCCAGCTCCCGGAGCTGGTGCAGCCGCTCCAGCACCGCCTCGGTGCCCTCGATCAGCGCCGACTCGGTCAACTCCAGGGTCAACGCCCGCGGTGCCAACCCGGCGGCGCTGGTGGCCGCGGTGACGGTGGCGATCAGATCCGGCCGGCGCAGGTGCGCGGCGGCGATGTTCACCGCGACCGTCGCGTCCGGCGCCCGCCCCCGCCAGGTGGCGGCGGCCCGGCACGCCTCGTGGATCACCCAGCGGTCGATCGGCAGGATCAGCCCGGTCTCCTCGGCCAGCGGAAGGAACCTCGACGGCGGCAACAACCCCAGGCGAGGATGCCGCCAGCGCACCAACGCCTCGGCGCTGCGCACCACGCCACTGGTCAGGTCGACGATGGGTTGGAACTCCAGGCGCAGCTCGTCCTCGTCGACGGCGCGGCGCAGGTCGGCGATCAACTCGGCGCGGGAGACGGCCGACTCCCGCAGGGCCGCCGTGCACGTTCGATAGGCGGACTTCCCGGCCGCCTTGGCCGCGTACATGGCGATGTCGGCGTCGCGCAGCAGGTCGCTGTGGGAGGCGTGCTGCGGGCCGAACTCGGCGATGCCGATGCTCGCCGACGGGTGCACCCCGACGTCCTCCTCGTCGTCGGAGGGCCGCAACGCGTCCAACAGCCGCTCGGCAAGCCGCTCGGGCGACACCGGCCGCCCGCCGTCGACGAGTACCGCGAACTCGTCACCGCCGAGCCGGGCGATGGTGCCGTCACCGTCGACGGCAGCGTGCATCCGGGCCGCCAGCCCGGTCAGCAGAGTGTCGCCGGTGGCGTGCCCGAACCGATCGTTGACCTGCTTGAACCCGTCCAGGTCGAGCAGCAGCACCGCCACCGGACCCCCGTCGCGCAGGGCCATCCGCAGTCGCCGGTTGAACAACAGCCGGTTCGGCAGCCCGGTGAGCTGGTCGCCGTACGCGAGCCGACGCAGCCGGGCCACCAACCGGAGGTTCTCGTTCGCGGCCAACCCCTGGCGAACGGCGAGGGCCGCGAGCAACACCATCATCGTCACGAACACCAACTGCGGGGTCTGCCCGGTGGGTCGACGGGCCAGCACCACCGCGATGATCGCCCCGCCCACCGGCAGGTACGGCAACGCCACCCGCCACCAGGGCGGCAGCGGCGACTCGGCGGTGTCGTCGGTGCCGTCGCAGTCCGGTGGCGGCAGGTTCCGGGTGGCCAGGCCGATCAGCAGGTAGCTCAACGGCCAGCACAGGTCGATCGGGTGACCCGCCGAGTAGTCGGCGCGGGCGACCAACGACACGTAGACGACGTCGGCGACGACCCGCAGAGTGAGGCTCGCCGCGAGGATGCTCATCGGCCGCCACATCGGCCGCGCCGGCCCGGAGACCGCCACCAGGATGGTGAGCTGCATCAGGTCGAACATCGGGAAGAGCAGCCCGAGGGTGCGCGCCGGGTCGGCCAGCTCGGCGGCGGCGACCCCACGGAAGACCAGCACCCAACCGATCGGCACCAGGGCCAGGGCGACGATCACCCCGTCCAGCAGGGTGCGGGCCCGCCCCACCGCAGTCCTCGGTGCGGACGGCGAGCTGAGCAGCGCGGCCGTGCCGGTCAGGATGCCGGCGGTGAAGACCACCCCCACCACCGGGGTGTGCGGCAGGTCGCCGCCGACGAGCCGCTGCACCGTCCAGATCGCCCGACCGATCGCGGCCAGCCCCATGGTGACCGCGAGCAGCGTCCAGAACCGGCGCAACGGCGTCGGATGCCGACGGGCCACCCCCACGCACGCGAGCGTCGCCCAGCCGGCGACGAGCATCGCGCCGACGTCGCTGACCAGCGCGGCGCCGGGCAACGCGGCGAACAGCCAGACCGCCTCCACCGCGATGACGGCAGCCGCCACGACAGCACCGGCGGGGTTGAGCGTCCCCGCAGCCTGCTGTCCGTCCTGTCGGGACACGGTCGCTCCGGCTCTTTCGTCGTGCGTGCACCCTCGGCGGCGCCGGTCCACGGCAAACCCCGAAAGCCTAACCAGCGCCCAGAAACGCCGCCAGAGCCGAACGTTCACCCCGCCGCCGCCCCCGGCCTCCGCTCAGCGGCCCGCAGATCTGTTCCAGGGTGAACGGGGCAGTGCGGTGCCGGCCGACGGCCGACGGGTGCGGCGGCGTCTGCGCCGGCCGGGGGTGCAGGGCGGACGGGCGACGGTGTGCACGGCCACGTCGGCCGGGGACGTCTGTCGGCCGATCAACCAGCACAGAAAGCGTTCCATCGTCGGTTCAGCCGACCGGGAGGCGTTCGACGTCGGACCTGGAGATCTCGTACTCGGCCGCGCAGAACGTGCACTGCTGCGCGTACCGGGTGCGGATCGGAATGAGGGGGATGAAGAAGAGGGTAAATTTCGTCGAACGGCGGGTGATCACCTGTGCGGCGTGGTTGCCGCAGTGGCGGCAGACCTGCTGCACGACACCGGACCTGTCGACCTTGGTACGCAGACCAAAGATGAAGAACATCGCCAGCCAGTACCCACCCGACCGCGAAAAGTCACCACATCCCACCGGTGGATCGGGCCGTTCGTCGGCAAGCGCGCATTCTGCTGGTCGCCGGCGACAAGTCGGGCCAATGGACGAGCTGGTACCGACAGGCCATCCCGCTCGCCGAGCAGCGGTATGGGATCTACTTGAAGGAACGCGCACAGCAGGAAGGGGGACAGCGGTGAGTGGTCACGTGCGGTGGGCGGACATCCGAGCCGAGTACGTGCAGCGTGCTGGCGGTGAGGCGGCTGTCGAGGCGGGCAAGGAGGAGCTGCTCGCGCAGGTCGTCGGGCACCGCCTCGCGGAGGTGCGACGCACCCGCGGCTTCACCCAACAGCAGATCGCTGGCGGATGGGCGTGACCAAGGGCCGGGTGTCCCAGATCGAGCAGGGCAGGATCTCCGGTCAGGAGGCGGTGGCCCGGTACGCTGCCGCCTTCGGCGGCCGGCTCCACCAGGCGGTCTATTTCGACGACGGCGACATTGCCGCCATTGCGTGAGACCACCAAGACAAGATCGTGCTCGATCCTGGATGTAGTGGGCTCCGGGGCGAGCGAGACCACTACTTCCATGATCGAGCACGATCAAGGCCGGACGATCAAGGCGACACGATCCGCGTCAGTTGGTCGGGGCGGGCTCCAGGCCGGGGATCTCCTCGGCGAGCCAGATCGGCTGCCAGTTCGGCACCTCGTGGAAGCGGCGCAGCTCGTACAGCCCGGCGACCGACCCGCTCCAGGCCCCGTACGGCGGGTTGGCCTCGTCGAAGCCGCTCTGCACGAAGGTCAGCGTGGTCTTGCCGCCGGACTCGGCCAGCTCCCAGTTGCTCACGCCGGTCGGCCCCCAGTCGACGGACATCCGCCGGCCGGGCTCCAGGTCGACGATCTTTGCCGCGTAGCCGCTCTCGAAGCCGCCCATGGCGTACCGGCCGCCGACCCAGGGCTCGATGCCGATCGGGTAGCCGAACCAGGCGCTCGCCTGCTCGGAGTTGGTGATCGACTCCCACACCTTGTCGACGGGGGCGGCGATGACCAGCTCGCCGCGCAGGTCGGCGGAGGTGAAGTCGGTGCGGGGCAGCAGTGGCTTGCCCTCCAGGTGGGCGGCCAGGTTGGCGATGGACAGCGCCCAGTAGGTCTGGAGCACACCCCGGATGCTGGAGCCGCTCATCGCCTCGGCGAAGTCGAAGTGGCTCTGGGTCAGCGTCAGCACGGTGCTGTCGGTGCCCTCGGCGGTCAACTGGAGTTCGGTGGTGGTCTCCACCCCGTCGAGCAGCCAGGTGAAGCGCAGCGTGTCGTCGTCGGCGTGCAGCAGCCGCTGGTGCGGGGCGTCACCCTCGGGCGTGTAGCGGCCCCAGAACTCGTACCGCCGGGGCAGCTCGACCTCGGCGTGCTCGGCCAGCCAGAGACGCAGCTCGGCCGGGTCGGTCAGGGCCTGGCGGACGCGCCCGACCGGCGCGGAGAGACGGGCCTGGACCTTCATCGGCTCACTCATTGTCGTTCCCTTTCGGATAGCAGGCGACGGCCAGCTTGAAGGCGTCGCCTTCGCTGCCGCCGTAGCGGGTGAACAGGTCCTGAAGTGCGGTTTGCAGGTCGTGCAGGAACTGCTGGCGCTGCTCGGCCGGCACCCGGATCTCGCCGGAGACCCCGATCGAGGGCAGCTCGGGCGCCGCCCGGTCCAGGCCGGCGATGTCGGCCTGGACCTCCTCCATCAGGTCGAGCAGGTAGCCCAGGCTCAGCTCGTCGCGGGCCCGGCGCAGGCCGATCCGGCCGACGAGTCGCGGGGAGAGCCAGTAGGACCGGGCGGCGGCCTGGTAGATGCCTTCGGTGATGCCGCGGACCTTGCGTTCGTTGACCAGCTCGACGAGGCCGGCCGCGACGAGCTGCTTGACGTGGTAGTAGACGCGCTGTGGCGTCTGGTCGAGTCGGGCCGCGACCTCGGTGCAGGTGCGCGGCTCGGCCAGTTGCCGCAGCACCTCGACGCGATGCGGCTTGAGCAGGACTTCGGCCTGCTCGATCTGCTCCAGGTACAGGACGTCTCTCATGGCAAAATCAGTTTGTACGTACAAAACTTCTTTGTCAATCGGTTCGCGAGAAGCCGCGCCGACTTTTCTCGACGCGGCTTCCGGCGGCACTCAGCAGATGGTCAGGGCAACCAGTCCGGTCGCAACGGGTAGCCGCTCACACCGTTCGGACCGTTGTGGGTGGCAAGCACCTGGTGCAGTTGGATGCCGTTGCGCTCGAACGCCATCCGCGACCCGGCCATGTAGAGCCCCCACACCCGGGCGGTGCCCGCGCCCACCTCCGAGACGCAGAAGTCCCAGTGCTCGACCAGGTTGCGACACCAGGCGGCGAGCGTCAGCGCGTAGTGCTGGCGCAGATTCTCCTCATGGTGCACCTCGAACCCGGCGTCGTGGATCTCGCTCACCAGCCGGCCCGGACCGGCCAACTCGCCGTCCGGGAAGACGTACCTGTCGATGAACGCTCCCGAGCGGTGTGGCGCCCGGTTGTCCGCGCGGGTGATGCAGTGGTTGAGCAGACGCCCACCCTGGCGCAGCCGACTGCGCAACGCCCCGAAGTAGGTCGGGTAGTTGCGCACCCCGATGTGCTCGGTCAACCCGATCGAGGAGATGGCGTCGAACTGCTCGGCCGGCGCGTCCCGGTAGTCCATGTGCCGCACCTCGGCCAGCCCGGTCAACCCCTCCCGCTCGATCGCCGCCTGCGCCCACTGCGCCTGCGCCTTCGACAGGGTCACCCCGAGCGCCTTCACGCCGTACTCCCGGGCGGCGTGGCGCACCATGCCGCCCCAGCCGCAGCCCACATCAAGCAGCCGCATCCCCTTCTTCAGCGCCAGCTTGCCGGCGACCAGGTCGTACTTCGCCGCCTGGGCCTGCTCCAACGTGTCCTCCGGAGAACGGAAGACCGCGCAGGTGTACGTCATCGACGGGCCGAGCACCTTCTCGTAGAAGGCGTTCGAGACGTCGTAGTGGTGCGAGATGGCCGCGCCGTCCCGCACCCGCGAGTGCCGCAGCCCGTTCACCACCCGCTTCCAGCGCGGCTGCGCCTCCTGCGGCGGGGCCGGCGGCGGCATCAGCCGCTCCCAGCCCAGCCCACGGACCAGCGCCAGCCCCTCCGCCAACGACGGTGGGCGCAACCGCAGCTCGTCCTTGAGCACCCGCAACGCCTCGTACGGGTCGCCCGGATGCACCCCCTGCAACGCCAGGTCACCGCTGACGTACGCCCGGGCCATGCCCAGGTCGCCAGGGGCGGTGAGCAGGTACGACAACCCACGCTCGGACTGGATCGCCAGGGTGATCCCGGCGTCGGTCGGGCCGACGGCGCTGCCGTCGTACCCGGTGATCCGCACCGGCAACGGCCCCGCGGTGACCGCGCGGACGACATCCGCGACGGTCGGACCCGTGTGCCGGCCCCCCGCCGGCGGGGTGGCGGGGACGCTCGCCGCCCCCTGATCTCTGTCGGTCAGGCTCATGCTCGTGCTACCGCCTTTTCGTACAGTCCCGTCAGCCGGTGGTCCGGGTCGTAGCGGTCTTTCACCGCCCGCCACGTGTCGCCGCCGTACAGGCGGTCGAAGGCGTCCCGGTCGTAGTACGCGTCGGAGTAGAGCGACTTGTGCCCGCCCGACTCCGACACCCTGCGTTCGATCGTGCGGTTGACGTCGCCGTCGGCGGCGCCCGGCGCGATCGGCACGCTCCCCCAGAACCCAATGTTGACGTAGTCCTGCCCCGGCCGTAGTGGATACAGCGGCCAGGCCCGCGCGGAACCGGGACCCGCCGGCTCACGCAGGCGCAACGGACACAACCACACCGGGTTCATCCCCACCGCGCCGGCGAACCAGCGCAGGAAGTCGGCCGTACGGTCCAGCGGGATCTCCACGTCCTGCACGACCCGCTCCCGGGCCGGCTGCCCGCGCAGCCTGTCGATCCGGGCCGCGACCTGGTGTCGGTGCTCCAACCGGACCAGCCGGTGGTAGAAGTCGCTGCGCCGGTACCGCGCCGGCCAGAGCCGACGGACGACCGGGTGCTGCGCGCCGAACGCCGCCGAGCACCAGAACCAGTCGGTGTCCCAGCGCCACAGATAGTCGTACGCGGTGAGCACGTCGCGGGTCCGCCGGCGCAGCGACCGGTAGTAGATCGCCTGACCGGTGTAGTCGCTCGGCGGGCCGGCCGCGTCGATGAACGTGGCGAAGGTCAGGTACGCCTCGCCGGGGCTGAACATCACCCCGTCCATCGCGTCCACCGGCTCACCGGCCCAGGAGCGGGTCGCGCTCACCTCCGCGATGGCGTCGACGAGCGCCTCCAACCGGGTGAACCGGACGTTGCGCAGCGCCACGTACCGGCCGACCGGTTGCAGCTCGATGCGGAGCCGGGTGGCGTAACCGAGGCTGCCGAGCGAGTTGGGGAACGCGGTGAACAGGTCGGCGTGCTCGCCCTCGGGTCGGGCGGTGACGATCTCGCCCGAGCCGGTGAGCACGTCCAACTCCCGGACCGACTCGTGTGGCAGGCCGTTGCGGAACGAGGTCGACTCGATCCCGAGGCCGGTCACCGCGCCGCCGAGCGTGATGGTGCGCAACTGCGGCACTACGAGCGGCATCAACCCGTGCGGCAGCGTCGCGTCGACCAGGTCCTCGTACGTGCACATGCCCTGCACGTCCGCGGTACGGCCGGCCGGGTCGACCGACAGCACACCGTTCAGACCGCTCACGTCGAGCCCCGGAGCCCGGGGAGCGGACCGGGGGCGGAACAGGTTGGAGGTGCGTTTGGCCAGCCGAACAGGCTCGCCCGTGGGCACCGCGGCGTACGACCGTCGCAGCGTGTCCACCGCTTGATCATGGTCAATGGGGTGATCCACACGCTCAGCGCGCATGTGATCACCTTACGCTCGCCGTTTGGAAACCGTGGGATGTCGGCGACGGCAGTTTCCCGTCCACTGGCAGGTCCGACGGCTACCGTGGCGGGCATGCCATCGCCAGCGATCGCCGCCCTGGACGCCGCCCAACTGCCATATCGGCTGGTCAGTCGCGGTGCGGTCGGCAGTCTCGCGGAGGCCGCCGACGCCCAGGGTGTGACCGTCGCCGACGTCGTCAAGACGATCGTCGTGCGGCGCGGCGAGGGCGATCACCTGTTCGTGCTCACCCCCGGCGACCGGGTCGTCTCCTGGCCCAAGCTGCGCGCCCTGCTCGGGGTGCACCGGCTCTCCATGCCGGACGCGGCGGGCGCCCTGGCCGCCACCGGCTACGAACGCGGCACCATCACCCCGTTCGGGGCGAGCACGGCCTGGCCGGTGGTCGCCGACGAGCGGTTGCGGGGCCGGGAGATCACCCTGGGTGCCGGTGAGCGCGGTCTCGCCATCGCGATCGCCGCCGACGCCGCGATCGCCGCTCTCGACGCCACGGTGGCCGACGTCACCGACCCGCAGCCCAGCCGCTGAGCCTCGCCGACCGCCGCACCTGCGGGCTGGCTCCGACGCGATGTCGTGGGTGAGGATGACGCCCATGTCCGCGCCCGAGCAACGCCCCGACCCCGCCGGCACCGTCTACGGCGGTCGTCCGGCACGCCGGCCCGGCCCGCTTGCCGATCCACTGCTGCGGGTCGCGGCGGCGGTCGGGGTCGTCGGCGTACTCCTGGGGGTCGTCTTCGCCACCGGGTTGCTCGACGGTGACGACGAGCCGGCCGCGCCGGCGGCGGTCGGTACGGCCTCAGGCGCGCCCCCGCCCAGCGACCCGGCCGGTGCACCGAGCCCGACCGCACCGGCCGAGCCGTCCCCGACCCCGTCAGCGAGCACGCCGGCCGCCCCACCCACCGGGCCTCGGGTGCTCCGTGCCGCCTCGGGCCTCTGCCTGGGGCTCGACGGTGACGGCGAGAAGGCCGAGGCCGAGTTGGCCGTGTGCGACGGCACCCCGGCCCAGCAGTGGGTGGTCAGCCCGACCGGGGCGGGCGTGCACTCGTTGACGAACGCCGCGTACGGGCAGTGCCTCGACGTCGAGGGCGGCAGCCAGGACGACGGGGCGCGCCTGCTGCAGTTCCCCTGCCACGGCGGGGTCAACCAGCAGTGGCGGTTCGGCGGCACCGGCACCAGCGCGGTGCTGCTCGTCGCCGCACACAGCAACAGGTGCGCCCAGGCCGACGACGACGCCGTCGAGGCCGGCGACGACATCCGGCAGCGTCAGTGCGACGGCCGGCCGGCCCAGCAGTGGACCCTGAGCTGACCGGCCGACCCGGCACGGCGGCCCGGAACTGCGCCGGGCCGAGCCGACCGCCTCAGCCCCGGAATCTCCACGCCCGAGGCGCGGTCGCGGCCACCAGCACGGCCTCCGGCACTCCTCGGCCCGGTCGCCGACGCAGCAGCAACGACAGCCCGGCGGCACCGATCGACAGCGCGCCCGCCACGTACCAGGCCATCGCGTAGTCGCCGAGCCGGTCCCGGACCAGCCCCGCGGCGGTGGCGGCGACCGCCGCGCCGAGTTGGTGCGCGGCGAACACCCAGCCGAACACCACCGCCCCGGCACCGCCGAAGTACTCCCGGCACAGCGCCACGGTCGGCGGCACGGTGGCCACCCAGTCCAGGCCGTAGAAGACGATGAACACCAGCATGCTCGGCTCGGCCGTGCCGGAGAAGAGGCTCGGCAGCACCAGCAGGGACAACCCCCGCAGCGCGTAGTACGCACCGAGCAGCAGCCGGCTGTCCACCCGGTCGGTCAACCAACCGGAGGCGATCGTGCCGACGATGTCGAAGAGCCCCACCAGGGCGAGCAGCCCGGCCGCCGTGGTCTGGGCCATGCCGTGGTCGTGCGCGGCCGGCACGAAGTGCGTACCGACCAGGCCGTTCGTGGTCGCCCCGCAGATCGCGAACCCCCCGGCGAGCAGCCAGAACGGTCGGGTCCTGGCCGCGGTGGTCAGCGCGCCGATCGCCCGGGTCGCCGCGCCGCCGGTCGCCGGCGGTGCCGCGACGACCTCGGTCGCCCCGTAGGCGGGCAGGCCGAGATCCGCCGGGTGCTCGCGCAACAGCCACACCACCAGGGGTACGACCGCCAGCGCCGCTCCGGCCACGACGAGTGCCGCAGTCCGCCAGCCGTGGTCGCGGACCAGGATGGCGATCAGTGGCAGGAACACCAGTTGCCCGGCCGCGCCGCCGGCGGTCAGCACTCCGGTGACCAGCCCCCGCCGGTGGACGAACCACCGGCCGGTGACGGTGGCCACGAACGCCAACGCCATCGAGCCGGTGCCCAGCCCGACAAGCACACCCCAGCAGAGCAGGAGTTGCCAACTGGCGGTCATGAAGACCGTCAACCCGCTGCCCGCGGCGACCAGCAGCAGCGCCACCGAAACCACCCGGCGGATGCCGAACCGATCCATCAGGGCAGCCGCGAACGGCGCGGTGAGCCCGTAGAGCAGCAGGTTGACCGAGACAGCCGCGGAGATCGTGGCCAGCGGCCAGCCGAACTCCTCGTGCAGCGGGTGCAGCAGCACCGACGGGGTGGCGCGGAAGCCGGCCGCACCGACCAGCGCCACGAAGGCGACGGCGGCTACCAGCCAGGCGGGATGCAGACGGCGGTTCTTGGTCACGGGACAAGTCTGGGGCCGGTCGGTCAGCTCGACGAGTGGCCGGAAAGCCATCATGCGCAATAATCGGGCCATGACCGTTCGCCCGCACCGGATCGCCGTACTCGCCCTGCACCAGGTGGTCGGCCTGGACCTCGGCACCCCGTCCCAGGTCTTCAGCACGGCCCGGGCCGCCGACGGGACACCCCTCTACGACGTCCGGGTTTGCACCCCGGGCGGGCAGCCGGTACGCAGCACCGCCGGCTTCCAGGTGCTCCCCGACCACGGGCTCGAACTGCTCGACACCGCCGACACGGTGATCGTCCCCGGCATCCACGACGACGCCGTGCTGTCCTCGGGCACCGTCGAGCCGGAGGTGATCGCGGCGCTGCGCGCGGCGTACGACCGGGGCGCCCGGATCATGTCGATCTGCACCGGGGCGTTCGTGCTCGCCGCCGCCGGGCTGCTCGACGGCCGACGGGCGACGACCCACTGGGCGTACGCCGAACACTTCCGCCGCCTGCACCCCCGGGCGGAGCTAGACCCGGGTGTGCTCTTCATCGCCGACGACCGGGTGCTCACCTCGGCCGGAGTCGCCGCCGGCATCGACCTCTGCCTGCACGTCATCCGCCTGGACCACGGCAGCGAGGTGGCCAACCGGGCGGCCCGCCGGTGCGTGATGCCACCCTGGCGCGACGGCGGCCAGGCGCAGTACATCGAGCAGCCGGTGCCGAAGGCGGCCGACACCAGCACGGCGGGCACCCGGGAGTGGGCGCGGCAGCGGCTGCACGAGCCGATCGCCCTACGCGACCTGGCCGAACAGGCGCGGATGAGCGTGCGCACCTTCACCCGGCGCTTTCGGTCGGAGACCGGCCTGAGCCCGGCCCAGTGGCTGCTGCAACAGCGCACTGACCACGCGAGGCTACTGCTCGAGACGACCGACCTCACCGTCGACCAGATCGCCCACCGCTGTGGTTTCGGCACCACCGCCGCGCTGCGCCAACAACTGCGCCAACGCGTCGGCGTGGCCCCCTCCACCTACCGCCGCACCTTCCACCCCCGCCCAGCCCTAGCCAACCCCTGACCCACCCCCACCCCCGGCACCCCGCACCCCACCCCCGGCACCCCGCACCCCGGCCCCGGCCCCGGCCGCGGCCCCGGCGATCTTGCATTTGCTGTCGTTCAAATACCCGGTTAGGCCGCTTTTGCCGCGACAGTAAGTGCAAGATCGACGGAGAGCTTGGGGTGAGGTCGGGTGGGGCATTGAGCGTGATGTCTGTGAGTCATCACGATGACTCACAGACATCACGCTCAATATGGCAAGACCCCCGACGCCACGCCGCCACGCCAGCCGGCCGGCCGACGGCTTGTCGGGGCCGTTCGGGCCGAGTGTCTTTGGCCGCTCAGGACCGGAGCTGGTGCAGTTGGGACTGGTGCTTCGGCAGGTGCACCCGGGTGTGCAGGTCAAGCGTCCGCGACCAGGGCAACGGCTCGTCGACGATGAGGTCGAAGCCCTCGCGTAGGTGCGTCTCGACAGGTGTCTCCGCAGCCAGGCCGAGCTGGTCGACAAGCCCGCACAGCCGGTCGCTGGTGCCGTGCAGCAGCGCGATCAGACCACGCAGGCCACCCTGCTCCGCGGCGAGGGCGTCGAGCTGCGGACGGTGCACGTCCTCCTCCACCTCGTAGTAGGCGAACGGCGACCCGGCCAGCAACGCCTCGGTGGCCTGGACCATCAGCTCGTCGTTCATGACCAGATGGGCGACGATCTGCTCGGCGCTTAGCTGTCCGTCCGGGGGCGGACCGAACCCGCCGGCGTCGACCTCCGCGAACAGGGCACCGTATGCCCGCCGCAACCCCCCGCTCTCCATCCTTCCAGTCAACCCGCCGGAGCCGGAGTTAGCGGCCGGATTGGCGGGAGCGGAGGTAGTCGCTGACCACGTACTCGCCCAGGTCGTCGGTGTCCGGGGTGAACATGCGGCCCCGGCTGCGGCGGGCCACCGCGTCGACGAAGCGGCGCAGACCCGGATCGTCGCCGAGCATGAACAGGTTGAGCGTCGCACCGTAGCGGCTCAGCCGGTCCACCTCGCGGACCGTCGCCTCGATCGTCTCCGGCAACGGTGGCCAGTGGAACAGCGCCTCCCCGTCGTCCGGGTCCAGGTGCGCGGTGGGCTCCCCGTCGGTGACCACCAACACGACCGGCTCGGCGTCGGGGTGCCGGCGCAGGTGCCGGCCCGCCAACCGCAGCGCGTGCTGGAGGTTGGTGCCCTGCTCCATGTCCGGCTCCACGGCCGCCAACTCCTGCTGGGTGAGCGTCATCGCTTCCCGGCCGAAGCCCACGATCTGCAACGCGTCCTGCGGGAAGCGCGTCTCCATCAGGTGCGCCAGCGCCAACGCCGTCTGCTTCATCGGCCCCCAACGACCCTGCGAGATCATCGAGTACGACAGGTCGACGCAGAGCACCACGGCGGCCGAGGCCCGTCTCTCGGTCTCCACCACCTCGAAGTCGTCCACCGTGAGCTGCACCGGAACGGTCGGCCCGGCCCGGCTGACCGCGCGGGTCAGCGTCCGAACCACGTCCAGTGGTTGCTCGTCGCCGTACTCCCAGGGCCTGGACGCACCGCTGACCTCACCCGCCGCGCCGGCCGAGCGCAGGTCGTGCTGCCCGCGCGGCCCGGCGGTCAGCTCGGCGAACACCCGCCGCAGAGCGGTCCCACCGAGCCGGCGCAGCGCCTTCGGGCTCAGCGTGAGCCCCTCCGCGTCCCGGCTCACCCAGCCCTGGCGGCGCAGCTCCCGCTCCAGGTCGCGCAGCCGGCGAACGTCGTCGGCAGCCTCCCGGCCAAGGGTGCGCGCCACCGCGTCGACGTCCACGTCGTCGAGGGTCGCCCCCGGGTGGTCCTGGTCGAGCTGGTCCAGCAGGTCGTCCAGCTCGCCGATCTCACCGAGCGCGCCAGCCGCGTCGGCGTAGTCGAGCGGCTGGTCGCCGCGGACCCGCTCGCCCCGCCCCCAGCGCAGGTCAGGTCGCAACCCTCGCAGGTTCGCGTCGAGCGCGGACAACTCCCCCGCGAGGCGGTCGCCGAGCGACTGCTGCATGAGGCCGGCCAGTTCGGCGCGCTGCCGCTCGGAGAGCGAGTTCATCAGCCGCTCCCCGGCCGCCGCCCGGCGCGCCAACACGTCGATCAACTCGTCGACGGTCTCCGGCTTCTCCGGGAAGAAGTCACCGTGCCGGCGCATGAACTCGGCGAACGCGTCGGTGGTGTCCTCCGCCCGACCGTGCCGGGCGAGCAGGTCGTTCAGGTCGCCCATCATCTCGGCGAGCCGCTGCTGGGCGGCCGGATCGGCGGAGGCGCGCACCGCGTCGCGCAGCCCGGCGAAGCGCTGACCGAGCACGTCGTCGCGGAGTTGGTCGAGGATCTGCTGGTACGAGCGGCGGGCGTCGTCGCTGGCCCACTGGTAGCCGGACAGCTCCTCCACCGCCCGCGCGGTCGAGCGGGGCAGATTGTCCAGCACCGCCTCGGCGAACCGCGCGTCGTCGTCGTCACGACCCCGCAGCTCGTCCCGCTCGGCGGCGAGGGCCTGGTCGAGGAGGGCCTGGGCCCTGGTCACCGCGCCGTCCAGGTCACCGCGACGGAGCGCCTCCCGGCGCAGCCGCCGAGCCCGGGCAGCCAGGTCGTCCAGACCACCCCGCCCCTGCGGGCCCCGGCGCAGCAGGTCGCGCAGCGCCTCCCGCAGGCTGCCGCCGGCAAGCACCTCGGCGCCGACCGCGTCCACCGCCTCGCGTACGTCGTACGGGGGTGCGAGCGGGTCGGGCCCGCCGTTCCACTGCCCGTAACGGAACCGGTTGCCGGCCACGGTCAGCCCCGGCCGCCGTAGACGGTGCGGCCCGAGTCGGTGACGTCCTTGCCGAGCCGGCGGGTCAGGTGCAGCCCCTCCAACACGAACTCGACCGCGGCGGCAGCCTCCTCCGAGGTGGGCGCGTCGCTCAGGTCGAGCCGGTCCAGGACCTTCGCCAACCCGGGTACGGTGCCGACCTGGCGCAGCAGCTCGGCGGCGCTCACCAGCTCACCGGTCTCGATCGCGGCGCCGTCCTCGACCAGGGCGGTGAACCCGGACAGGTCCAACCCGGCGAGGCGGGCCCGGAACGTCTCGGCGGTCGCCGTACGCAGCAGGTGCGCGAGGATCTCGATCTCCCGGCCCTCCTCACCGCTCTCGAACTCGACCTTGCCGCGCAGCGTGCTGGTCACCGACACCGCGTCACCGACGCGGGCGACGGCGGCCTCGGGGCGCCCCTCCGGGGTGCCGGCGCCGGCGAGCAGACCGGCGCGACGCAGCGCGGCACCGGCGACCGTCTCGACGGCGGCGATGGCGAATCGGGCGGAGACGCCGGAGCGCGGGTCCACCGACGGCGACTCCCGCACGGCGCGGGCGAAGCGGGCCAGCACTTCCAGGACGTGCTCCGGCACCTCGGCGACGAGATCGGCCTCCTGGCGGATCAGCTCCAGCTCCAACTCCAGCTCGACCGGGTAGTGGGTGCGGATCTCCGCGCCGAAGCGGTCCTTGAGGGGGGTGATGATCCGGCCCCGGTTGGTGTAGTCCTCCGGGTTGGCACTGGCCACCAGGAGCAGGTCAAGTGGTAGGCGCAGCTGGTAGCCGCGGACCTGGATGTCCCGCTCCTCAAGCACGTTGAGCAGTGCCACCTGGATGCGCTCGGCCAGGTCAGGCAGCTCGTTGACGGCGAAGATGCCCCGGTTGGTGCGCGGCACCAACCCGAAGTGGATCGTCTCCGGGTCGCCGAGGGTACGACCCTGGGCGATCCGGATCGGGTCGACGTCACCGATCAGGTCGCCGACGCTGGTGTCCGGGGTGGCGAGCTTCTCGCCGTACCGCATCGAGCGGTGCAGCCAGCCGATCGGCAGCTCGTCGCCGGCCTCGGCGACCAGGGCGACCGACGCCGGGGTGAGCGGGTGCATCGGGTGCTCGTTGAGCACCGAGCCGGGGAGGACCGGGGTCCACTCGTCGAGGAGTGCGCCAAGGGAGCGGATCAGCCGGGTCTTGCCCTGGCCGCGCTCGCCGAGCAGCACCATGTCGTGCCCGGCGAGCAGGGCCCGCTCGACCTCGGGCAGGACGGTGTCGTCGTAGCCGACGATGCCGGGAAATCGGGTATCGCCGGAGCGCATCCGGGCGAGGAGGTTGTCGCGGAGTTCCTGCTTGACGGTGCGGTACTGGTGACCGGCCGCCCGCAGCGCGCCGAGCGTGCCGGGCAGGTCGGCCGGTGGAACCGGGATTACCGGGGTAGGCGCAGTCACCCGACCCACGCTAGCTCACCTTTGCGGGGGCGCCCCGGGCATCAGGGGCACCCCCGCTCCCCCTCAGCCCCGGTCGCACCGCCGGCAGGCGTCGCGACGGCGCAGGTGGTACGCGTACGTGGCAGCGCCGAGCGCCACGCCCCACAGCGGCCAGAGCAGCATCGGCGCCCCGGTCATGCTGAACCCGCCGGTCAGCCGCCAGAACTCGGGGTTGCTGAGCAGCCCCAGCGAGGCCGCCGTCACGGCGATGGAGACCAGGGTGGCCGGCACCACGGCCAGCTTCACCGGCACCCGACGGCCGGCGAGCCCGATCATCCAGCGCGGGAACCGCTCGCCCCAGCGCTGCACCAGGCCGAGGGTGAGGATCGCACCGACGGTCGCGAACGCGCCAAGTCCCAGCCCCGCCCAGACCAGCCCGGTGTCCTGCATCTCGGTCAGGAACTCCCGGGAGATGCCGAGCGGGATGCCGGCCGCCCAGGCGAACCGGGTCACCGCGTACGTCAATGGGATGGTCGCGGCGATGCCGGCGGCCCACCGGCCCCAGCGCGTGGCGGCGGCCGGGGTGGTCCATCCGCGGGCCGTGTCGGTGCGGCCACAGCCGACGCAGGCCCCGGCGGTCCGGCGCTGCCAGGTGAGCACCGCCCCGACCAGCAGCAGCCCGCCGGCCAGCGCCGCGAACCGGCCGAACAGCGCCCAGTTGAACAGGTCGGAGTAGTCGACCGGCGGCCAACCGAACGGCGCTCCGACGATCAGGATCGGCAGATAGCCGAGCATGAGCAGCACCCGGACATCCGGCACGACCAGGACGAGCACGAAGGCGACAGCCCAGCCGTAGCCGGCGAGCAGCGCCCGCACCGGGCCGGGTGGGCGCGCCGCCGGGCGGCTCATGGCCAGGGCGGCGACCGCGGCGGTGAGCAGTACGCCGGCGAAGAGCGGGGTGGCCACCTCCACCGGCACGAGGCGGAGCAGGCTGACGTCGCCGCCGTGCCTGTCGTTCGGGCCGAACGGGTAGCCGGCGCCGGTGAGTGTGCTGATCAGGGCGAGTACGCCCCACAGGCCGAGCCAGCCGGCGGCCAGGGGGGCCAGCCGGTCGGGCCAGCGGGAGTCGGTACGGGGTCGGGAGGCAGTGATCGTCGTCATGTTCTCAGCCTCGACGGACAGCCGACGGATTCCCTCCCGGCCGGTGGTGAACCCCCTCCCCCGGTGGAGGGACCGATCAGCCGGACGGGGTGACGAAGCCGGACTCGTAGGCGGCGATGACGGCCTGCGTACGGTCGCGGACCCCCAGCTTGGCCAGCACGTTTCCGACGTGGGTCTTGACCGTCTCCACCCCGACCACCAGGTGCGCGGCGATCTCCGGGTTGGACCGGCCGGTGGTCATCAACCGCAGCACCTCGGCCTCCCGTTCGGTGAGTCGGGCGGCGTCCAGCCGGTCGCCGCCCGCCGGCCCGTACGCGCCGACGAGCTGCCGGATCGCGGCCGGGAAGAGCAGCGACTCGCCGGCGGCGACCACCCGGACGGCTTCCACCACCTCGGCGGGCCGGGCCCGTTTGAGCAGGAACCCAGAGGCGCCGGCGCGTAGCGCCTCGTAGACGTACTCGTCGTTGGCGAAGGTGGTGACCACGAGCACCCGGGGCGGGTCGGCGGAGGTGGCCAGCAGGTGCCGGGTGGCCTGGATGCCGTCGATGCCGGGCATCCGTACGTCCATCAGCACCACGTCGGGCCGGTGCCGGGCGACAAGTGGCGGCACCTCGGCCCCGTCCGCGGCTTCGGCGAGCACGTGCAGGTCGGGTTGGGCGTCGATGATCGCCCGCAGCCCGACCCGGATCAGCTCGTCGTCGTCGACGATGAGCACACCAACTGTCATCGGGTCTCCTCGTAGGGCAGGCGGGCACGGATCAGCCATCGGTCGCCGTCCGGGCCGACGGTGAGCCGGCCGCCGAGCAGCAGTACCCGCTCCCGCATGCCGTCCAGACCTCGACCTCCCCGGCCGGGCCGGGCCTGGTCGGGGTGGCGCACCGCGTTTGCCAGTTCCAG
This sequence comes from Micromonospora sp. NPDC048835, assembly GCF_040649995.1. Lineage (NCBI taxonomy): Bacteria > Bacillati > Actinomycetota > Actinomycetes > Micromonosporales > Micromonosporaceae > Micromonospora > Micromonospora sp. NPDC048835. The sequence goes on along the minus strand of NZ_JBEZGM010000014.1, from coordinate 90,582 downwards.
CTCCAGCGCGTCCGGGTGCAGGTCCAGGCGTACCGTCACCGGCCCGTGGCCGTGTCGGGCGGCGTTCGTCAGTCCTTCCTGGACGATGCGGTAGCCCTCCCGGGAGACCGCCGCGGGCACCCGGGTCGGGTCACCGGCGCGATGCGCGTGCACGGCCAGGCCCGCCGCGCGGGCGTCGGTGACGAGTCGGTCCAGGTCGGCGAGGGTACGCTGCGGCGCCACCACGGGCTTGTCACGTCCGTTCTCCCGGAGCAGCCCGAGCACGTGGTCGAGGTCGTCCATCGCGGTCCGCCCGACGTCCTCGATGGCGGTGAGCGCCCGCCGGACGAACTCCGGGTCGGTGTCGAGGACCTCGCGGGCGGCCCCGGCCTGGAGGGTCGCCACGGTCAGCGCGTGACCGACGGAGTCGTGCAGCTCCCGGGCCAGCCGGTTGCGTTCGGCGAGCCGGGTGGCCCGCGCTTCGAGGGCGGCGATCCGTTCCGCCTGGGCCGGGCCGAGCAGCACGGGCGCCATGGAGCCGGCGAGCGCGCCGAGGCCGGCGACGGCGTAGCCGAGGCCGACGAGCAGCAGCACCCCGGTCAGGGTCAGCCAGCCGCTGTCCTGGCCGTCAAGTGGCCCGAACCGTTCCCGGCTGATCAGCTCGGTGCCGATGCCGAACTGTTGGGCGATGAACGCCAGTGCCATCGGCAGGGCGCTGAACAACCCGATCATCACCAGCGCGCCGACGATCAGGTGGGTGGCGATCCAGAGCGCGCTGCGCAGCCGGGTCTCCCGGTCGCCGTGGTGCCCGGGCGCGGGGTCGGGCAGGTCGACGCCGAGCAGGGCCCGGACGGCGGCGATCTCCAGGGCCCGGCTGCCGTCCACAAGCAACGGGACGACGGCGATCAGTACGGCGACGACCAGCAGGACGTAGACCATTGGACGGGGGATCGCCGAGTCGGCGAGCAGTTGCGCGAAGGTCACCGCGAGGAGCCCGTACGGCAGCGCCAGCACACCGCCGAGCAGCAGGAACACGCCACGTCGCCAGGTGCTGCCGGCGACCAGCGGGGCCAGTGCCGCTCGGAGGGTCACCCCGCCATTCTGCGGCCGGACTGGTCCCGACGACTCCCCCGTGCCGGGGAGAAGTCAGCGGTGGTCGGCGACGTACTGCTGCGGGTCCTTGTCGCGGAACGGGAGGTTGCGACCGTTCTTGTGTTCGCCGTAGAAGGTCAGCCAGCGTTGGCCCAGTTCGGCGCGGAGTTCGGTGCTGGCGTGCCGGCGGAAGTCGGGGAGCGCCTCGTCCTCCTCCTCGGCCAGGTGCTCGCTGTTCTCCCGGCGGGCCGTGCCGACCGCCTCCCACCACTGGTCCGAGCCGACCGGGTGCAGCTTCGCCTCGGCGATGGCGTCACGGATCTTGTTGTGGTCGCCGATCGCGTCGGCGGTCTCGTCCTCGCCGTCGTCGCCGTGCTTGACCAGGTGCGGGTAGAGGATCGCCTCCTCCGCCTCGGCGTGGATGTCCAGGTGCAGGGCGAGGGCGTCCCAGATGGCGAGCATCTCCTGCTCGTCGCGGGCGTCGTCCAGGCGGGCGAAGCCGCGCCGGAAGGCGGCGTGGTCGTCCAGGATCAGTGCGGTGATGTCGTCCACTGTGCTCACTCTCCGGGTGGTGGCCGAACCGTCTGGCGTCGAAACTACCCCGATGTCCGGGTTTGCACGCCCGATCCCCGCCGACCCGGGCCGGAGCTAGGCTCATGATCGTGACCTACCTCGCCGCGGATGACCGCTACGACACCATGACCTACCGGCGCAGTGGACGCAGTGGCCTGCGGCTGCCTGCCGTCTCGCTCGGGCTGTGGCACAACTTCGGTCCGGACCGCCCGTTCGAACGGCAGCGCGACATCGTGCGCCGCGCCTTCGACCTGGGTGTCACCCACTTCGACCTGGCCAACAACTACGGCCCGCCGCCCGGCTCGGCCGAGGAGAACTTCGGCCGGATGCTCGCCACCGACCTGAGGCCGCACCGGGACGAGTTGGTCATCTCCAGCAAGGCCGGCTACCTCATGTGGCCCGGCCCGTACGGCGAGTGGGGCTCGCGCAAGAACCTGATCTCGTCGCTGGACCAGTCGCTGGGCCGGATGGGTCTGGACTACGTCGACATCTTCTACTCGCACCGGTTCGACCCGGAGACCCCGCTCGAGGAGACGATGGGGGCGCTCGACGCCATCGTCCGCTCCGGCAAGGCGCTCTACGTGGGCATCTCGAACTACAACTCGGAGCAGACCACCCGGGCCGCCGCGATCCTGCGTGAGCTGGGTACGCCGCTGCTGATCAACCAGCCGTCGTACTCGATGTTGAACCGCTGGACCGAGTCCGACGGCCTGCTCGACACGCTGGAGCAGGTCGGCGCGGGCTGCATCGCGTACAGCCCGTTGGCGCAGGGCCTGCTGACCGACCGCTACCTGGGCGGCATCCCCGCCGACTCACGGGTCCGCACCAGCGTCTTCCTCAACGAGAGCGACCTCAGCGACGAGAAGATGGCCACGATCCGTGGGCTCGGCGCGGTCGCCGAGGGTCGCGGCCAGTCTCTCGCGCAGCTCGCGTTGGCCTGGGCGCTGCGTGACCCGCGGATGACCAGCCTGATCATCGGGGCGAGCAGCGTCGAGCAGTTGGAGACGAACATCGCCGCGCTGGACAACCTCGACTTCACCGCCGACGAGTTGGCCGAGATCGAGCGCCACCTAGGCTGAGCACAGCCGCGGCCCGGGCGGGTCGGGTCACCAGATCCGACGCCGCCCGGCCCGGTGGTTGCGGACCTCGCACTGCCGGCCCACCGGCGCGGCGGAGCTGCGCCGTCGCCACCCGGCACCCATCAGGTCAGCTTCTTGCGGGGGTCGTCCGGGATCCGTTCCCGGTCCCGCCCGTTGATGGCGGCGACCCGCACGTTGTCCCATTCGCGTACCGCCGCGCCCGCCTGGATCGCCGCCCGGCAGGCGCTGGTGGCCGCGTACCGGCCCTCGGGGCCGCAGGCCGCCGCGCGACTGACCGGGTCGGTGGGGGCACCGTGGGCGGCGGCGGGCGTGGCGGCCAGGGGCACTGTCGCGGCAGCGACCAGCACCGTGGCGAGGAGCCGGCGTACGGGCATGAGGATGACCTCCGCCCGTTGGTACGGCTGAGGGACGGCAAAGGTTCGACGCTCGGCGGCCGGGAATCCTGCGGGTGGGTGTGGCGTTTCGATACTCGGAACCGCTTGCACCGAGGAGGCAGAGATGAAGGTACGTAGCTCGTTGCGTGCGCTGAAGCAGAAGCCGGGTTCGGTGGTGGTCCGCCGTCGCGGCCGGACGGTCGTGGTGAACCGCGCCAACCCGCAGTGGAAGAGCCGCCAGGGCTGACCCCGGCCCTTACCGGACATACAGTCACCAACGCCTCGACCGGGTCATCCGGTCGAGGCGTTTTCGCGTCTCTGGCCAAGAAATCTTGGTGCAGCGGTGAACCGGCACCTCGGGTGGTCCGTAAGGCCGTCATCCTCGTTCCTCCCGGAACGCCGCGCCCGAGAGAAGAGAGCTCGAGAATGCCCAGAACCGACAGCCCTCCGGACGATTATCAGGATCAGCGCGTTGTCTATCAGGACACGAACATCGTGTATTCGGACCAGACCGCGCCCTCGCAGTACCACCAGGACGACCAGACGCCGTACACGGTCAGCACCAGCCAGTACTACCCGGATTACCGCACCCAGTACGCGGGCAGCAGCAGCCAGGCCGCCCAACCGGGAGGCACCTCTGGATCGGCCAGCCCGGAAACTGTCTACTATTCGCTCTCTTCGGCCAGCGACGGCGAAGACCTCGCCCCGACCGCGCGAGAACAGGAACGCCGGTGGCTCGCCGACGAGAAGGCGAAGATCGACGAGATGCGGGCGGCGATCGAGAGCACTGACGGGCGCTCGAAGAGGGCAGCAGTAAAGGCGTACGAGAAATACAAGAAAAGCCCGGAGTACAGGGATTTCAAGGACCGCAGGGCTGCCTTCAACCAGTCATCACCCTCCCGCAGCGCTCCAGCCAGCGAGATCGCGCCGTCGGACAGCCGATCGAGTCGCTCCTCCCCCCGCCCCGTAGGGGAGTCCCAAGGCTACGAGTGGCAGCCATCGGCGTATCAGCCGACCGAAATCGAAGTGCTTCGGACGAAGTACGGTTACCCCGCGCCCGAAACCGACCTCCAGCAGTCGATGCAGAACCTCATCATGTACACGAACGAATGGGCGGGTAAGGGCTTGGCATACGCCATGCTCAGCCCGGAGCGCAAGGACTGGCTGGCGGAGAACTGGGCAAAGATTCCCAAGGCCGCCATAGATAACATTTCTACCGCACTCACGACAGCAGATGCCGCGTTAAGCGGATCAAGTTCCCCGACCGCGACCGCGATCCGCTACATGGCCCACATCACGCAGGCGTACCAGAGCACCGCAGCAATCGGCAACTTCATGGAGTCGGCAGCCCAGGGCCGGTCCAGGCTGGACGCGTCGAAGAATATCGCCCAGATCACAGGCGTCGGCCTCGACTACGGCACGATGTACAGCGGGCAACCAATTCTCGGTGCCGTCTCCGGCGCCTTCAAGGGTTTCGTCCAGCCCGGCACGGAGGCTGTCACGCAGCTCGCCGAAAACCTTCACGAAACCCATCTCGAGCAGAGGAACGCACGACGCGAGGCGGTCGGCGGCGGCCCGGCTGACCAGAACCGGTATGCGACTGGGTCGAACCTGGAGTCTCAGGGAAGAGACCGGGTCCGCCGGGGTGGGAACGACACAGTCGAGCCACAGATCACGCGGCCACGCCGCGCCAAGGTCCACGCCCACGGGGGCAGTTGATCCTCGACGTTTGACGATCGGCGCCGGGACGGCGCCCACCGGCCAGGCGTGCGCCGTCCCGGTGTCGCGAATCCGTGGAGAGCGAGAACAATGACGCAAGAGGTTCAGAGCGCCGAGGAGTCTGCCGACGCGGCGAACGACGCTCCGAGGCCGTTCTTCATCCTGTATCTGAACGGGCCGGAGTACGTCGAGGAGCTTCGACGGCTGTCGCGCTGGGTCGAGCAGTTGCTGCTGCCGGTCTACGGCCGGGAGGTGACCTCGGCGTCGCCCTGGTGCCCGCGGTGGCGGGAGCACCCGGAGGCCATCGGATATCTGCACGCGCTCTGGCTGGCCTGGCAGGACAAGACCGGGCCCACGGCGACCATGCTGGGGCCGTTGGAGTGGCACCGGGACCATCTCCGGCCGATCATGGACGCGCTGGGGAGCCCGGACGGACCGTTCGCCGGGTGCAAGCGGGGTGCTCACCGGGTCAAGGAGCGGCCGTTCGTCGACGATGACGGCTTCCTGAGCCCCGGGCCACAATTCCGTACCTCCCCACATCCCCAACCCCCAGCGTAGGAGGCGGAATCCGCTGTGGAAGAGCCGCCAGGGCTGACCCTGGCCCGCACCGGACACCGTCGACAACCGCCCTGACCGGGACTTCCGGGCAGGGCGGTCTGTCTGTCGGCCCCACCCGTCACGAATCGTCAAGAAGCTGCGCGAGTTGCCTCTTGTCCGGTTTGCCGCTCGGCGCGAGCGGGACCCGGTCGATGACCGTGACGGTTCGCGGCACCGCAGAATCGTTCACCTGCGCGGCCACGAGCTTGCGCAACACGTCCGGATCGGGACTCCTCCCCGCCGCCGGCACCACGAAGGCGTGCACCGCCTCGCCGGTCATCTCGTCCGGACGCCCGACGACGTACGCCTCGCCGACCGCGGCGTCGGCGGCGAGCGCCCGTTCCACCGGCCCGGCATGGACCAGCTGTGCGTTCACGATGATCACGTCCCGCGCGCGCCCGAGCAGCCGCAGGTAGCCGTCCGCATCGAGTTCCCCCAGGTCACGGGTACGCACCCAGCCGTCGACGAACACCTCGGCCGACTCGTCCGGGTCCTGCCAGTACGAGGACGCCTGGGTGGGGGTGCGAACGTGGATCTCCCCGTCGCGGAGGAGGACGTCCACGGCCGGACGGCCGACCGTGGCGAGCGTGGCCGGGTCGGCCACCATCTCGGCGGGGGTCACCATGGCGATCATCGAGGTCTCGGTCTGCCCGTATCCGTGGAAGACCACCGGGCCCAGCACGTCGAGGGCCTCTGCGAGTCGGCCCGGCGCGAGTGGCGACCCGGAGACCATCAGCGCCCCCAGGTGGTGCAGGTCCGCCGGGTTGGCGCGCTGCTCCCGGATGAGGTGGTGCAGCTTGCCGACCGTGATCACACTCGCCGTGGCCCGGTGCTCCACCAGGGCATCGGGGAAGACCGGCCGGGGCGCCACGACGAGGGTGCCGCCCGCCGCGAGGGCGAGGACGCCGTACTCCAGCATCACCTGACTGGCAAGTGAGCCGAAGACCAGGTAGCGCTGCATCCGGGTGGCCAGTTCGGCGATGGCCGGAGGCCACCGGTCCGGGTACGGGACCCAGGCCGCCGACATGGCCGCGTACGTCTGCACCACGCCCTTCGGCGTCCCGGTGCTCCCGCTGGTCCAGGTGATCCGCGCGGGGTCCTCAGCCCGTCCGGCCGCGACGAGTGGCAGCCCGTCGTCGGGGTGCTCGGCGAGCACGGCCAGCCGAGCCGAGTCGACCCGGAGGGAGCCGGACAGTTGGGCCGGGCTCAGGTCGGCACGCCAGCCGGCCACCCGCGCCCCGACGGCGAAGGCGGCCATGGTGGCGGCGAAGGCGGCGGCGGTGACCGGCAGGTCGAGCGTGACACCCACTCCGGGCCCCACGCCGCACGCGCGCAGCCCGGCCGCGATGCGCCGGATCAGACCCGCCATCTCCGAGGCGGTGGTGACGACCGGTCCGTCCTCGAAGACCGGCCGGTCCCCGCCGGTCGCCAGGAGGTCGAGGACGGGTTGCGGCCAGAGGTCAGCGCGCATCGGCGAGGACGCCCTTGACGAACACCTCCAGGGGCTGCCGATGCACAGTCGGCAGGTCCCAGTTGTTCTCCAGGTTCTCCGCGAGGTGGTGCTCGGCGACGACCTGCCCGTCGCGCAGCACCCGCACGACGGGGTGGAGATAGCTGGCGTCGTGCGCGGCGGTCGCGTCGTTCTCGGCCGGACGCGGCACCGTGATGTCGAACGGGTCGACCTGGTCGTGGTCGGCGCCGTACTCCAGGGTGACCAGGAACGCGAACACGTCCGGCTCGGCCTCGCGCAGGTAGGCGACCGGCATCTCCTCGCGGTAGCAGGCGGCTTCGCCTGCGACCGTGATCACGTCGCCGAGCACCGCGAACTGCTGCCACAGCGCCGAGGTCACGTTGATCCGGGCGATTATCGAGTCGGCGATCGCCTCCGGCGTCGAGGCGATCTGCCGGGACGGCCAGGGTCGCCCGTGGTGCCGCTCGCGGAGGATGTGGTGCAGTGCCCGGGTGGCGTAGCGGAAGCCGTGGATGAAGCCGTTCGTGGACTTCTTGAAGTCACGCTGCTGGCTGAGGGTGCCGGCGAAGTAGAGACCGGGGACGTTCACCGATTCGAAGGCCGGCGTCTGCGCCGGGAACCGATCCTTGATGACCAGTTCCGGCCGGGCGGACTCGGTGAAGATGGACGCGTCGAAGCGGAATCCGGTGCAGAGGATGATGCGGTCGTACTCGATCTCGCGCAGATTCTCGACCGTCCTGGCGTACCTGAAGAGCACCCGGAAACCGCCACCGTCCCGCTGGCTGATCTGCTCCACGGTGCCGTCCAGGACGGCGTTCTGGGACTTGAGCTGATAGGTGTCCAGGAAGTTGTTGTTCACCGCCCGCAGGTGCCCGACGTAATGGGACTGCCAGGCCAGCTTGATGGAGTGCGGGCCGGCGACGTGAATCGTGGCGGCGGTCTCGGTGATCGCGTCCGCGGTCTCGAAGGCAGAGTTTCCCTTACCGACGATCAACACGCGCTGGTTGACGAAGTCGGCCGGGTCGACACTCACCGTGTCGTAGCGCTCGGCCAGGTCCACGCCCTCGATCGGCGGTACGTAGAGCTGGGAGACGCCGGTGGCGACGACGACTGTCCGTGCCGTCCAGCTACGGTCGCCGGCCTGCACGGTGAAAACGTCCCCGCTCTTCGACAGCGCGGTCACCCGCGTGTCGTAGACGACGTTCAGACCCCGCGCGAAGTCGGCGAGATAACGCACGAGATCGTCGGCGGCCGGGAAATAGCGCGTGCTGTAGTTCTTGAAGAGCAGCGCCGGGTCGTCGGTCAGCAGCGAGTTCCAGTCCGACCGTAAATTGAATTCGGGGTCCGTCGACCCGGTCCACACCTTGTTGATCGAGATGAGCTGGCGATGCCGGGGATAGGTCTCGAAGAATGTGCCCGGCCGTGGGCCGCCCTCCAGCACCACATAGTCGTGACCGTCGCGCTCGAGCAGGGCCGCGAGCTGTAGACCTGCTGGACCGGCTCCAATGATCAGGCAATCGTGCGTCATGTGCCGCAATGTACTGAGGCGATTTCAGAGCGCTCTGAGAATGCGCCTCTAACATCCGCTCCCATGACGATTGAGGTGGATTTGGCAGCGCCCCTGCGCCTCGCCGACCTGCACGCGGCGGCGGACCCGGTCACTGTCGTGATCGGAGCGGAGGTGCGCGACCGGGTGGCGACCGCCCGCACGTTCCTCGGTACGGCCCTCGGCGACGACCGGGCGATCTACGGTGCCACCACCGGCTTCGGGGCGCTCGTCGGCTACGCGGGCCGGGCCGACCAGCGCGACCAGGCCGACAACACCCTCGCCCACCTCGGGGCGGGCCAGGGCGCGGACCTCGCCCCGGAGGTAGTCCGCGCGACGCTGCTGATCCGCGCCTGGTCCCTGGCCCGGGGTGCTTCGGGCGCCTCGCCGCACGTGATCGACGCGCTCGCGGCCATGCTCGGTACGACGTTCACGCCGGCGATGCCCCGGTTCGGATCGGTGGGCGCCAGCGGAGACCTCATCCCGCTCGGTGCCGCCGCTCAGGCGCTGCGCGGTCGCGGACACGCCTACCTGGACGGCGTCCGGATGCCCGCCGGGGACGCCCTGACGAAGGCCGGCCTGGAGCCGCTGCCGCTCGACGGCCGGGACGCGCTCGCGCTCGTCAACGGCACGTCGCTCACCACGGCGGCGCTGGCCCTCGCGCTGGGCCGGGTCCGCACCTCGCACCGCGTGGTGCAGACGCTCAGCTGTCTCCTCGCCGACCTGCTCGGCTGCGATCCGCAGTTCCTCGATCCGGCCCTGCTCGCCGCGTACGGCCACCCGGGCGCCATCGAGGTCGGCGCGAGGATGCGGGAGTCCACCGCCGGCCTACGGAGGTCCGGCACGAGACCGTTGCAGGAGCCCTACAGCATCCGCTGCGCTCCGCAGTTGCTCGGAGCGGCCGAGGACGCCCTGCGCTACGTCGACGGCGTGGTGGCGGCGGACCTCGGCGGGGTGAGCGACAACCCACTGTTCTTCCCGGCGGACGACAAGGTCGTGCACGGCGGCAACTTCTTCGGCCAGCCCGCCGCGTTCGCCGCCGACGTCCTGACCATGGTGATCGCCCAGGTCGGCAACCTCGCCGAGCGCCAACTCGACCTGCTCGTGGACCCGGGACGCAACGGCGGGCTGCCGCCGATGCTCGCAGCGGGACCGGGTCAGCAGCACGGGCTGCAGGGGGTACAGCTCGCGTCGACGGCGCTCATCACCGAGATCAGGCGCGACTGCGTGCCGGCGAGCATGCAGAGCCTCCCCACCAACCTGCACAACCAGGACGTCATTCCGCTCGGCACGCAAGCCGCTCTCCGCGCCCTGGACCAGGCGGAGCTGCTACGCCTGATCACCGGGTCGCTCGGGCTCGGGCTGCGCCAGGCGGTGCACGTCGGGGCACGCCGACCCACGGCGATCACCTGCGACCGGGTCCTTCGGGCCCTGGAGGAGATCCCCCCGATCGACCCGGACCGGCCGCTCGACGGAGACGTGCGAAGGGCAGCCGCAATTCTCGAAGACCTTGAAAACTCTCTGATTTCCGGCTCGTACGGTGAGCGCCGTGACGCTTGATTACCTGATCATCGGTGCCGGTCCGGCCGGCCTTCAACTCGCCGCCCTGCTCGAGGCCGACGGCGAGCGTGACTATCTGGTGCTGGAGGGCGCCGACGGGCCGGGGTCATTCTTCGCCACCTATCCGCGGCACCGCCAACTCATCTCCATCAACAAACCGCGCACCGGCACCGACGACCCCGAGCTGAATCTGCGGCTCGACTGGAACTCCCTGCTCACCGACGACCCGGCGCTGCTGTTCACGCAGTACACCGAGCGGTACTTTCCCGACGCCGACGTGATGGTGCGGTACCTCGCGGATTTCGCGGCCAAGACCGGCGTCAAGGTCAGTTACGGCACCCGGGTGACCCGGGTGTCCAAGCAGGACGACGTCTTCACCGTCGAGGCCGGCGACCGGCACTGGAAGGCCCGCGCGGTGATCGTCGCCACCGGCGTGTCGAAGACCCACGAGCCGGATATTCCCGGGTTCGAACTGGCCGAGGGGTACGACGTGATGAGCGTCGAGCCACGTGACTATCTCGACCAGAAGGTGCTGATCATCGGCAAGGGAAACTCCGCGTTCGAGACCGCCGAGAATCTCATGGAGACCACGACGCTGATCCACGTGGCGGGGCCCAGCTCGGTCCGGCTGGCGTGGCGTACCCACTACGTCGGGCACCTGCGGGCGGTGAACAACAACTTCCTCGACACCTACCAGCTCAAGTCGGCGAACGCGATCCTCGACGGCACGATCAAGAGCATCGCGCGCGACGACACGGGCTATCTGGTCACGTTCAGCTTCTCCCGGGCGAACGAGGTCGTGAAGGAACTGCGGTACGACCGGGTGTTGGCCTGCACGGGATTCCGTTTCGACGCCTCGATCTTCGACGACTCGGCCCGACCACAGCTCGCCATCGCCGACCGGTTCCCGGCACAGACCGAAGCGTGGGAGTCGGTGAACGTCCCGGGGCTCTTCTTCGCCGGGACGATCTCCCAGCAACGCGACTTCAAGAAGTCCACGAGTGGTTTCGTGCACGGCTTCCGCTACGCGGTACGGGCCCTGCACCGGATCCTCGCCCGCCGGTACGACGCCACGGAATGGCCGTCCGCGACGCTCGCCGCAGATCCGACGGCCATGGCGGCGGCCGTCATCGAGCGGATCAACCGCACCTCGGCCCTGTGGCAGCAGTTCGGGTTCCTCGCCGACGTGCTCACCGTCGCCGGTGACGAGGCCCGCTACCACGAGGAGGTGCCGGTGGACTACTTCCTGTCGACCGGCCTGCGCACCGCCGAGCACGACTACGACCAGGCGTTCGTGATCACCCTGGAGTACGGCCCCGACCACGACCAGGTCGACCCGTTCGACATCACCGTCTCCCGGGTGGCCCAGAACGTCGTGGGGCAGGCGCACGACGCGGCGTACCTGCACCCGGTCGTCCGTCACCACCGTGCGGGCCACCTGATCGGCACGCACCACCTCGCCGAGAACCTGGAGAACCAGTGGGACCGGCCCGACGTGCACGTGCGCCCACTGCAGGAGTTCCTGGGCCGCTGCCTCTCCGCCACCGAGGGCTGAGATGGACCCGGTCCACCAGGACTTCTTCGAGGGTGGGGCCGGCCGGGAGCGCACCCTGGCCGCGAACGAACGGGCCTTCGAGCGGCGGTGGCTCGTGCCTCGGGTACTGCGGGCGACAGGTGACCGGGACCTGCGGACCGAAGTGGCCGGCACCGCACTGGCGGCCCCGGTCCTGGTCGCTCCGACCGCCTTCCACCGCCTCGCGCATCCCGACGGTGAGGCGGCGACGGCGCGGGGGGCCGCGGCGGCCGGCGTGGTGATGGTGGTCAGCATGGCCGCCACCCAGCCGGTCGAGCAGATCGCGGCGGCGGGCGGGACGCTGTGGTTCCAGCTGTACCCGCAACCCGACCTCGACTTCACCGAGTACGTGGTCAAGCGCGCCGAGTCGGCCGGTTGCCGGGCGCTCGTGGTGACCGTGGACTCCCCGGTGTTCGGGCGGCGCGAGCGGGACCTGCGCAACGGCTTCACGGACCTGCCGCCCGGCCACGCGTGCGAGAACATGCGCGACGCGACGGGCCGGGTGCGCTCGATCGCGATGGACGCGACGGCGGGCTGGGATCGGATCGCGTGGCTGCGCGGCGTCACCGGACTACCGATCCTGCTCAAGGGCGTCCTGCACCCCGCGGACGCGCGCCTCGCGGTCGAGCACGGCGCCGCCGGCGTGATCGTGTCCAACCACGGCGGACGACAGCTCGACGGGGCGATTCCCCCGCTCGACGCGCTTGCGGCAGTCGTGGCGGCCGTGGACGGGCGGATCCCGGTGCTGCTCGACGGGGGTGTGCGGTGCGGCACCGACGCGGTGATCGCGCTTGCTCTCGGGGCGCGGGCGGTGCTTGTGGGGCGTCCGGTGGTGCGGGCGCTCGCGGCGGGCGGACCGGTCGGCGTACGGGAGGCCCTCGAACGACTCACCACCGAGCTGGACCAGGCACTCGCCCTGCTGGGAGCCCGGCGACCGGCCGACCTGACGCCCGATCAGGTGGCGATCCGGTGAAGGCGGTCGTCGACCTCCGAGAGTGGATCTTCGAGCGGGTCAACGGCGCCGAGGGCATCCCCGTCCCCGGGCCACTTGTGGGGCCGGCGGACTTCGAGCGGGTCTACGGCGATCCGGCCGCCGACGGGCGCAGCCGTGGGGCCGGGCTGTCGGACCTCTTCTGGTACTGGCTCGCGCCCGGCCCGCAGATGCACCAGGAGCACCTCGAGCCCGGCGAGCGGTACCGGACGGTCGCACGCACGACCCGGCAGGTGCTCGCCCTCCCGCACCCGCGCTCCGACGAGCTGGCGACGGCCGCGACCCGACGGATCCTCGACGCGCTCCCGGCCGGCCGGATCAACCACGTACGGCTGCGGGACCTCATGATGCCGATCTGGGCCGAGGTCTCGTACGAGCTGGTGTTCGGCGCACCCTGCCCGCGCGATGTCCGCGATCTCATCGTGGCGAACGCGAACGACGTGGTCACCGCCCTGAAGGGGATGGGTCTGCGGCACATGTCCCGGCGGCTCCGTCTGACCCGCTACCTGCTGGACCGGATCGATGCGGGGACGTGCCCGGTCGTGCTGCCGTCGCCCTTCACCGCCCAGGAGACCGCCTGGTACCTGCAGGGCGCGTTCTTCAACACGGCCGTGGTGCAGATGTCGGAGGCCATGGCGCACATCCTGCTGTGCGCCGGGGCCGTCACGGACACGTCGGACGGGTCGCTGGACCGGCTCATCGACGAGACGCTCCGGGTGCATCCGCTCTTCGGCATCGCGCACCGGATCACCTCCGGCCCCATCGTCGTGGGCCAGCACGTCCTGCCCAGCGGGTCGGTGCTGCTCTTCAACTACCTGGCGTACCAGCGCACCGGACCGGCGGCGGACGACGAGTTCGACCCGGACCGCTGGCTGTCGGTACGCCGGCAGGACGCCCACTTCATCCCGTACGGCGTGACCGCGAACCGGGCCTGTCCGGCGCGCGGCTCGGCCCCCGTCCAACTGCGGGCAGCGACACGGGAGGTGCTGCGGCGCTTCTCGGTCAGCTCGTCGGCGGCACACACCCGCTCACTGCCGAGTCGCGGTCCGGCGTACCTGACGCCCCGGGGTCTTGCCGGTCCCGGCCGCAACCGGCTCGCCCTGATGCGGCAGCGCGACCGGCTGTTCGACGTGGGGCGGTCGGTCACGCAGCTCGTCTGCGGCACCTGGATGGTCGTCGACGCCCGGCGACAGAAGTTGTGCACCCGATTCTTCGAGGAGGCAGGCGCGTGATCCCCACCGAGCTCGCTCCGCGGTTCTTCATCGCGGTCGCCGTCATTCTGCTCTTCTGCAAGCTGGTCGCCTGGCTCCTCGGCAAGGTGGGTCAGCCCCCCGTGGTGAGCGAGATGCTCGCCGGGGTGCTGCTCGGCCCGTCGCTGCTCGGCCTGCTGTGGCCGGGCGCGCAGGCCGCGCTCTTCCCGGCGCCGCTGCTGCCGATCCTGTACGTGGTCGGTCAGGTCGGCCTGGTGCTCTTCATGTTCCAGGCCGGGTACGCCTTCACCTCGCACCGGGTGAACAGGCTGGCGGGCACGGCGGGAGCGGTGTCGCTTGCGGGTGTCACCGTTCCGCTGGTGCTGGGCGTCCTGCTGGTCCTGGTCATGGCGGGCTCCGTCCCGATCCGCGCGGACGGCGTGTCGCTCGGCGTGTCCGCGGCGTTCGTCGGTGTGGCGTTGGCCATCACCGCCTTCCCCATGCTCGCCCGGATCATCACCGAACGTGGCCTCGCCGGCACCCGCTACGGGTTGCTCGCCCTGGCCAGTGGCGCGATCGACGACGCGGTCGCGTGGATCATGCTGGCCGTGGTGCTTGCGGTCGCCTCGGGTGCCGCCGGCCCGGCCCTGGTCACCGCGGGTGGCGCGGTGCTGTTCGCGGTGGCGCTGTGGCTGGGTGGGCGGCGGGTGACCGGCTACGTGATGGGCTTCCCCAGCGACCGCGCACGCCTGCTCGGCACGGTGGCGCTGCTCTTCCTGGTCGCCTGGTACACCGACGAGATCGGGCTCTACGCGGTCTTCGGCGCCTTCGCGGTCGGCGTGGTGATGCCGCGCTCCGCGCAGACCGACAAGGTGGTCGACACGCTGTCGCCGATCGCCACGACGGTGTTCCTGCCGCTGTTCTTCACCTTCTCCGGGCTGCGCACCGAGTTCGGCCTGCTGGGCAATCCGGCCGTGCTCGGCTTCGCCGTCGCGTGTGTGGCGGTGGCGATCGCCGGTAAGTTCGGTGCCTGCTGGGGTGCGGCCCGGTTGTGTGGCGAGCCGAGCAGGGTCGCGCTGCGCGTCGGCGCGCTCATGAACGCCCGGGGCCTGATGCAGCTGATCGCCCTGAACGTGGGGCTGGAAGCGGGGATCGTGAACTCCTCGCTCTTCACCGTGCTGGTGCTCGTCGCGCTCGTCACGACACTGATGACGACACCGCTGCTGAGCTGGATCGAGCGGCGGGAGGCGCGCACTGCCGCCTCCACACCGTCGCTCGTGACCGCCGGAACCCGGTAGATTGTTTGTTTGAGACGACAAATATTGCCAAACATAGAGACATGTCGATGCATGGGTGTCACTATCTATGCATGACTCGACTCCTGCTCGTCGAGGACGACGCGGAGCTGCGCGGCATGGTGGCTGAGACACTCACCGACGAGGGTTACGAGGTCGACCAGGCCCCCGACGGCCAGCGCGGCCTGCACCTGGGGCTCACCCGCCCCTACGACGTGATGGTCATCGACCGGCTCCTCCCCGCCCTCGACGGGCTGGACCTGGTCGTCCGGCTGCGCTCCCGCGCGGTGGTCGCGCGGGCGCTGCTGCTGACCGCGCTCGGCACCGTCCACGACCGGGTCGCCGGCCTCGACGCGGGCGCGGACGACTACCTGACCAAACCCTTCGACCTGGACGAGCTGAGCGCCCGTATCCGGGCCCTCTGCCGCCGGACCTCCGAGTCGACCGAGGTGCTGCGGCTCGGGCCGGGCCAGCTCGACCTCTCGGTGCGCGACGCTGTCCTGCCCGACGGCACCCGGATCGCCCTCTCCGCACGCGAGTTCGAGTTGCTGCGCGTCCTCGCGGCCCGACCGCACACCGTCCACTCCCGTTCCGAGCTGCGCAGCCGGGTCTTCGACGAGGCCGCCGCGGCGTCCCTGGTCGACACGTACGTCTACTACCTGCGGCGCAAACTCGGCCGCTCGGTGATCCGAACCGTGCACGGCCTCGGCTACCGGTTGGGGACCCTGTGAGCTTCGAGGACACCATGCTGCGCCGGGCCAGGGTGCGGGTCAGCATGCTCGTCGGGCTCACCATCACGACGCTGCTCGCCCTGGGCGCCGCCATCTCCTACGCCGCGCTGCTGCACAGCCAGCACAAGCAGATCGAACGAGAGCTGACCTACGGCGCCGTCCACGGCACCATCGACGGGCCGCCGGGCTGCAACTGGATCATCCTGTACGACGGGGGCAGCTTCGACTCGGGCCGCAACCCGCCACCTCCGGGTTTCCCTCTGCAGTCCGCCATCGACGAGGTGGCCCTCGACCGTCAGGTTCGCAGCGACACGATCGACCGCAACGGTACGACCTACTACGTGCGCACCCAACCGCGCGGCACGGGCGTGGTGCAGGCGGTGTTCGACGCCCGCTTCCAGCTCTCCGACCGGCGTTACCTGCTCGCCGCCTTCCTCCTCGCCGCGATGGTCGGCATCGCCGCGGCGGTCCTCACCGGCATCGTCGTCGGCCGGCGCGCCGTGGCACCGCTCGCCGAGGCGCTCAGCCGGCAACGCCGCTTCGTCGCCGACGCCAGCCACGAACTGCGCACCCCCATCGCCCAGGTCCACACCCGCGCCCAGATCATGGCCCGTCGCGCCGGCACCGACCGCGCCGACTACGACCGCCTGATCCAGACCACCCGCCGCCTCGGCGAGATCGTCGACGAACTCCTGCTCTCCGCCCGCCTCGCCGCCACCCCCGCCGACCGGCACCCCTCCGAGGTCGTCGACCTGGCCCACCTCGCCGCCGAGGCCGTCGACTGCGAGGCCGACCGCGCCGCGGAGCAGGGCGTCCAGGTACATCTGACCGTCCCGGACACCGCGGTCCTCGTCCCCGGGGTCGCCTCGGCCCTGCGCCGCGTGGTCGGCGAGTTGCTCGCCAACGCTCTCACCCACACCCCGACCGGCGGGCACATCCACGTGACCCTGCGCACCTCCCGCCGCGACGCGGACCTGGTGGTCACGGACAACGGGGCCGGCTTCGACCCCGCCGACGCGAAGCACCTCTTCGACCGCTTCCACCGCGGCCTCGGAGCCAAGGACCGGCGCTTCGGCCTGGGGCTGGCCCTCCTGCGGGAGGTGGTGACAAGCCACGGCGGGACGATCTCCGCGGACAGTCGGCTCGGCGCCGGAGCGACCTTCACGGTCCGGCTTCCGACGATCGCGTCGCGTCCCGTCGCGGTGGGTGCGGCGTTTCGCCACCCGGAACCGCTTGCACCGAGGAGGCAGACATGAAGGTACGTGGACCGCGGTCGGCAACGCCCTGACCGGCTCATCCGGTCAGGGCGTTTCGCGTCGGGCCACCTCCGTGTGAGGGGTGGGGCCTCCGGCCACGAGGGCCAGCGGGTCGACGCGGATGCCGAACCGGTCCCGGAGCGCCCGGCGGGCGGCGTGCACCCCGCACATCCCGTGCACGGCCTGGCCGGGCGGGGTGGACGCGGAACACAGATACACCCCGGGCAGCGGGGTCCGGTAGGGGTCCCAGCGGGGCACCGGCCGCGCCAGGAGCTGCCAGGCGGTGGTGGCCCCGCCCGAGATGTCGCCGCCGACGTAGTTGCGGTTGTACGACTCCCACCGGTCGGCGGTGATCACGTGTTCGGCCAGGATCAGGTCCCGGAAGCCGGGGGCGAACCGTTCCACCTGGTCCTTGATCTGTTCCCGGACGTCCCGGTGCGACCCGTTCGGGACGTGCGCGTACGTCCAGAGCACCTGCCGCCCGCTCGGCGCCCGGGACCTGTCGACCACACCGGGCTGGGCGGCGAGCACGAACGGGCGCTCGGCGTGCCGCCCGGCTGCCACCGCCGCCTCGGCCGCGACCACCTCCGCGCGGGTGCCGGCGAGGTGCAGGGTGCCGGCCCGCGCGCAGGCGGGGGCCTGCCAGGGCACCGGCCCGGCCAACGCGAAGTCCACCTTGCAGGCGGCACCACCCTGGCGGTACGCGCGCAGGCTGTGGGCGTACCGGGAGGGCAGTCGTGGGCCGGCGAGGCGCAGCAGACCGGCGGGTGCCACGTCGAGGAGGACCGCGCGGGCCGGCGGGAGTTGGGCGAGGTCGTCGATCGGGGTGTCGGTGATGATGCGCCCGCCCCGACGACGGAGTTCGGCGGCGAGGGCGTCGACGATGCGCTGGCTGCCCCCCTCGGGCACCGGCCAGCCCACCGCGTGCGCCAACGTGGCAAGCACCACGCCCACCCCTGTCGCGGCGATGCCTCGGGCCGGGGCGATGGCGTGCGCGTTCACGCCCGTCAACAGTGCGGGGGCCAGGTCGTCGGTGAAGTCCAGGGGCCCCCGCGCCGCCAGCCGGCGGATCAGTCGCAGAGCCAGGCGGCCGGCCGTGCCGGGGTGCGCCGGTGGGCTGCGCAGGTCGGACATGACCAGGTCGGCCAGGTCGCTCCAGTGCCGCGTGAGGGGGCCGAACAGGGCGCGCCACGCCGGCCCGTCCCGCCCCAGGCCCTCGACCGTTCGGGTCAGGTCATGCCAGGCGACGCCGGCGCGTCCACCGTCCAACGGATGCGCGTAGGAGACCTCCGGACGCAGCAGCCGCACACCATGCGCCGCCAGGTCGAAGGCCCGGAAGAAGGGCGACGCCAGTGCCATCGGGTGAACCGCCGAGCAGACGTCGTGCCGGTAGCCCGGCAGCGTCAACTCGCGCGTCCGCGCACCACCGCCGACTGTCGCGCCGGCCTCGTACACCTCGACCTGGAGGCCGGCCCCGGCCAGCACCAGGGCGGCGGCGAGCCCGTTCGGGCCGGCGCCGACCACGACCACGTCGGTACGCGGCCGGCGACCGTCGAGCGTCATTCGACCCGCCCGTGGGCGGGGGCCCGAGGACCGGGCCGGTCGGCGGTTGGCACCCACCGGCCCCGTCGTCGAGGATGCCGATCACCGTCCATTGTCGACGGCGAGGGCGGCGCGATTGCCGACGTAACCCAGATAGAGCAGGTACGGAACGACGATCACCGCCAGCACCAGTACCGCACCGATCACCGGCGGGTCGCCGAACGCGGCGCCGAGGAGCACCGGCAGCGGGGACACGACGGCCAGACCGATCCCGGTCCGGTAGAGCGGGCGCTCGACCTCACGGTGTGCCGCGTACCAGTGCTCGGGCGACTTCATGGTCGCGGCGGTGCGTACCCCAGGGCTGCGGTACATGTTCACCGATGGCCGTAGGGAGGCCCGGGCACTGAAGGCGACGAGCCACCCGAGGAATGCGTAAACCACAGAGATAAATGCTCCGGCCAGCAATATCCACCTCCTGTCGCATCAGTTAACGTCATTGTACAATATTGGGCCAATTAGGTGCTGTTCGCACCGATCGGCGTCGTAGCCTCGTCGGCGGCGTCGCGCGCCTCCCGTTTCGCACCCCGGTCACCATCGGCACCCACCCCCACCAGGTCCCTTGCGGGGCGGTCACGGGGCTCGGTCGTCGGTGACCACGCCGGTGGTGCCGACACCGGCCGCCCGTCGCCGGGTCGTGCCCGGCGGACCAGCCCGGTGAGCAACGAGCCGATTCCGGCCACCCGGCGACGCAGACCACCGAAGTCGTCGTCGAAGCCCAGGTACATGACCAGGAGCGCCGCCATCGCGATCCAGAAGGTGACGAGCCCGAAGACGATCGCAATCATTCCGTGGAACGCGAGACCGAGCACCAGCAGAACCCGCCGACTCCGGCGACCGGCGAAGATGGCCGCCGCCAGCGCGAGTTCGGTAGCCAGCCCACCCCAGGTGATCAGGGCGGTGCCGACGGGTGTGGAGGTGAGGGCGAAGGCGATGTCGTCGCGTATGTCGCCAGGGACGAAGAGCGGATCCCGGAACCAGTAGTAGATCGCGGTGCCGTCCTGCCATTCCGTCACCCGGAACTTCGAGACGGCCGCGTCCAGGTAGATCACGCACGCCTGAAGTCGGACGAGCACGACCACCGAGAGACCGAGCAGCGTGCGGAAGTCAAGCACCGGGTCGGCGAGCAGCCGGGCCCTGCGGTCCGGGTCCACCTGCCAGACCCAGCGCCGGCCGTCGGCGAGGGCGAGCGGGAGCAGCAGCAACGCCAGGTTGCTGGCGACCTGGTCACCACCCTCGGGCAGAGAGATGGAGAAGGAGGCGCTCCACGTCACCCAGACGTGCGGCAGGGCGAGCAGCCGTGGCCGCCAACCGGAGAGCACCACGACCAGGACCGCGATGCCGACGTAGCGCCAGATTTCGGGTGAGCCCTGGCAGAGCATGCTCACGGTGCCGAGCGGTTCCACACATACCGGCGGCTGCTCGGCGTCGACACGCGGGTGGAACAGGATCGACGGGCCGTTGAACGACAGCGTGAGCAGGGTGCCGAGGGCGGTGAGCGTCCGCATCAACACGTACGCCCAGCCCCACGGGTCGACCCAGAGGAAGTCCGCCCTGACCTGCCGTTGCCGCAGCCTCACCGCTCGCCCTCGCATTCACTTCGCAGGGTCACGACCTTCACCTTGGCGTTGCCGGCGGGGAACTCGCGCCACTCGAAGGAGGTCGGCTTGTACATGACCAGACCCACGGTTCCGCAGTAGATCGGGTTGGGCGACGGATTCCGTACGGTGGCGACCGGGTTGGCGGCGGCTGCCTCCAGGCAGGCCAGCGCCTCCCTGCTGCGGCACTCGGTCAACTTGGTCACGTTCTGGTCCAGCGCCTTGGTCATGAAGGCCAGTTCGAGACCGTGGGTACGGGTCTTGCGACTGATCCCGAAGGCGCTGCCGATCCCGTTGTTGTGGCCGTGGTCGATGGTCCGCCACCTGCCCGAAGCCTCCCGGGCGTAACCCTGCACCTGTTCCGAGCGCGGGTCCTTGGTGAAGAAGGACCACCCCTGCGGGAACCCCTGGAGGAAGCTGTGCGAGATGCCGTTCGGCACCTCGCGCCCGACGGTGGACTCGGAGAGCCGACTCAACCCCGCCATCGCCACGACCGCCAGACACACGGTCAGCCAGAGCACGGTCAGCGCGGCGTCCCGTCCGGACCGGATGCTGAGACCGGGGAGGGGGCGGAGCTGATCCAGCTCCGCCCGCCCCGTGTCCTGTTCGTGAGAACTCACAGGAATCACTGACTTCCTTGATCAGCGTGCGTCAGTCGGCCAGTCGGACGGTCAGGTCACGGATGAACGCCTCGCCACCCGGGCTGTTGCCGTCCGGCCGAGCGATGCCCCAGAATCCGTTGACCCAGGTCCCCGCGTTGACGATCGCCACCACGTTTACGGCGGCGACGTAGTTGAGAACGGCACCACCCGTGGACACGGCCACCGCGACCACGGCACAGGCCACCGCACCGACGGTGCAGTTCGCGCCCATGCCGCTCTCGGTCTGCTTGGTGCTGGCGGTCGGGTACAGCTTCTTGATGGCCGTCTCGATTCGCGACTGGCCGCCGTCGAGCGCCTCGGTGACCAGGTACGGGTCACCGGAACGCATCTGCCGGCCGAACTCGGCCAGGTATCCCGGCTCGGCTCGGAAGATCTCCTGGACCAGTTCGTTCCACGCCTTGCCCTGCGGCTCGACCGCGGCCTCGGCCGCGGCGATGCGCGGGATCCGCAGTTGCTCGTCCCCCGCGCCGCTGTAGATCGCCCGGAAGATCCGCTCGCCCTCGGCGGATGCGGCCTGTTCCCGATCGACACCGACAGTGAACGTGGAACTGCCAGTCGGGGTGCTCTCCGCCGCGTAGGCGGGGAGGGAACCGAGCACCATGGCGGACGCCAGGAGCGCGGTGACTACCGTCTTACGCTTGTTTCGCAACTACCCTTCCTCTCTTCGGGCGCCTGTGCACGACGGGCACCGGGCGGAACGGGCCGGGGACGAGCGGCAGTAGCTGCCGCTCGAGCGAGTGGGTCGCACTGGTCCCCGTCTCGGTTCGCCCCGCGCTGATCGTCGGCGTTGGCGGTGATCCGGTGTGCACAGAACGTTAGGGATGTGCGTGGCGGCTGTCGTCGTACCGGAGTTGTCACCTGCCGTACTCCTTTCGAGTACGGCACTACGCCGACTGGCCGTACTCGGCGGTGGCGTGCAGGGACAACCCGGCGGCGTACGCCCGCAGGACGAGCTGCACCCGGTCGCGCGCGTCGAGTTTGACCCGGATCCGGCTGACGTGGGTCTTCGCGGTGAGGTCACTGATGTGCAGCCGGCGGGCGATCTCGATGTTGTTGAAGCCCTGGGCGACGAGGGCGAGCACCTCGCGTTCGCGCAGACTCAGCAGGCCCAGCCCGATCTCGCCGGCCAGCCCCGGACACGGCTCGCCGTCGCCCCGCCGGACGTGGCGCAGTACGCCGCCGACGTGGTCCGGGCTCAGGACCATGCTTCCGGAGGCCACCACCCGTATCGCGTCGAGCAGCCCCTCGGCCGAGGTCTCCTTGCTCAGCACCGAACGGGCGCCGGCCCGGAGCAGACGGACCGACTGTTCCGGGCTGCTGAGCGCGGTGAAGACCAGCACACCGATTCCGCCCAGGGCCGGGTCACTCGTCAGTCGGGCCGTGCTGTCGACGCAGTGGCCAGGATCCGAGTCGAAGTCGAGCAGAATGACGTCGGGGCGTATCCGCCGGGCGACCATCGTGACGGCGGCCCCGTCGGCCGCCTCCGCGACTGCCTCCATTCCCGGTGTGGAATTCAGCAGCAGCCCTATCGCGGTACGGACCGGCGGGTGTTCACTGGCGACAAGAATCTTTATCTTCCCGTGCGCGCTCATGCAGTTATCCCCGTTGGTTTGTTCGCAAGGAGCATCGACGTACCGTGCGCTGCGACCCGCTACACAAATCGCCCGGCCAGAGTTTGCCGACGTGCCAAGAATGCGAACTCTGCTGGACCAGCGACGGGAAGGATGCCACGGCACACCCCCGTCGAACTATTACGCCAACGACCTGACCCCCCAGGTACTCGAACCGCGTGACACAACGGCGAGCAGTGACGTCGACGTATGCCTTATCCCGTGTTGGAGGAGAGACCATCATGTCCGAACGGCCATGGTCAACTGGCTGTCCTGATTAGGACATCGCCGTAACGTCGGAGCAACATATCCGACATGTTCTGCCATTAAGCCTATTCAGGGATACCCGAGTTTTCCCTTATCGCGTCAATCGCCATTCGGGCGACTTGGTCGCCGGGGCGTTCCGCAGTGGCCGCAATCGCCTGGTGTGTGGCGACGATGAGCAGCGGAGGTCGGTCCCCGGAGGCGACAGTAGACCCTTTGGCGACCGCCGGCAGTCGTCTTGGCGACGCTTTGAAAGCTGCTATTCTGTTGTCCCATGATCGAAGTCGAGAAGGGGTGCGGATCCACCTCACCGATCCGCTATCTGCACGACTTCGCGTCGGTATTTCGGCAGGCTCGCCAGCGCGGCGGTGAGACGGTCGACCTGAAGCGCTACCAGCACGAAGCGCGTTCTCTTCTGCGGGAATGCCGCAACGAGGCCGGCATCGTCGCCGAGCCCGCCTCGCCGGAATTGTTGATGCCGCTCAACCTGCTCCTCAGCCAGGCCGCCGAGATCCGTGTGGTCGGCACGGCCAACAGCCACCTGTCGGCCCCCCGTCGCCCCGGGCTCGACATCCGAGGAGTGCCCTCCACCCCGCTGTCCCTACTGCTGGTCGACCGCCGCGTCGCCCTGCTGTCGATCAGCACCGGCTGCCCGGGCCGATACGCGGTGCTGCTACAGGAACGCGCCCAGGTCTCCACCATCGCCGAGGTCTTCGAAGCGCTGTGGCGTGAGGCGACGGTCCGCAAGCTACCCGTCCAGCAACTCGACCCACGGCAGGCGACCGTGTTGACCTGCCTGGCCGCCGGGCTGACCGACGCCGCCATCGCCCTGCGTCTCGATCTCACCGAACGCACCATCAGGCGCGAGGTGAACACCCTCATGCAGACGGCCGGAGCGGTCAGCCGCTTCCAGCTCGCCCTGCTGGCCCAGGAGCGGGGGTGGCTCGCGCCACTGCGGTGAGCGGCCCCGGTGGCCGTAACAGCAGAACGCCCTGACCGGGTCAGCCCGGTCAGGGCGTTCTCAAGGGTGGAGCCGAGGGGACTCGAACCCCTGACCCCCACACTGCCAGTGTGGTGCGCTACCAGCTGCGCCACGGCCCCTTGCTGTCGTCCCGGTCGCCCGGGCACTGGGAAACTATACACAGACCGGCCCGCATGGTCATCTCGCGGGGTCCCCCCGCCGAGCCGGGTCAGTTGAGCGCCACGTCCGGTGGGAAGTGAGCGACGGCGGCCATCATCCCGCCCTGCCGGCGCAGCACCATCGGCCACAGGTCGTCGGGCCGGTCGACGAAGGCGTCCCCGGGCAGCCCGTCCAGCACGAACCAGGACCCGTCGGCGACTTCCTGCTCCAACTGACCGCTGCCCCAGCCGGAGTAGCCGGCGAACACCCGGATGCCACCGATGCTCTCGCGCAGCCGCTCCGGGTCGACCGAGAGGTCGATCGTGCCGACCGCCCCGGAGACCTGGTGGAAACCCTTCACCCGGCGCATCGGGTGCCGCATCCGGGCGAGGCAGATGGCCGAGTCGGGCTGCACCGGGCCACCCTCGAAGAGCACCGCCGGGTGGCGGGCCAGGTCGCTCCAGTCACCGAGCACCTCGGCCACCGGCACCTCGGTGGCCCGGTTCAGCACCACGCCGAGCGCGCCGCCCGGCTCGTGGGCGACCAGCAGCACCACCGTACGGTCGAAGTTCGGGTCCTTGAGCGCCGGAGTCGCGACCAGCAGCCGCCCGGTCATCGACTCCATCGCTCGTCCGCCGATCGCCTGGCCCTCTCCCTGCATGCCACACCCCCGTCAACCGTGAGCCCGCACCGAGGGCCGGCCATCGACCGGATCCGCCCGCCGCGTGGGGTTCGGCCGCGCTGTCAACGCCATGCCTGGCACCATAGCCTGCGTGCTGGGCGCTGGCTAAGGTCTGACCGGCGGGTGATCGGACAGTTAAGACGAAGGGCTGATGCACCCCACGACCGACCACCAGGTGATCGACGCATCGGGACCACCAGCGGCCGAGAAACGCCCGAAAGGTCCGTCACATCCCGATAGATTCGGCTGATCGGGAGGGTGATCGCGGTTACCCCTGCCCGCGACACGGAGGCGGGTGGCGATGGCAACTGTCCGGGACGCGACGTACGACATGCTCCGCACCCTCGGTATGACCACTGTCTTCGGCAACCCCGGTTCCACCGAAGAGCCGTTCCTCCAGGACTTCCCCGCCGACTTCCACTACGTCCACGCGCTGCACGAGGCGACTGCCGTCGCGATGGCCGACGGCTACGCCCA
Source organism: Micromonospora sp. NPDC048835 (assembly GCF_040649995.1). Classification (NCBI taxonomy): domain Bacteria; kingdom Bacillati; phylum Actinomycetota; class Actinomycetes; order Micromonosporales; family Micromonosporaceae; genus Micromonospora; species Micromonospora sp. NPDC048835. Next base: position 65,523 of record NZ_JBEZGM010000014.1, on the reverse strand, counting down.
GGCCAGCGGGGTGCCCGCCCACGTCAACCTGCACACCGCCCCGGGCACCGGCAACGGCATGGGCAATCTGGTCACCGCCTGGCACAACAAGACACCACTGATCGTCACCGCCGGCCAGCAGACACGGGAGATGCTGCTCCTCGAACCCCGGCTGGCCAGCCGCCGAGCCACCGAGCTACCGCAGCCGTACGTGAAGTGGGCCTACGAGCCGGCCCGGGCGCAGGACATCCCTGCGGCGATGCTGCGGGCGTACGCGACGGCCGTGCAGCCACCGGCCGGGCCGGTCTACCTCTCCCTGCCGATGGACGACTGGGGCCAGCCAGCCGATGCCCTGCCCACCGCGCGTACGGTGGCGACCCGGTTCGCCCCGGACCCCGAACGGTTGACGGAGTTCGTCCGGGTGCTGGCCGGCAGCCGCAACCCGGTGCTCGTGTACGGGCCGGGCGTGGACCGCTCGGCAAGCTGGGCGAGCGCGGTCGCGCTTGCCGAGCGGCTCGCCGCGCCGGTCTGGTCGGCCCCCGCCCCCGAACGGGCCGTGTTCCCCGAGAACCACCCGCACTTCCGCGGCGTGCTGCCGTACGCGATCGGACCGCTCGCCGAGGCGCTGAACGGACACGACACGGTCCTTGTCGTCGGTGCCCCGGTGTTCCGCTACTACCCGTACGTGCCCGGTGGGCACCTGCCGGACGGCGCCCGGCTGCTGCACGTCACCGACGACCCGGACGAGGCCGCGCGCGCCCCGGTCGGCGACAGCCTGCTCAGTGACCCGGGGCTCGCGCTTGCCGCGCTCCTCGACCAGGTGCCACCGAGCGACCGGCCGCCGCCCACCCGACGCGACGAACTGCCAGCGCCGGAGGTCGGCACCCCGCTGAGCGCCGACGCCCTGTTCGCCGCCCTGGCCGCCCACTGGCCCGCCGACGGCGTGCTGGTCCAGGAGTCACCGTCCAATCTGTCCGCGCTGCGTCGTCAGTTGCGGATCACCCGCCCCGCCTCGTACTTCACGATGGCCAGCGGCGGCCTCGGCTACGGCCTGCCGGCGGCGGTCGGCGTCGCCCTGGCCGAGCGGGACTCCGGGCGGGGTCGCCCGGTGGTGGCCGTGATCGGCGACGGCTCCCTGCACTACTCGGTGCAGGCGCTCTGGACGGCCGCGCGCCTGGCACTGCCGGTGGTGGTGGTCGTCCCGGTCAACCAGCAGTACGCGATCCTCAAGGCGTTCGCCGAGCTGAAGCACACTCCCGGGGTGCCCGGCCTGGACCTGCCGGGGTTGGACGTCGTCGCGATCGCGGCCGGCTACGGCTGCGCCACCGAGGTGGTCCAGACCCCGGACCAGCTCGGCGCGGCGCTCGCCGCCGGGCTGCGTGCCGACCGGCCCACCGTGCTGCCGGCGCCGATCAGCACCGACGTGCCGAGCATCCTCTGAAACCGGGTCACCGCGCCGCGATCGTCAGCGGGGCCCCGGTGGAGACGTCGAGCACCGGCCGGGCACCCAGCGGTGTCGCCAGGGTGGCGGTCACCGGCTCCACCTTCAGCAGGTCGATGCATTCACCGCTGGCCCGGGTGACGTGCCCGCCGACGACCACGACGTCCGGTCGTTCCCACACCAGGGGCGTGATCCCGGTGTCGCACGCGCCGACGCCGAGCCGCACGGTCAACCGGGCTCCGTCGACGGCAGCCAGGTTCTGGGCCGCCACCAGACCGTCCGGCAGCGGCCCGGCGGGGGCGGTGGGCTCGGGGACGGGGGTGACCGCCGTCGGCGCCACGGCGAGCCGGACCACCGGGGTGGCCAACTCCTTGATGCTGAACAGCCAGGCCGGAACCTGCGCCACACCGCGGCTCGTGCGCACCGGCACGGCACCGAACGTGACAGCGGTGACGGTGAGCGGGAGACAGGCGGTCTGCGTGCTGCTCGTGGCCCACCCGTCGGGGCCCGGTTCGACGGTGGGGCCGCCGGGAGCGGGTCGGCCCGGCCGCTTCGGCCGCCCGGGGCAGGGCAGCGGGTCGCCCTGGTCGAGCTGCCGGTACGCCTCGGCGGCGCTGACCAAGGGCAGCGTCAGCCGTCCGTCCGGGAACTGGATCTCGCCGCCGACCCGGGTGGGGTACATCGGGACCCGCGCGCGGTACCACCCGGCCCGGAAGGCCGCCTCGGTCTCGGGAGTGAAGCCCGGGTCACCGGTGAGCAGGGTCGGCCCCTCCAGCGGCACGTAACCCGTGCGCCAGGCGGGGCCGGGCCGCCACGCCCCGGCGACCTGAGCGGCCCGCTCGTCGAACGCCTCCGCGCCGTCCGCCCGGCCCGGCGTGCCACCGGCCGGGCCGGCACCGGTCGCGGCACAACCCGCAAGCAGCAACAACGGGAGTACGAGCAGCAGGGCCGGTCGACGCATGCCCGGTTCGACGCGTCCGCGGGCCCGCCGGTTCCCGACCTGGGCTCAGGTCTCGCCGCCCAGATCCGTCTGGTACGCCTCCCAGAGCAGGTCGGCACCGCGTCGGCGGTGCCGGGCCAGTCTCCGTAGCAGGTGCCCGGCCCGGTGCCGCAGCTCGTCGGGGTGCGCCCCGGCCCGCTCGGCGATCTGCTGGACCGCCAGGATCGCGGCAACGATCACGGCGTGCTCCCGGGTCAGCAGCCGCACACCGTGGTCCAGTCGCGGCGACTGGGTGAGCAACTCCCGGTACAGACCGGTGGGGCCTTCGGTGACCCGGACGTGTTCGGCGAAGCCCTGACGCACCGGCCGCAGCCGAAGGAGAACGTCCTCGCGCCAGCGCGGCTGCGTGCTGGGGACGGCGACAGCCCGGCCGAGGGCGTGCACGTCACCGGCGAGGCCGGCCGGACGCGGCTCACCGGGTAGTCCGATGGGTGGTGGATCGGCGGGGCGACCCGCCGGGTGCGCGACACGTGGTCGGGCGACGAGTGACGGCTGCTGGACCGGACCGGTGACCATGGCACCTCCCGCGCGGCGCGCTGCTACCCCATACCGCGATGGTGCGGCTGCCCGGCCCGCCCTGTCCAGGGCCCTGGGTCGTCTCTTCTGCCCCACTGGCCCCACTGGCCCCACCGGCCGCACTGGTGCGCCTCAGCCGGTCGACTGGCGCTCCGCCAGGTGGTGCAGGTGGTCGGCCACCGCGTGCGCCTCGCCGGCCCACTCGTCAACCGGCCGACGTGCCGTGATCGCGTCGGCAAGCGCCCGCAACTCGGACGGCGGCAGCACCGGCAGACCCATGCCACGCAGGGCGATGGTGACCCCGCGCGTACTCCCCCGGTCGGTGGCGAGAACGGACCGCACCTGCCGCCCGCCGGCCGGGCCGTCGTCGTCGTCCGCCCCGCGATACGACACCGCGCCGGACTCGATCCGGGCGGTGGCGAGGTCGGCGGTGCGGGTGCGCAGCGCGCCGCGTACCCGTACCCGGCTGCCGTCCAGCCAGGCGGCCGTGCGGAGCACCCGCAGCACCAGATAGAGGCCGAGCAGGACGAAGGGCAGGCCACAGAGGCCGATGAGCGGGCTCGGACCGGACTGGTGCGGGTCAGCGGAGTCGCGCAACGCGGGCGGCAGCAACCCCGGCGGCAGGTCGCGGGCCTCCTCATAGGAGGCAAGAGGGTCACCCGGGCCGGTCAGCCGGCGCAGCAACCCGTCGGCGACGAGGGGCAGCACCACGAACGCCGCGCCGACCGCCGCGAGAAGGACGCCGATCACCACCGCCACGACGCGCTGAGCGGGCGACGCGCCGACCGACAGGCGCAACTCCTGGTTTGTCACAGAGGGCAGCGTAAGACCCGCTCCACACGACGAAAGCGCCCCGGCTGGTGGGCCGGGGCGCTTCGTTCGAGGTGGTGGAGGTGCCGGGAATCGAACCCGGGTCCTTCGCCGGTTTGTCAGGGCTTCTCCGAGCGCAGCTCGCTGTGCCTCTACTCGGCCCCACCGCTCACGCGAGCAAGTTGGTGTGACGGGCCCAGTCGCTGATTGATCTCGCCGCACGGACCCCGCGACCGGGTCCGATTGGCCAGCCTCCTAGCTGATGCCGGCTACTGGGACGAAGGCGTTCCCAGGCCGACAGACTTAGCTACTCGCCTCAGGCGGCGAGAGCGAAGTCAGCGCGATTTTGCTTGGCGCTTATAAGTTTCCGACGACCGATTCTCGAGACGACGTCGGCTTCCTCGGCTCGCTTCCCCTGTCGCTGCGTACGAAGTCGAAACCAGTCACCCCCTCGACAGGCCACCGATGTGGCGGCACTGACAAGACTAACGCCTGCCGCAACAGCTTTCATCCCGAGCCCCGGGCCGGCGCGCCGACCCGGACAAACAGGATGAACTAGTCGTCCATGCCCTTGCCGCGTCGACCGGACACCCGGGCGATCTCCCGGTCCGCGTCACGCTTGGCGAGGTCCTGACGCTTGTCGTACGACTTCTTGCCCTTGGCCAGGGCGATCTCGACCTTGGCCCAGCCGTCCGAGAAGTAGACCTGCAACGGGACGATGGTGAAACCACCCTCGCGGGTCTTGCCGACCAGCTTGTCGATCTCGGCCCGGTTGAGCAGCAGCTTCCGGGTACGCCGGGGCTCATGGTTGGTCCAGGTGCCCTGGGTGTACTCCGGGATGTGCATCGCGTGCAGATACAACTCGCCGTCACGCTCCTGTGCGAACGCGTCGACCAGCGACGCCCGCCCGGCCCGCAGCGACTTGACCTCGGTGCCGGTCAGCGCCATGCCCGCCTCGTACGTGTCGAGGACGGCGTAGTCGTGGCGCGCCTTCTTGTTGGAGGCGACCACCTTGCGCCCCTTTTCCCGTGGCATCGGCGCCACCCCCTCTCCTGGTGTCCGCGGCCGGGCTCACCCCGGCCGGACAACCGATCATGCTACCGGAAGCACAAGGACCCTCCCGCGCCGTTTATTTCCGGCAGCGGGAGGGTCCTCGGGCGATGACGGGACGACCCGTACGGTGCCTAGACCCGCAGGTAGAAGCGCAGGGTGATCCAGGCGGTGCCCGCGCTGACCAGACCACCGACGCCGGCCATCAGCGGGAAGATGAACAGGATGTCGCCCCAGGTGATCGGCGAGAGCAGACCCTGCAACGCGCTCAACGAGCCGTCGAAGAGCAGATACTTCGCCGCGACCAGGGCCAGCAGACCGAGCAGTGAACCGATCAGGCCGGCCACCACCGCCTCCAGCACGAACGGTGCCTGGATGAACCAGTTGGACGCGCCGACCAGCTTCATGACCGCCACCTCACGCCGCTTGCTGTACGCGGCCACCTGAATGGTGTTCGCGACGAGCAGCAGGGCCGCGATCGCCATCACGATGGCGGCAGCCAGAGCGATGTTCTGGATCGAGGTGAGGATGTTGAAGATCTTGTCGAGCAGTCGACTCTGGTCGATGATCTCCTCGACACCGGCGGTGTCCTTGTACTGGTCGTAGACGTTCTTGTACTGCTCCGGGTTGTTCAGCTTCAGCCGGAACGCCTCGGGCAACTGGTCCGGCTTGACCGCGTTCACCAGGTCCGGCGCGTCCTGGTACATCTCCTTGAAGCGCTTGTACGCCTCGTCCTTGTTGACGTAGAGGACGTCCTTGACCAGGGGGTCGCTGTCGAGCTTGGTCTGGAGTTCGGTGCGCTCCTGCTCGGTCACCTCCTGGGTCAAGAAGATCGAGACTTCGATGTTCTTGTAGTAGAGGTCCTTCATGTCGTCGACCTGGCGGTACATCAGACCGCTGGCGCCGAGCATGGTCAGCGAGACCGCCATCGTGATGATCATCGCGATGGACATGGTCACGTTGCGCCACAGTCCGACCAGTACCTCGGACAGGACGTATTTCACGCGCATCGGGATTTCCTCCGGGTCTCCGGCATGAGGTGTTCGTCGTCAGGCTGCGCAGGGGTGGAGCGCCGGCTCACCCGTAGACGCCGCGGGCCTGGTCACGCACGATGCGGCCGCTCTCGATCTCAACGACGCGGCGGCGCATCTGGTTCACGATGTTGGAGTCGTGGGTGACCATCACGACGGTCGTGCCGGTGCGATTGATCCGGTCCAGCAGACGCATGATCTCGATTGAGGTGTCCGGGTCCAGGTTTCCGGTGGGCTCGTCCGCGAGCAGGATCAGCGGACGGTTCACGAACGCCCGGGCGACGGCGACCCGCTGCTGCTCACCACCGGAGAGCTCGTGCGGGTAGCGGTGCTCCTTGCCACCGAGCCCGACCAACTCAAGCACCTCCGGCACGACCCGGCGGGCAACCGCCTTCGTCTTGCCGATCACCTCGAGGGCGAACGCCACGTTCTCGTAGGCGGTGCGGTTGGGCAGCAGCCGGAAGTCCTGGAAGACACAGCCGATGGAACGCCGGAAGTGGGGTCGCTTCCAGGAACGCATCGACGTGACGTCCTTGCCGTTGACGACGACGCGCCCCTTGTTGGGGGCCACCTCGTGCAGCAGCATCTTGATGATCGTGGACTTGCCGGAGCCGGATGGACCGATGAAGAAGACGAACTCGCCCTTCTCGATCGAGACGGACACGTTGTCGAGCGAAGGCCGGGACGCCTTCGGGTACGTCTTCGTCACTTGCTCAAGCTGAATCACGGGTGGTGAGTCTACGCGGTGTAACAACTGAGCCAAGCCCCACGCCCCGCCGAACCGACACGAGTCGTCGAATCAGGCTCCTACCTGGAGATCGACGAAGCGCTCCGCCCGCGGGCCGTCACGCACCGTTGCTGGAAAGCTGCCGCTGCTTGCGCCACCGGATGCCCGCCTCGATGAAACCGTCCAACTCGCCGTCGAAGACCGCGCTCGGATTGCCGGTCTCCTGCTCAGTTCGGAGATCCTTCACCATCTGATACGGGTGCAGGACGTACGAGCGCATCTGGTCGCCCCACGAGCTCGTGCCGCCGCTCTTGAGGCCGGCCATCTTCTCTTCCTCCTCCTGGCGCTTGCGCTCCAGGAGCCGGGCCTGGAGCACCCGCAGCGCGGAGGCCTTGTTCTGCAACTGGGACTTCTCGTTCTGGCAGGTCACCACGATGCCGGTCGGGATGTGCGTCAGCCGCACCGCCGAGTCGGTGGTGTTGACGCTCTGCCCACCCGGGCCGGAGGACCGGTAGACATCGACCCGGACCTCGTTCTCCGGGATGTCGATGTGGTCGGTCTGCTCGGTGACCGGCAGAACCTCGACGCCCGCGAAGCTGGTCTGCCGACGACCCTGGTTGTCGAACGGGCTGATCCGGACCAACCGGTGCGTGCCCGACTCGACGCTGAGCGTGCCGTACGCGTACGGCACCTTGACCGCGAAGGTGGCCGACTTCAGGCCTGCCTCTTCGGCGTACGAGGTCTCGTAGACCTCGGTCGGGTAGCCGTGCCGCTCCGCCCAGCGCAGGTACATCCGCAGCAGCATCTCGGCGAAGTCCGCGGCGTCCACGCCACCGGCGCCGGCCCGGATGGCGACAAGCGCCTCCCGGGAGTCGTACTCGCCGGAGAGCAGGGTGCGGACCTCCATCTCCTGGATGGACTTGGTCAGCGTGGTGATCTCCGACTCGACCTCGGTCAGCACGCCCGGGTCGGCCTCGGCCTCGGCCAGCTCCAGCAGCACCTGGGCGTCGTCGAGGCCGGAACGCAGGCTGCCCAGCTTGCTGATCTCCCCGTTGACGTACGACAGCTGCGAGGTCACCTGCTGGGCCTTCGCCTGGTCGTCCCACAGGTCGGGGGCGGAGGCCTCCTGCTCAAGGCGGGCCTTGTCCTCGTGGAGCCGGTCGAGGTTGAGGACGGCCTCGATGTTTCGCAGGGTCGCGTCGAGGTCCTTGAGCTGTTCGGCGTAATCGGCAGCGGTCACGACAGACAAGGGTACTGTGCCGCGGGGAGTGCAGCTCGCTGCCTGTGCGTGAACCCGCTGATCGTCACCCGACGGGGGCGGATTTCAACCACGTCAGGGCAGCCCGGTGGTAGGCGACGGCGAACTCCAGCGCGCTCGCGTCGTAGGTCTCGCCGTCCCGTTTGGCGTTCTTCACCTGCTCCCGGACCTGGGCGAGGGCCTCGGTGTGGTATTCGTTCGCCGAGGCGTACAGGCCCTTGAGCTGGCTGGCGGAGTGCAGGTTGCCGAACGCCATCCGGAGCGCTATCGGGTTGCGGATGGTGTCCCGCCCCGGGTTCTCCGCGAGCCACCGGGAGAATGTCCGTTTTCCGCTGGCGGTCAGCGCGTAGGGCTGACTCATCCGCGGGCCCGGCTTGCCGAGCCGCACGTAACCCCGCTCAGCCAGCACCGGCAACTCGCGGTACACCTGACTGCGGGTCATCGACCAGTACGGCGCCAGACGGCGCTCAGCGGCGGCCATCAACTGACCGCCTGTCATCGGGCCCTCGTGGAGGAGGCCGAGTAGGGCCGCCGCCGTAGGGTTGACTCCGGAATCCGCCATGCCCACTACGCTGCCACTTTGCGCACGCGGCGTCCAGGATTTGCCGGTTTGCCACCCGACAGGACTTCCTAAGTGCACTGTCGGCGGCAGACTGTCCGTTGAGGACTATCGATGGATTGCGACATTCCGGGCTGCCGCCGGCGGCGCCGCACGCGCCGCCGGCGGGTCGTCGCAGGTCAGCCCATGTGGGGGTACGTGTGGTCGGTCGGCGGCACGAAGGTCTCCTTGATCGTCCGCGGGGAGACCCAGCGGACCAGGTTGAGCCAGGAGCCGGCCTTGTCGTTGGTGCCGCTGGCCCGGGCGCCACCGAACGGCTGCTGCCCGACCACCGCGCCGGTGGGCTTGTCGTTGATGTAGAAGTTGCCCGCCGCGTACCGCATCCGCTCGCCGACCGACTCGACGACCCGGCGGTCGGTGGCGAACACCGAGCCGGTAAGCGCGTACGGGGCGATCGACTCCGCCTGCGCGACCACGTCGTCGAAGCGGGAGTCGTCGAACACGTGCACACCCAGGATCGGCCCGAAGTACTCGGTGGTGAAGGTCTCGTGGGCGGCGTCGCCGCACTCGAAGAGCGTCGGGCGCACGAAATAGCCGACCGAGTCGTCGGCGGTGCCACCGGCAAGCACCCGGCAGGAGTCGTCGCCGGCGATCAGCTCCAGCGCGGCAGTGTGCCGGGCGAACGCCTTGTCGTCGATCACGGCCCCACCGAAGTTGCCGAAGTCCGCCACGTCACCGTAGGTCAGCGACTCGGCGGTGGCGGCCAGCCGGTCCCGCAGCCCGCCCTCCCAGATCGAGCGCGGCACGTACGCCCGCGAGGCGGCCGAGCACTTCTGGCCCTGGTACTCGTACGCGCCGCGGATCAGCGCGGTGTGCAGGGCGTCCACGTCGGCGCTCGTGTGCGCGACCACGAAGTCCTTGCCACCGGTCTCGCCGACCAGCCGCGGGTAGCCCCGGTAGCTGGCGATGTTGTCGCCCACGGTCCGCCACAACTGCTGGAAGACCTTCGTCGACCCGGTGAAGTGGATGCCGGCCAGATCGGGGTCGGCGAGCACCACGTCGGAGACCTCCTCGCCCCGGCCGGTGACCATGTTGATCACGCCGGACGGCAGGCCGGCGGCCTCGAACAGCCGCATGGTGAAGTGCGCGGCGAACTGCTGGGTCGGGCCCGGCTTCCAGACCACCGTGTTGCCCAGCAGAGCCGGCGCCGACGGCAGGTTGCCGGCGATGGCGGTGAAGTTGAACGGGGTGACCGCGTAGACGAAGCCCTCCAGCGGGCGGTGGTCGAAGCGGTTCCAGACGCCCGGCGAGGACGCCGGCTGCTCTTCGAGCAGGCGGCGAGCGAAGTGCACGTTGAACCGCAGGAAGTCGATGAACTCGCACGCCGCGTCGATCTCCGCCTGGATCGCGGTCTTCGACTGGCCGAGCATGGTGGCGGCGTTCAGGGTGTCCCGCCAGGGCCCGGCGAGCAGCTCGGCGGCGCGCAGGAAGATCGCGGCGCGCTCCTCGAAGGGCAGGGCCCGCCACATCGGCGCGGCGTCCTTGGCCGCCCTGGTCGCGGCGCGCGCGTCGTCGTGGGTGGCGTGCCCGGTCACCCCCAGCACGTGGGCGTGCTTGTGCGGCTGCACCACGTCGATCGGGTCACCGCCGGCCATCCGCTGCTCACCGCCGATGGTCATCGGCAGGTCGATGCGCTCGGCGGCGAGCTCGGTCAGCCGCCGCTGGAGCCGGTCCCGGTCGGGGCTGCCCGGCTCGTAGTTGCGAACCGGCTCGTTGCGCGGCTCGGGAACGGAGAACACGGCATCCATCAAGGCTCCTGGCGATCTCGACAGCAGTGGCGAAACCGGACCCGCGGGCACCGACCGGGTAGCCGGAAACCGGACGCCGCACGGGAGTGCCGGGCAACGGCGGGACCTCCCGAGATTGTCCCATGACGGGCCGCACGGCCCACCTCCGCCACCGCTTCACGCCAAGGACCGCCCCACCCCTCCTCCCCTTACCGACGGGTCTCGATCCGATAACCCGCCGCAGGTCGCGCCGCCCTATCGCCCCGGCACCCGCCGGGCACGTCGATCGCACGCTCGTCGAGCCCGAGCCGTCGCCGCCCCGCCCGGGCACCCCCGTGGCGGCGGCGGTCCGCCGAGCCCGCCGGAGGTTCCGCCGTCCCGGGGCGGCGGGCCGCCCGGCGGACCCGCGTACCCTGAATGGTCGGTGACCTGCCGCCTCGAAGGGGAGACGATGACCAAGCAGCCAGGCCGCGTCCCGGCCGCCGAGTCGGACGAGCCGGCGGTCGACGCGGCCAGCGCCAACGGTCGGCCGCTTCCCGCTCCCGGCGCCGCAGTGCTCGCGCTGCTGGCGCTCGGATGGCTGGCCGCCATGCTCTGGTCCACCCGGGAGGCCATCACCTCGGCGGCGGCCGGGGTCACCGCGCTCAGCCTCTCCGCGTTCGCGCTGCCCGGGGTGATCTCGGCCTCGCTGGTGGCCGGGGCGGCCGTCGCGCTGGCCGGCGGCAACCTGCTGGCCCGCCGGTACGGCGACTGGGCCACCCTGCGCTTCGCCGGGGCCATCGGCGGCGGAATGCTTGTCGGGCTCGCCGCCGCGCTGGCCATCAACCTCACCTACTTCGACACGTCCACCACCAACGTGATCGCCGGCACCACGGCGGCCGCGGCGATCATCGGGGGCGCGCTCGCCGGCGCGCGGACCGCCCCGGCGATCGGTGCGGTGGTCACCGCCGCGCTCGGCACGCTGATCTTCGTGGTCGCGTTCAGCCCCGCCCGGGACCCGCTGTTCGACCTCTTCGGTGCCGGCGACAGCCAGGAATCGCTTGTCAACGCGGCGAAGTGGGTGTCCCGCACCGAGTCGCTCGTCGCCGGGCTGCTGGCCGGTCTGCTGGCCTTCGGCTACCTGACCTGGGCGCGGCGTCGGGCCGTCCGCCGCGACCCCGAAGCCCCGACGCTGCGCTGGCCGGCGTACCTGCTCGCCGGCGCCGGCCCGGGGCTCCTCCTGCTGCTCGCCGAGGTGATCATCCGGATCGGCGGCCGGTCGCTGCTCGACCTTGCCAGCGCCCTCAGCGAGGCGGACGCGGTGGCGCAGACCTCGCTGGGCACCTCACGGGTGGACAACGGGATCTGGGTGCTCTTCGTGGGGGCGCTGACCGCGCTGATCGCGTTCGGACGCACCCTCAGCCCGGCCCACAGCGACGACGACGAAGCGGTCGACGCCCCGACCCCGGTCGCGGCCCAGGTCCACCCGGAGGACGACAAGCCGGGCTACGCCGAGGAGTACGACGAGGACCCGGCCGAAACGCACGACGGCGACACAGCCGACACCCGTGACGCGAACCCGGCGAAGGCCGACCCCGCCCGCTGACGCCCGACACACCTCCCGAACCGGCGTCTCGGCTCCGGTTGACGTGCACCGGCCGGTGGCCGGCTCCGGTTGGCGTTCCCGGGGTCCAGGGTCAGTCGGCTGCGGGTAGCAGCTGGTCCAGCTCCGTCACGTCGTACCACTCCAGCTCGTGGTCCTCGGCGCCGTCGACGGTGAACTGGGCGTCGGGATCCCCGGCGGCCGCCTCGGCCACCACGTCGACCGCCGCGCCGACCTCTTCGACGGCGTCCGTGCCGTCCACGTGAATGGCCGCGACGGCGCCCACCGGCACGGGGTCCGTCAACGTCACAGTGCTGGAACCCAGCTCACCGTCACCGCGCCCGACAGCCCCCGACGGCAGGTCGACCGAGACGACGACGCGGCGGCGGGGAGCGGTCGGGTCGGCCCGGAGCAGGTGCAGGGCGTCCTGGGCAGCCCGGGTGAACGCCACGTACTCCAACTCCTCCTCGTCGCCCTCGGCGTACCACTCGCGCAGCGCCGGAGTCACGGCGTGCGCCTGGTCGGCGGAGAGCCCTTCCGCACGCAGCCTGGCCAGCATCGGTACGGTCGCCGGCACGTACACCCGGACAAGCTCGTCGGTCACCGGTCGTCTCCCCGCGTCGTCCTCCACCGGCGGCCGCCGGCACGGGCGCAGATCTTGCCGTACGCCCTGACCGTCATACACCCCACCTCCGGCAGGTGGAAGTTTCGCGCCGGTGTGTCCCGCTCGGTTGGTCCGCCACCGACCCGGCCCGGCACTGGGCGGTCGGGGCTGTCGGTGGCAAACTAAGCCAAACGACGTCAACTCCGGGGGTTCCTGTGGAGCCGAGGTTCCTGCTGCTCTCCGACGTGGCGGCCGAGCTCAACGTATCGGACTCGCAGGTCTACCACATGGTGCGCAGCGGCGAACTGCCCGCGATCAAGATTGGCGGGCGCGGCCAGTGGCGTGTCGAGCGCGCGCGCCTGGAGGAGTACATAGCGCGCAAATACGACGAGACTGCGGTGTGGGTGCAGAGCAACCCGCTCGTCGACCGCGATCCTGAGTAGCCGGCTTCCAGCCCTCACGCGGCCCACGTCCGGCCCATCCGATCCCGGACCGCCCCCGCTCGTTCCGGGGCATGGACGCCGGCCTTGGTGCCAGGATCCGTGCAACTTCAGGGAGAGTGCTGCCTGCGGCACGTCGGTGCCCAGCAACTTCCCCGAAGTTGCACGGATCTTGGGGTGGCCGGCAGTTCAGCCGCCCCGAGTGAATCATGGGCTTTGTCGCGCGGAGCCGCCTTGAGGCCATTGACCGGGGCCGCTCTGTCGCCCAGAATCGAGCTTGTCGAAGGCTAACGTAGGTAAACGCAAGATCGAGAGGGTCTCTGATGAGCGGAGCGCGACCCGGTCCTTCCCGCCCGCCGGTGCGGCTGCGTCCCGTCCCGCCCTTCGACCCGCCGTACGTCGACGAGACCGAAGGGTCGTACTGGCCGGCACCGACCGACGGTCAGCTCGCCCTCGACCTCTTCGCCTCCACCCGTCCCAACCCGATTCGGCAGTCGGAGCGGCGAGCAAAGCTGCGCCCGGTCCCCAACCGGTCCACCGCCACCCACCCGGTCTCGTTGCCGCCCGCGACCACTCCGGAATCCACCCGAGCCGCGCACCGCTTCGTCGGCACCTGCCTGGAGGTGGTAAACGGTTACCGTTCGCCGACCCAGGTGCGAGCGCTGCTCGACCCGGCCCGAGCAGGCGACCTCCTGACCGAACTGGCCCGCGCATCCGGCCGGGCCGGGTCATCCCGCCGCCGCACCGGCCGACCACTGGTCCGGCTGCTACGCCTTCGAGTCTGCGAGCCACGAGAAGCCGCCGTGGAGGCAGCCGCAGTCCTCACCGGCGCGGGCGGCCGCAGTTGGGCGATGGCCCTGCGCCTCGAGCATCGCCGGGGCCGCTGGCTGTGCACCGCTCTGCACGTGCTCTGAGCACCCTGCCCCGTCGGACAGCCCAGCGACGCCCGGCCGGTCGAACCCAGCCAGCGACGCCCGGCCGGCCGAACCCAGCCAGCAACGCCCGGCCCAGCCCAGCCAGTGCCGGCCGGGCCCGGCCGGCGGAAGCGGTTGATCCACTCCCGTTTCAGGAAACCGGGCCGTCCGAGCTGCGGTTATGGCCCGATTTCCTCGAAGGCGAGTTGATCGTGGGGCGGTCCCTGCGGATTTCGGGAAGATGCGCCCATGCGGCTGGCCCGTCGGGCAGTCGGGGGTTGAAAAACACCGACGGGCCCCGGCCTGGTCGGCCGGGACCCATCGGTCAGACGCTATCGGTGCAGACGCCGTCGGTCAGTTGCCGCCATTGGGGGCACCGTGGCACCGCTTGTACTTGCGGCCCGAGCCACAGGGGCACGGCGCGTTTCGGGACGGACCGTTACTCGCGTCGGCCTGGTTCGGTGCCGATCGACGGGCACCTGCCGACGGAAGGGCCGGGCCGCGCAGCCCGGAGGCCGGCCGCTGCGGAGCGGACGGGGCGCTCTGCCCCGGTGCCGCCGGAGCACCCTGGGCCGGTCGGCCCACACCAAGCGCCGGAGCCTGCTGCTCGGCCTGCTCCACGGCGACCGCGCCCGGGCTGGCCTCACCGTCGATGGTGGGCGCCGAATATTGCAGACCCTGCCGCCGCGGCGCCTGGTTGAGGCCCTTGGCCCGGATCTCCACCGGCTTGTCGAGCAGCGTGACCTCGTCGGCCCCCGCCTCCGGCTCCGGTTCGGTCACCTGGACGTCGACGTTGTAGAGGAAACCGACGGTCTCCTCCTTGATGCCGTCCATCATGGTGGCGAACATGTCGAAGCCCTCGCGCTGGTATTCCACCACCGGGTCACGCTGGGCGTACGCCCGGAGGTTGATGCCCTCCTGGAGGTAGTCCATCTCGTAGAGGTGCTCGCGCCACTTGCGGTCGATGACCTGGAGCAGCACCATCCGCTCGAGTTGGCGCACCCCCTCGGTGCCGAGTTGCTCCTCACGCCTGTCGTACGCGGCGTTGGCGTCGTCCTTGAGGCGGGCGACCAGGAAGTCGGCGTCCATGCCGGCCCGCGAGCCACCGGCCTCCTCCTCCAGCTCCTCGATGGTCACGTCGACCGGGTAGAGCTGCTTGAGGCTGGACCAGAGCTGCTCGAGGTCCCAGTCTTCGCCGTAGCCGTCGGAGGTGGCGCCCCGCACGTACGCCTCGACGGTCTCGTCGATCATGTTGCGGACCTGGTCGGAGAGGTCTTCACCGTTGAGCACCCGGAGGCGCTCGGCGTAGACGACCTGGCGCTGCTTGTTGAGCACCTCGTCGTACTTGAGCACGTTCTTGCGGATCTCGGCGTTCTGGCCCTCGATCTGGGCCTGGGCGCTCTTGATCTGCCGGGTGACCATCTTCGACTCGATGGGCACGTCCTCCGGGATGTTGAAGCGCTCCATCACCGCCTCGACGGCTCCGGCCCGGAAGCGCCGCATCAGCTCGTCCTGCAGGGACAGGTAGAAACGGGACTCGCCCGGGTCGCCCTGCCGGCCGGCGCGACCGCGGAGCTGGTTGTCGATCCGCCGGGACTCGTGCCGCTCGGTGCCCAGCACGTAGAGGCCACCGGCGGCCGAGACCTCCTCCGCCTCGGCGTCGCAGGCCTGCTTCCAGGTGGGAAGGACCTCCTCCATCGCCTTGGCGTACTCTTCCTCGTTCTCCAGCGGGTCGAGGCCACGCTGGCGCAGCTCGTTCGCGGCGAGGAACTCGGCGTTGCCGCCGAGCAGGATGTCGGTGCCGCGGCCGGCCATGTTGGTGGCCACGGTGACCGCGCCCTTACGCCCCGCCTGGGCGACGATCTCGGCCTCGCGTGCGTGGAACTTGGCGTTCAGCACGTTGTGCGGGATGCCACGGCGGCGCAGCAACTGGGAGAGGATCTCGGAGTTTTCCACCGAGACGGTGCCCACCAGCACCGGCTGGCCCATCTGGTGCCGCTCGGCGATGTCCTCGATGACGGCGTTGAACTTGGCCTTCTCCGTCTTGTAGATGACGTCCGGCCGGTCTTCGCGAACCATCGGGCGGTGGGTCGGGATGGTCACGACGCCGACCTTGTAGACCTTGTTGAACTCGCTCGCCTCGGTCTGCGCCGTACCGGTCATCCCGGACAGCTTCTCGTAGAGGCGGAAGTAGTTCTGGAGGGTGATCGTGGCCAGGGTCTGGTTCTCCTGCTTGATCTCCACCCCCTCCTTGGCCTCGATCGCCTGGTGCATGCCCTCGTTGTAGCGACGGCCGTGCAGGATGCGACCGGTGAACTCGTCGACGATCAGGACCTCGCCGTCGCTGACGATGTAGTCCTTGTCGCGCTTGTAGAGCTCCTTGGCCTTGATGGCGTTGTTGAGGTAACCGACAAGCGGAGTGTTCACCGACTCGTAGAGGTTGTCGATACCGAGCCGGTCCTCGACCTTGGCGACACCACGCTCGGTCACCGCGATGGTGCGCTTGGAGTGGTCGACCTCGTAGTCGCCCTCGCCGTCGGTGCCGGGCTGGAGCCGGGCCACCACGCCGGCGAACTCGCCGTACCAGCGGGCGGAGTGCTCGGCCGGGCCGGAGATGATCAGCGGGGTGCGGGCCTCGTCGATGAGGATGGAGTCGACCTCGTCGACCACCGCGAAGTTGTGACCGCGCTGGACCAGCTCGTCCTTCGACCAGGCCATGTTGTCGCGCAGGTAGTCGAAGCCGAACTCGTTGTTGGTGCCGTAGGTGATGTCGCACTCGTAGGCGGCCTTGTGCTCGCTGGCCGGCCGGTTGGGCAGCACCACGCCGACGGTCAGCCCGAGGAACTCGTGCACCCGACCCATCCACGCCGCGTCACGCTGGGCGAGGTAGTCGTTGACCGTGATCACGTGGACGCCCTTGCCGGAGAGCGCGTTGAGATAGACGGCCATGACCGAGGTCAGCGTCTTGCCCTCACCGGTCTTCATCTCGGCGATGTTGCCGAAGTGCAGCGCCGCGCCGCCCATCACCTGGACGTCGTACGGACGTTGGCCGAGCACCCTGGCGGCCGCCTCGCGGGCCACCGCGAACGCCTCCGGCAGCAGGTCGTCGAGGGTCTCGCCCTCGTCGAGCCGCTCCCGGAACTGTTCGGTCATGCCGGCCAGTTCCTCGTCGGTGAGGTTGACGTAGTCGTCCTCGATCGAGCTGACGGCATTGGCGATCGCCTTGAGGCGGCGCACCATGCGGCCCTCGCCCGCGTTAAGGACCTTTTCCAGAATCGACACGGATCAACGCTCCCCTAGACAGTCTCGAACCATCGTAGGCGCTCCACCGGCGCGATGGTCACTGGTGGCGGTGCTCGACTCCGCCGAACCCGACATAACTCGCGTCCTGCACACGTCCCAAACGTTATCCGGTTACGCCGTCGGCGAACGCTGCGACAGGATGCACGGGTGGAGCCCGTAGAGATCACCGAGGACGGCGTGCTGCTGCGGCCCTGGCGAGAGACGGATGCCGACGCCGTGCACCGTGCCTGCCAGGACCCGGACATTCAGCGCTGGACCACCGTACCGCGCCCGTACCGGCCGGAACACGCGCACGGATTCGTCACCGAGATGAGCCGAAAGGCCTGGGCCGAGGGCACCGGGGCACCGTTCGCGGTCTGCGACCCGAGCACCGGCGAGGTGTGGGGTTCCGCCGGGCTGATCTCGATCGACAAGGACGGCACCGGCGAGGTCGGCTACTGGACGGCGCCCTGGGCGCGCGGTCGGGGCGTGATGACCCGGGCCACCCGGGCGGTGGCCCGCTGGTCCTTCGACAGCCTCGGGCTTCGTCGGCTCATCTGGCAGGCCGAGGTGGGCAACCACGCCTCCCGGCTGGTGGCCCTGCGGGCCGGTTTCCGGGTCGACGGCCGGTTGCGGCTGGCCAACCCGGCGCCGCACGGCGCTGCGGACGGCTGGATCGGTTCCCTGCTGCCCGGTGAGGTACCCGCGCCCGGGTCGACCGGGCCGGCCGGTCCGGGCACCCTGGCCGCCCGACGCGCCGCCGTCTTCGGCCGCCCGCAGCCGGTCCTGTTCGCCACCGCCGCAGCCGGCGAGCTGCGGCTGCGGCCCATGGAGGAGCAGGACCTGGACGCCGTGGTGCGGACCTGCCAGGACCCGGAGAGCATCCGCTGGACCACGGTGCCGGACCCGTACGACCGCACCGACGCGCAGGGTTACCTGGCCTACGGCCGGGACGCCTGGGCTCGGGGGGACGCCGGCTGTTTCGTGATCGCCGACCCCGACGACAGGTACGTGGGCACGATCGACCTTCGACTCTCGCCCGGCGACCCGCTGCTGGCGGACGTGGGGTTCATGACCGCCCCGGAGGCCCGTGGCCGGGGACACCTGCCGGCCGCGCTCGTCGCCCTCGGCGCCTGGGGCTTCAGCACGGTGGGCCTGGCCCGCATCGAGTGGCGGGCGAACGTCGGCAACACCTCCTCCCGCCGGGCTGCGGAGAAGGCGGGCTTCACCGTCGAGGGGACCGCCCGGGCCGGGGTGCAGCACCGGGGCGAGCGCGTCGACGTGTGGGTGGGCGCGTTGCTCGCCAAGGACCTGACATGAGCCTCGAGCAGGTCGTCGAGGCGTACGGGGTGCGGCTGCGGCAGCTCCGCGTCGAGGACACCGCCGACATCGTCGACGGCCTGGCCGACCCGGTCAGCCAGCGGTTCACGATCGGCCCGCCGGATCCGTACACCGAGGCCGACGCCCGTTGGTGGATCGACGTCGGGGCCCCGGCGGTCTGGACCGGCGGCGGCGCGGCGTACGCCGTCGCGGACCCGGCCACGGACCGGCTGCTGGGCATGGTGACGCTGAACAATCCGTCGCCGGCCCGAGGCCAGGCCGGGATCGGCTACTGGGTACGACCCGCGGCGCGCGGGCGCGGGGTCGCCACGGCGGGTACCCGCGCGCTGAGTGACCACGCGCTCGCCGCCGGAACAGCCCGCCTGGAGTTGCTGACCCACCCGGAGAACACGCCCAGCCAGCGGGTCGCGTTGGCCGCCGGCTTCCGCTACGAGGGTTCGCGCCGGTCGGCCGCCATCGGCCGCGACGGGGGTCGGCACGACCTGCTGGCCTGGGTACGCCTCGTCGACGACCCTCCCGGCCCGGCCGCCCGACTGCTGCCCGACCTGCCCGCCGGGGTGCTCACCGATCAGGTGGTGGCGCTGCGGCGACTCGCACCCGACGACGCGGAGCTGATGCACCGGCTGCACACTCGACCCGAGGTGGTGGCGAACCAGGCGCCGCCCGTGCCGCCGACGCGGGAGGCGATCGAGCGGCGTTGCCGTCTCGCGGAGAGCGGATGGCTGACCGGCGAGATCGCCCGACTGCTGATCACCGACGTGTCCAGCGGGGAGCCGGTGGGCAGTTGCGGGCTGTCGTACACCGATGTGGCCGGCGGCGAGGCGTCGGTGGGCTACGCCCTGCTCCCGGACTGGCGCGGCCGGGGGTACGCGACGCGGGCCGTCCGACTGCTCGCGGCCTGGGCCTTCGGCGTGGTCGGCATCGCTCGGCTGGGTGCCGGTACGGTGCCGGACAACATCGCGTCGCACCGGGTGCTGGAGCGGGTCGGGTTCCAGCGTGAGGGCCTGCAGCGTGGCCGCCTGCCGGGCCTCGACGGCACCCGTCTGGACGACCTGACGTTCGCGCTGCTCCCCGGCGATCTGCGCTGAGACCGGATCAGGGAGTTGTGGCGGGACTGCCCCGCCACAACTCCCCGATCGACACGGTCAGGGCCGGTCAGGTGGCGAGGGAGATGATGCCGTAGTCGTAGGCGTGTCGCCGGTAGACGACGCTGGGGCGGCCGGACTCCTTGTCCTGGAACAGGTAGAAGTCGTGGCCGACGAGCTCCATCTCGAAGAGCGCGTCGTCGATCGTCATCGGCTCCGCCGGGTGCACCTTCTCCCGGGCGATGTGCCACGGCTGCTGGTCGTCGTGCTCCTCTTCGACCCGCTCCGCGACGGCGGTGCCGGCGCGGGCACCGTCACCCGGCGCGCTCAGCGCGGGGGCCACCAGGTCCGCGACGGGCAGGCCCGCGGTGGCCTCGGCGACGGAGATCGGCGCGTGCCGGCCCCGGTGTACGCGGCGACGGTCGGCCGCGCGGCGCAGCCGGGTGTCGAGCTTCGCGATGGCCGCGTCGAGCGCGCTGTAGAAGTCGTTCGTGCAGGCCTCGGCCCGCATGACCGGGCCCCGGGAAACGCAGGTGATCTCCACCCGCTGGCAGTGGTCGGCCTGGCGCGGATTGCGCTCGTGGAACAGCTCGACATCGACGCGAATAAGTTTGTGGTCGTAGCGTTCGATCTTCGCGAGTTTCTCGGCTACGTGTACCCGGTAATGGTCCGGCACTTCGACGTTTCGGCCCTTGACCACGATGTCCACGTGACCTCCCTCTTTCGGACGGTCTTCGATCCGGTTTACCCGGCCGCGCGCCGTGGGGGGACCCGCTGGCGTCGACCGGTTGGTACGGCTACGCCTCCTCTCACCGCCGGGGGCGGTTGGAACGACCTCCTACCCCCGACAGCGAAACGCTAACTCCTGTTTGCCCGGCCGTCACCCCATGTTGCCGAGACGACCTGAAATTTTTCGCAGCTCGTACACCAACGGGTGAAACGGAAACACGATCGGTTACAACTGGTGTCTTTTCTCGGTCGCCGCGAGCACCGCCGCGACCCTCGGTGCCCATCCCGTAGCGGTCAGCACCCTGCTCGCGGCGGCGAGGGTCACGCCGGTGGTGACGATGTCGTCGAGCAGCACCACGACCGGCGGCGCGGCCGTGGAGCGGCCCCGCAGCGGCCCGGTCGAACGGGGTCGGAAGGCCGCCTCGGCCGCCGCCGCCCGTCCGGCGCTGTCCAGCGTGACCGAGTCGGGCCGGGGCAGCGCGCGCAGTGGGCGGCACACCCGGGCGACCCAACCGCCCCGGTTGAGCCGGCTCGCGCAGTGCCGGGCGAGCCGGTCGAGGTGGTCCCCGTAACGGGAGCGGGCCGCCGCCGCGGTGTCCGGGACCGGCACCAACGCCAGCGGACGGGGCGCACCGACGCCCTCCGCGACGACCTCGGCGAGCAGGGCGCCGAGCGGGCGGGCGAGCCCGTGTCGACCGTGCTCCTTGTACGCCAGCAGTGCCTCGCGCAGCGGGCCCGCGTACGGGCCGAGCGCCACGCAGGACGGCAGCCCCGGCGGGGCGGGAGTGGGGCGGACCGCCCGTGGCCGCAGGTCGCCGAGCGCCGCGACGCAGGTTGGGCAGACCCCGTGCCGCAGGCCGGGGCGGCGCTCCCGACAACCGGCGCAGTCGGCGGGCAGCACCAGGTCGGTGAGGTCCGCCCAGAGCCCGCCCACGGTGTCAGTAGAGGAAGAACGGCGCCGACGGGTTGCTGGGCCGTACGCCGGCCGGCACCGGGGCGATGCCGCGTACCCGGCCGGGCTCGATCCGTTCGAACGGGCTGCTGCGGTAGGCCACCCCGTTCGCCTCGTACATGTAGGCCCCGCTGGGCACCCGGACGCTGCGGTTGCTCGGGTACGCGGTCAGGTGGTTGACCTTGGCGCCGAGGTCGGTCCTCAGCGCCGTCTCCAGGGCGCCGTCGACGCTGATCTCGTAGACCGCCGGCTGGCGGACCGACCCGGCCACCACCAGCTGGTCCTCCCTACCCCAGTCGACGGCCGTGGGGTTGGTCAGCGAGGTGACCAGCTCGCGGGGCGGGCCGATGGAGACCCCGCCGCCGTCGAGGTTGACCGCGGCGACGTAGAGCCGGCCGCCGACGATCAGCGCGACCCGCTGGCCGTCCAACGCGCTGGCCACCGCGGTGACCTCGGCGGAGGGCAGGTTGAGGGGCACCGGGTACATCCGGGCCGCGTCGTCGAACCGGTAGAGGTGCCCGTCGGCCACGACCAGGCCGCGGCCGGGGCGGTCGTCGACGGTTCGCAGCCAGACCGGCCGGCTGATCGAGGAGTACTCGGTGCCGCTGCGACCGAGCACGGAGACCGGCTCGGCGCCGGTGCCCACGGCGAGCCGGTACCTGTTCTTGTTGCTGCCGGTGACCACCATCGCGGCGAGGATCCGTCGGTCCTTGGCCAGCCCGAGACCGGCGGAGACGACGTTGCGGTTGACCTCGGGCGACAACGGCACGGTGCCGCTGGGCTCGCCCTCGAAGTCGAGGGGGTGGATCGCGCCGTCGTACACGCCGAACCGCTGTGGGCTGGCGGCGTGCGGGTAGAGCGATTGGGCGTCCCGTCGCTCGGTCAGGTCCACCACGGGTTGCGCGTTGTTGCGGATCTTCAACTCGAGTTGGCCGGGCAGGTCCCCCAACGACCAGGCGATCTGCGTGATCAACTGATCGATGCTGTTGCGGTCGTCACCGGACATGTCCAGGTTGACCTCCCACCGACCGTTGCCGCCGGTGGCGTTGTTGATCAGCTCGGTGCGGTCCGGTAGGCCGACGACCGCCGGGCGCAGCCAGTCGGAGGGACCGCCGACGAGCCACTTCACCACCTCGTTGACCCGCCGCTCGACCGGCACCGCCTGCGGCCGGTAACGCTGGTCGGGCACCAGACGGCTGCGGTCCGAACTCCAGAAGTAGATCGTCTCGTCCTGGTAGTACTGCCGGAGCGCGGTGTCGGTGAGCAGCAGCACGTTCGGCGGGTTGATGACGTACAGGCCGGCGCGGTCGTCGTTGACGCCGCCGTTGAACGACGCGCTGCGCAGACCGAACTCGTACTCCGTCTCGGTCGCCACCGGCGGGGCCAGGGTGCCGTTGGCCCGCAGCACACCGATCTGCTGCACGGCGATCTTCACAGTCGTCGTCGAGTCGCTGTTGAGGGTGTAGACCGCCTCGCCCAGCCGGACCACGTTGAGCGCGACCTCGCTGCCCTTCTTGTCCTGCAGGCGGATCTTGTCCTCCGGGGCGATGAACGCCTTGACCCGCTCGTACGCCCGATCCGGTTCGCCGGCGGCGGCGGAGAGGAAGTTGCGGACGAACGTCTCGTTGACGCTGCCGCTTGCCGTACGCGTCGGTGGCTCACTGCCCCGACTGATCACACCGGCCTCGGTCGCGGCACCGCCCTTGCCGTCCACCCGCACGTCGGACGCCGCCGGGATGCCACAGCCCGCGCCCAGCAGCGCCAGCACGCCGAGCGCCCCGAGCAGAGTTGGTCGTCTCATGAGCGCACCTCAGTCCGCTGGTCGTCCCCGGTCGGGGCCGGGCCGATCGCCAATGCCCCGCCGGTGCCGGGACCGATGGCCAGCGGGCCACCGTCGCGGGGACCACCGAACGGCAGCGCGGCGTCGGCAGGCACCAGCCGCAGCGGCGAGGTGGTCAGCCGATCGCCGGCACGCGCCGGCAGGGTGAGCCGGAACTGCGCGCCCTGCCCGGGAGCACCCCACGCCTCCAACCAGCCGCCGTGCAGCCGCGCGTCCTCCAGGCTGATCGACAGGCCCAGCCCGGTGCCCCCGGTCTGTCGAGCCCGGGACGGGTCCGCCCGCCAGAACCGGTTGAACACCAACTTCTCCTCGCCCACCTTCAGCCCCACCCCGCGGTCCCGGACGGTGATCGCCACGGCGGTCTCGTCGATGCCGAGGGTGATCAGCACCGGGCGGGCCTCCCCGTGCTCGACGGCGTTGCCGACGAGGTTGCGCAACACCCGCTCGACCCGACGCGGGTCGACCTCGGCGATCACCGGCGTGCCCGGCAGGTCGAGTTCGATCGGTACGCCCACCCGCTCGGCCAGGCCGGCCAGCCGGTCGACCACCCGGTGCACCACCGGCACCAGGTCGGTCGGCTCGGAGTCGAGCATGGCGAAACCGGCGTCGAACCGACTGATCTCCAGCAGGTCGGTGAGCAACTCCTCGAATCGATCCAGCTCGGCCTGGAGCAGCTCGGCGCTGCGGGCGACCGCCGGGTC
This sequence comes from Micromonospora sp. NPDC048835, assembly GCF_040649995.1. Lineage (NCBI taxonomy): Bacteria > Bacillati > Actinomycetota > Actinomycetes > Micromonosporales > Micromonosporaceae > Micromonospora > Micromonospora sp. NPDC048835. The sequence goes on along the minus strand of NZ_JBEZGM010000014.1, from coordinate 41,895 downwards.
GAACTCGTCGCGCTCGGCGAAGATCAGGTCAGCGGCCATCCGGACCGTGGTCAACGGGGTACGCAACTCGTGCGAGACGTCGGAGGTGAAGCGACGCTGCAACCGGGACATCTCTTCGAGCCGCAGGATCTGCCGTTGCAGGTTGGTGGCCATCTGGTTGAACGACGCGGCGAGCAGGGCGAGGTCGTCCTCGCCGTTGACCACCATCCGCTGGTCGAGCAGGCCCGCGGAGAGCCGCTGGGCGGTGCGTGCGGCGACCCGGACCGGGTTGACCACCAACCGGGTGACGAGCGCCGCGAGCAACCCGAGCAGGATCACCAGGGCGACCCCGGTGGCCACCACCGTGGCTCGGGCGTCGGCGGCGGTGACGTCCTGCCGGCCCAGCGGCACCAGATAGTAGAGCTCGATCTGGCCGAAGCGGGTGGGCACCGGCGAGCCGTAGACCAGGTACTTGGTGGTCTGGCCGGTGAGTCGCCCGGTGCGGATCTGGCTGGCCACCTTGCCGTCGGCGATCGCGGCTCGCAGCTCGGGGCTGATCAGCGGCTGGACGTTCGCGGACGGCGAGGTGCGCGTCTGGATGTCGTTGGGGTAGTCGGCGGCGGTGATCGCCACGACCACCCCGCTGGTCTGCTGGGGGTCGCCGCCGGCCAGGTAGTTGACGGTGCCGTCGATGGTCTCCTGGAGCTGCGCCTCCTGCGGCTGCCCGTAGAAGGAGACCTGCTTGGCCGCGTAGCTGGCACCGCTCGTCACCCGCTGCCGGACGTCACTGCGGGCGCTGTCGAGCAGGATGGTGGTGATCTTGTCGGCGATGAGGAACGCGAAACCGCCGACGAGCAGGCTGGACGCGACGAGCGTGATGGTCACCACTCGCACCTGCAACGAACGGCGCCAGGTCTGGTGCGCCCGACCCACCATCCGGGCGACCCGGCCGCTCACCGCACGCCAGAACTCCCCGCTGGCGCCGGGCCGGCGGGGAGTCGCGCTCGGGGAGGGTGGGGGTGGCGAGGTCGACACAGTGTGACCAGGCTATCCGGTCCCCGCCTTGTAACCCACGCCCCGCACGGTGAGGATGATTTCCGGCCGCTCCGGGTCCGGCTCGATCTTGGCCCGCAACCGCTGGACGTGCACGTTCACCAGCCGGGTGTCGGCCGCGTGCCGGTAGCCCCAGACCTGCTCGAGCAGCACCTCACGGGTGAAGACCTGACGTGGCTTGCGGGCGAGGGCGACCAGCAGGTCGAACTCCAGCGGAGTCAGCTTCACCTCCTCGTCGTTTCGGCTCACGGTGTGCGCGGGCACGTCGATGGTGATCTGGTTGTCGGGTGGCCCGATGGTGAGCATCTCGGGGGCCACGTCCTCGCCCCGGCGCAGTCGGGCCCGCATCCGGGCCACCAGTTCCTTGGGCTTGAACGGCTTGACCACGTAGTCGTCGGCACCGGACTCCAGGCCGAGCACGACGTCGACGGTGTCGCTCTTGGCGGTCAGCATGACAATTGGCACGCCGGACTCCGCCCGGATCGACCGCGCGACGTCGATACCACTCATGCCGGGAAGCATCAGGTCGAGCAGCACGATATCGGGACGGCTGTCGCGAAAAGCGGCCAACGCCCGCTCGCCGTCCGCCACAAACGAGGGCATGAAACCCTCACTGCGCAGCACGATGCCGAGCATCTCGGCGAGCGCGGGGTCATCGTCGACCACCAGTACGCGGGCTCTCATGGGATTAATATTGCATCCTCATTCAGTTCGGTGGGACCGGCGTCCGCCGGTAACGCATCTTGCCGCCGTGGGCAGGCTGCCACCATGATCCCCCTTCGGCGCCGTCCGGCGCCACCACAGGCTGCGGCGATCCGGCTGTCGCCATCCGGACGACGGTCAGCCGAACAGCCCACGCCCCCAGTGGTCCCCGCCGTCGCGTACCCCGGGCGGGCAGGCGAACACGCCGCTGGAGACGTGTCGCAGGTACTCGTTCATGACGTCGTGCCGCGCCAACTGGGTCTGGATCGGCACGAACTGACGGCGCGGATCGCGCTGGTAGGCGATGAAGAAGAGGCCCGCGTCGAGCCGGCCGAGCCCGTCCGAGCCGTCGACGAAGTTGTAACCCCGGCGCAACAGTTGGGCGCCGCCGTTCCGGCTCGGGTGAGCCAGCGCGACATGGGCGTGCTCGGCGATCACTGGCTTCCCGTCCGCACCCCGCGCTTCGAAGTCGAGCTCGTCGAACTCGTCGCCCCGACCGAGGGGCGCGCCGCTGCCCTTGCTGCGGCCGACGATCTCCTCCTGCTCCGCGAGGGATGTCCGGTCCCAGGTCTCCACCAGCATCCGGATCTTGCGGGTGACCAGGTACGAGCCCCCGGCCATCCAGTCCGGTCCGTCGCCCGGCTGCACCCACAACTGCTCGCGCAGCAGGTCGGTCTCCTCGGCCTTGAGGTTCGCCGTGCCGTCCTTGAACCCGAAGAGGTTACGCGCGGTCGCCTGGTCCCGGGACGTCGACGAGGTACGGCCGAAGCCGAGCTGCGACCAGCGGACGCTCACCACGCCCATGCCGAGCCGGGCCAGGTTGCGGATCGCGTGCACCGCCACCTGCGGGTCGTTGGCACAGGCCTGGACGCAGAGGTCGCCGCCGGAGAGCTGCGGCTGCAACGCGTCGCCGGGGAACTTCGGCAGCTCGGCCAGGGCGGCGGGCCGACGGTCGGCGAGGCCGAAGCGGTCCCGTCCGTCGGCGTCGCGGAACAGTGTCGGCCCGAAGCCGATGGTGAGGGTGAGCTGCGAGGGGGGCAGGCCGAGGGCTTCGCCGGTGTCGTCCGGTGGAGCCTCCGGCATCCCGCCGACCGCGCCGAGGACGCCGGCGTCGCGCCCCGCGGTCATCCGGGCGGCGGCGGCCGTCCACTCTTCGAGCAGCCCGGCCAGCCGGGCCCGGTCCTTGGTGATCACGTCGAAGGCCACGAAGTGCAGCCGGTCCTGTGCCGGGGTGACGATGCCGGCCTGGTGCTCACCGTGGAACGGCACCGCACCGGCCGGGTGGTCGCTCGCCGCGGCCGGACCATGGGAACCGCTCCGCAACGCCCCCGCGCCGGCCGCCACTCCGGCGACCCCGGCCACCCCGGCGCCGGCGAGGGTGATCGCCCGGCGCCGGGTCAACCTGCTCCCGCTCATCGACCCGCCCCTTCCCGCCGTCCGGTCACTTCGCGACAGCCGCGGCGACCTTGCTGATCGGCTCGGCGAGCGCGTTGATCCCGTCGGAGAGTTCCTTCAGCTCGGCCTTGCTCAGCGCGGTGTGCAGCTTCCACCCGTCGCCGTCGCGGTGCTTGCCGAGCAGCGCCTCCACGTTTGCGAATTCGGTGTCCAACTGGGTGACCAGCTCCGGTGCGCGCTGCTGAAGTGCGGGGCGCAGGGCGGACACGGCGGCCTTGGAACCCTCGAGGTTGGCGGCGAAGTCCCACAGGTCGGTGTGCGAGTAGCGGTCCTCCTCGCCGGTGATCTTGCCGCTGGCGACCTCGTCGAGCAGTTCCTTGGCACCGTTGGCGAGCTGGAGCGGGGAGAGCTTCTCGGCGTTCGCCTTGGCCACGATCTCCTTGACGTCGACGAGCAGGCGGTCGGCGATCGGACCGTCCTTGCTGATGTCTCCGGACTTCCAGAGGTCCCTCTCGATCCGGTGGAAGCCGGTGAACTCCATCCCCTCCTCGATGACCTCCTCGCGGCCGTCGATCTTGGGGTCGAGGTCGCCGAAGATCTCGGCAACCGGCTCGATCCGCTCCCAGTAGGTGCGGGCGACCGGGTAGAGCGCCTTGGACTTCGCGACGTCGCCGGCCTTGACCGCGCCGACGAACTCCTCGGTCTTGGCCAGCAGCGCGGTGGTCTGACTCTTGACGTAGCGCTGGTAGTTGTCGGTGGCGTCACCGAGCGCGGCGTCGGCGGTGAGCGGCTGGGCCGAACCGCTGACCTTGAGCGCACCCCGGATGCCCTTGCCGCTCATCCCCGGCTTGCAGGCCGTCTGGTACGTGCCGGCCGGCAACTCCACGTGCAGTTCGCGGCTCAGCCCGGGGGCGATGTTCTCCACCTCACCCATCACGCGGTCGCCGTCGGCGTACACGTAGAACTCGGTCACCTTCGCGCCCGAGTTGGTGATCTTGAAGGTGGCGGTGCCGGCGCCCAGGTCGGTCGAGCCGACCTCACAGGCGGTGTCGCTGGCCTTGACCACGATCGCGCCACCGGCCGCGGACTGGTCACCCTTGTCGGACTCGGAGCAGGCGGCCAGACCGGCCGTCGCCAGCACGCCGGCGGCGGCAAGCGCGAAGAACTGGGTGGTACGCATCTGAGCTGTCTCTCCTCGTAAGTCAGGCACGCTGCGGCGTGGACGCCGCCTCGGCCTCGGTGCCGGCGTCGGCGCCGCGCTCGGTGACGGCGGTGGTGGTAGTCGCGGGAGGTGCCGACCTGCGCCGCGCCGGCCGCAGGAAGAGCAGGAGAATCGGTACGGCGTACGCGACCCAGGCGATCGTCTCCAGCACCGTCGGCGCCGGAGTCACGTTGAACATGCCGGCGAGCAGAGCCGCGTACCAGGTGCTCGGGTCGAGCGTGCCGGTGATGTCGAAGGCCAGGTCGTTCAGGCCGGGCAGGACACCGGCCTCCTGGAAGTCGTGCACGCCGTACTTGAGGATGCCGGCGGCGACCAGGATCAGCAGCGCGCCGGTCCAGGTGAAGAACGTGCTGAGGTTGATCCGCAGCGCGCTGGCGTAGAGCAGCACGCCGAGCACCACGGCGGTGACGATGCCGCCGATCAACGCGAGCAGCGGCCCGCTGTCGCCCGCCGCGCCCTGGGCGGCCGAGTAGAAGATCAACGCGGTCTCCAGGCCCTCCCGGATCACCGCGAGGAAGGCCATCCCGGCGACCGCCAGGGACCCGACGGCCAACGCCTCGCTGAGCTTGCCCCGCAGCTCACCGGCGATGGTCCGGGCGGCCCGACGCATCCAGAAGATCATCCAGGTCACGAAGACCACGGCGGCGACCGAGGTGATCGCCTCGAACAACTCACGGTCCTCGGAGCGGGACAGCAGCGAGGTCGACGTGTACTCGATCAGCCAGCCGAAGAGCACCGAGAGCGCCACGGCCAAGCCGACACCAGCCCAGACCTGCGGCAGTCGGTCCCGGCGCTGCGACTTCACGAGGAAGGCGACAAGGATGCTGACCACCAGGGTGGCTTCCAGCCCTTCCCGCAGACCGATCAGGTAGGTGGCGAACATCCGGGCTCCGAGTAGGTTAGGCACGCCTTGGCTGACTTAGGGCAGGCATACCTTCCTCCCTGGTCAGCGCCGTCGTCAAGTTGTTCACGACAAGCTCACCCTGTCTGCGGCGAACTCCACTGTGCGAAGATCGCGCCGTGAGGGGATTCCTGCCGTGGTTGACGGTGCTGGCCGTGGTGCTGCTGCTCAGCGCACTCCGGCTACGAGCCCTGGCCACCCTCGTCTCGCTGGGCTGGCTGGCCTGGTGTCTGTGGACCTGGTTCCGCCCCACCCCCCGCAACTAACCCCACCCCGTCCCCGTCCCCGCCCCCACCCTCGCCCCGCCCCACTTCCGCGATCTTGCACTTTCTGTTGCGGCATATCGCACCAAAAGCCGCGAAGCTCCAACCGAAACTGCACGATCGCGGGGAGAGGCGGGGGCGGGGGCGGGGGCGTGGGAGGCGCGTGTGGTTTGGCGCTGGCCTCGGAAGATCGGCTAGGAAGATCCGCGCAAGATCAGGGATTTTGCTGGCAACGGCGCGGCGGCTTCAGGCAGCTACATCTGGGAACTTGCGCGGATCTTGAGCCGGCACGGACCTGCGGGCGCGGGAGTGACTGGAACGACGTACCGGGCCGGCTGTGGACAGCCGACCCGGTACGGAGATGTCGATCAGTAGCGGTAGTGGTCCGGCTTGAACGGGCCTTCCGTGGAGACGCCGAGGTAGGCGGCCTGCTCCTTGGTCAGCGTGCTCAGCTTGGCGCCGAGCGCGCCGAGGTGCAACCGGGCCACCTTCTCGTCCAGGTGCTTGGGCAGCACGTAGACGCCGATCGGGTACTCCTCGGTCTTGGTGAAGAGCTCGATCTGGGCGATCGTCTGGTTGGCGAACGAGTTCGACATGACGAAGCTCGGGTGCCCGGTCGCGTTGCCCAGGTTCAGCAGGCGGCCCTCGGAGAGCACGATGATGGCGTGCCCGTCGGCGAAGCGCCACAGGTCGACCTGCGGCTTGATGTTGACCCGCTCGACGTCGGAACGCTTGGCCAGCCCGGCCATGTCGATCTCGTTGTCGAAGTGGCCGATGTTGCCGACGATGGCCTGGTGCTTCATCCGGGCCATGTGCTCGTTGGTGATGACGTCGAAGCAACCGGTGGCGGTGATGAAGATGTCGCCCTGCTCGACCACGTCGTCCAGGGTGGCGACCTGGTAGCCGTCCATCGCGGCCTGCAACGCGCAGATCGGGTCCACCTCGGTCACCACGACCCGGGCGCCCTGGCCGCGCAGCGACTCGGCGCAGCCCTTGCCCACGTCGCCGTAGCCCAGCACGACCGCCATCTTGCCGCCGATCAGCACGTCGGTGGCGCGGTTGATGCCGTCGATGAGCGAGTGCCGGCAGCCGTACTTGTTGTCGAACTTGCTCTTGGTCACCGAGTCGTTGACGTTGATGGCCGGGAAGAGCAGGGTGCCCGCCCGGTGCATCTCGTAGAGCCGGTGCACGCCGGTGGTGGTCTCCTCGGTCACGCCCTTGATGCCGGCGGAGATCCGGGTCCAGCGCTGGCCATCCTCGCCGAGCGAGCGGTGCAGCAGCTCGAGGATGACCGCGTACTCCTCGGAGTCGGCCGACTCGACCGGCGGGACCGCTCCGGCCTTCTCGAACTCGGCACCCTTGTGTACGAGCAGGGTGGCGTCGCCGCCGTCGTCGAGGATCATGTTCGGGCCCTGACCGTCGGGCCAGGCGAGCACCTGCTCGGTGCACCACCAGTACTCCGGCAGGGTCTCGCCCTTCCAGGCGTACACCGGAACGCCGGCCGGGGCCTCGGGGGTGCCGTCCGGGCCGACGACGATCGCCGCGGCGGCGTGGTCCTGGGTGGAGAAGATGTTGCACGAAGCCCAGCGCACCTGCGCGCCGAGAGCGACAAGCGTCTCGATCAGGACGGCGGTCTGGATGGTCATGTGCAGGGAGCCGGTGATCCGCGCGCCGGCGAGCGGCTGCGCCTCGGCGAACTCCCGACGGATCGCCATCAGGCCGGGCATCTCGTGCTCGGCGAGCTGGATCTCTTTACGCCCGAACTCGGCGAGCGACAGATCCGCCACCTTGAAGTCGCCGTCGGCCAGCGTGCTCGGCCGGGCCTCGGACGGCGTGCCGCTGGCGGACGCCGGGAGGGTGCTGGTCATGAAAGCTCCTGTCGAACGATGTCTGCGCCGACCCTCCACCTTACGCGCGTCGGCGACGGGCATCAGGCACGGTCCGCGGACAGCGCACGGGGCGGTCGGTGATGGACGGACCTTCCCGCCCACGTCCCGCCCGCCCCGTGCATCCCCCCGGTTTGGTTCCCCCGCACGTTCTCGGACCGTCGTCGCGATAACGCTGCGTACTCATAGAGTCACACTCAGGCAGCGCAGCGTCAAGCTATTCCGGGAAAGTCGGACTTGTGTCGTTCTCCTGCGCGCGGGTCAGCGCAGCCCGGACGTCGCTACGAACGCCACACCGGCACCGTCGATCCGCAGCGCCGCCCCGGACGCCGTACCGATCGCCGCCTCGCCGGAGACCAGCGTCAACGCGCCGGCACCGTCGTCCACGGTGATCGAGCCGCCGGCGCAGAGCACCACCCGGGGGCCGGGCACGGACAGCGTCACCGAGGGCACGCCCGCGTCGACCCGCACCCGGTGCAGCGCGAAGTCGTCCACCGGCACGGGCCACCAGTCCACGCCGGGGCCGACCGGCTGCGCGGCGCGTACCGGGTCGTCGAGCACCTCGAAGCGCAGCACCCGCATCAGCTCGTCGACGTCCACCCGCTTCGGGGTCAGGCCGCCCCGCAGCACGTTGTCGCTGGCCGCCATGATCTCCACGCCGCACCCGCTCAGGTAGGCGTGCAGGTTGCCGGCGGGCATCCAGATCGCCTCCCCCGCCACCAGCCGCACGTGGTGCAACAGCAGCGCGACGAGCGCACCCGGATCCCCTGGGTACGCCGTGACCAGCCGGCGGGTCAGCTCCGCGTCCGGGCCGTCGGCCGGCGCTGCCAGCACGGCGGCCAGCAGGTCGTGACGGTCGGCGACCGGCCAGCCCAGCAGCGTCCGGACCGCCGTACGCAGCCCCGCCGGCCCGGCCCGCAACGCGGTGACCACCGGCGCCAACGCCGGTACGCCGAACGCGGCGAGCGCCTCGGCCGACTCCGCCGGATCCCGGAAACCGCACAACGCCTCGAACGGGGTGAGCGCGACGAGCAACTCCGGCTTGTGGTGCGGGTCGGAGTAGTTGCGCTGCCCCTCGGGACGCCCCGCCTGCGCCGCGTAGCCGGCCTGCGCCTGCTCGGCGTCCGGATGCGCCTGCAGGCTCAGCGGAGCGTCGGCCGCGAGCACCTTGAGCAGGAACGGCAGCCGACTGCCGAACCGCTCGGACACCCGCTGGCCGAGCCACTGCCCTGGTTCGTCCCGCACCAGCTCGCAGAGGCTCACCCGCAGACCGGCGCGATCGACGTGGGCCGGGGCGCCCGGGTGGGCCCCCAACCACAGCTCCGCCTCCGGGCCGGCGCTCGGCACCGAGCGCCCCTGCAGCAGTGCGATGGCCGAGCGGGAGCCCCAGGCGTAGTCCCGGATCGGCCCGTACAGTGGCTCCACCCGTCAGCCCCCGGGCCGCCCGGCCGCCTCGCCCGACGCGTCCTGCGGCTGCGGCACGGCGGTGTCGGCGGCGGATCCGGTGCCGGCCTTCGCGGCGGCGGCGCTGTAGACGTCCGGCTCCAGATAGATCACCCGGGCGATCGGCACCGCGGCGCGGATCCGCGCCTCCACGGCGTTGATGCCGCGGGCCAGGTCGTGGGCGCTCTCCCACTCCGGAACGGCGATCTTCGCGGCCACCATCAGCTCTTCCGGCCCCAGGTAGAGCGTCTTCATGTGGATGATCCGCTCCACCTCGGAGCCGTCGGTGACGGCCCGCTCGATGGCGGCCAGGTCGGACGCCTCGGCGCCCTCACCGAGCAGCAGGCTCTTCGTCTCGATGGCCAGCACGATGGCGATGACGACGAGCAGGATGCCGATCATCGCGGTGCCCGCGGCGTCCCACCGGCCGTTGCCGGTGATCAACGTCATGGTGACACCGAAGAGCGCGAACACCAGACCGATGAGCGCGCCGAAGTCCTCCAGGAGCACCACCGGCAGCTCCGGCGCCTTGGCGCGACGGATGAAACGCACCCAGGACTGCTTGCCCCGGATGTGGTTGGACTCCTTGATGGCGGTCCGGAACGAGAACGACTCCAGGACGATCGCCACCACCAGCACGACCACGGGCAGCCAGTGCCAGGACTCGATGCCGCCCTCGTGGCCCCACTTGTGGTACGCCTCGTAGAGCGCGAACAGGCCACCGATGCTGAACAGCACGATGGACACGATGAACGCGTAGATGTAGCGCTCCCGGCCGTACCCGAACGGGTGTTCCGGGGTGGCCGCCCGCTTCGCCCGCTTGCCACCGAGCAGCAGGAGGCCCTGGTTGCCGGAGTCGGCTACCGAGTGGACCGCCTCGGCCAGCATCGACGACGAGCCGGAGAGCAGGAACGCAATGAACTTGGTGGCGGCGATGCCGACGTTTGCCAGCAGGGCGGCGACGATCGCCTTCGTCCCGCCGTTCGCGCTCATGCCGCCGCTCCGCTTCGCCGCGCGAAGCCGACCGGTCGGCGCATGACGCGCCGCCCCCTACGTCCGTTCACTGGTTCGACAGCTCCTTCATCTCGGTGATGGCCGGAACGGCCATCGGGTCCAGCCCGTGGGCCAGCGCCAGGTAGATCGAGGCGAAATCCGGGACGGCGACAAGCGACGCCAGCCGCTCCAGGGCGGAGCCGCCCTCGGCGGTCACCACGTCGCACCGCACACCACGACGCTCCGCGAGGGTCTGCACCGCGTCCGCACGGCGCTCCTCGACGGCGAGCGGCTCGTCGGTGTCGTCCTCGGCGTTGAGCCCTCCGTCACGCAGCAGCACCAGCCGCAGCCGGGTGCCCTCGCCGTCGTCCTCGGCCGGGTCGGCGAAGATGTCCCGCTCCCCCTCGGCCAGGCCGCCGAAGACACCGTCGAGCAGCCCGACGCGACCTCGCCCGGCCTCACCCAGCGCTCCGGTGACCACCGGGTAGCGGGCGTTCGCCGACAGGGTGTCGCCGAACCGCCGAGCTGCCACCGTGGCCAGCGGGGATGAGCCCCAGACGATGGGGATCGAACCGGCCAGGCCCAGCGCCAGTGACTTCGCCGGGTTGATGAAGGACTCGGCGGCGGACCGGCAGCGGTCCGCGTCCGCGTCGAGCCGCGCCGCGGTCTCCGCCAGGTCCGCCTCGTTGACCTTGACGAGCCCGAGGGAACGGGCGGCGAGCAGAACCGGCACGGTGAGTGCCCAGAGGCTGGCCCGAGCCGGGGCACGCCGGGGCACCGGGATGAACGGCGCCCGGGCCTGCTCGGCGATCGACTGCAACTGGGAGTCCGGAGCGCCCACGGCGACCAGTCGGGCACCGCGCCGGTGAGCCGCCTCGGCCGCGCCGAGCGCCTCCGGGCTACGACCGGACGCGCTCACCGCGATCACCACGTCGGCCGCGCCCACCCAACCGGGTACGCCGGCGGAGCGGTGCCCGATGATCGGGACCGGGCAGCGCGGCCCGGCGACCGTGGCCAGCACGTCCCCGGTACGCCCGGCGGTGCCGATGCCGGCGATCACGACGGCTCGGGGCCGCCCGTCGTCGGCGAGCACCGCCAGGTTCGCCTCGGCCGCCAGCGCGGCGCTCTCGCGGACCTGGGCACCGGCCGAGGCGGTGTGCCGGAGCATGCCGCCCGGGTCGGCCTCGGACAGCGCCTGCGGGTCGTCGAGCAGGTCCTCGTCGGGGTCACGCCGCCCGCTGACCCCAGCCGTACCGTCGATCATGAGGGCTGTCCGGGGCCGCCGCGCGCCTCGTCGAGCAGCAGGACCGGCACGTCGTCGCGGACCTCGAAGATCCGACCGCACTCCGTGCAGGTCAACGTCTGCGCCTCGGCGTCATAGGTGAGCGGGGCGTGGTGCGTGTCCGGACAGGCGAGGATCTCGAGCAACTGCGGATCCAGGGCCATGGCACGGCTCCTTCCACGTGTGCGGCTTGACCGGCGGCGGTACCGACCGGGTGTGCGGCTTGACCGGCGGCGGTGCCGACCGGCGCAGGCGATCTTATCGGCGAACGCGGTCGAGCACGTCGTCCCGGAGCGAGACCATCCGATCCCGGGTGGGCGCCTCGACGTTGAGCCGCAGCAGCGGCTCCGTGTTGGAGGCGCGCAGGTTGAACCAGGCGCCATCGGGGAAACGCAGAGTGAGCCCGTCCATCTCGTCGGCGACCGCGTCGGGGTACGCGGCGCGCACCTCGGCGACCGCCGCCGCCTGGTCGGTCACCGTCGAGTTGATCTCACCGGAGGCGATGTACCGCTCGTACTCACCTGCCAACACGGACAGCGGCAGCGACTGCTCGCCAAGCGCGGCCAACGTGTGCATCGCCGCGAGCATCCCGGTGTCGGCGAACCAGAAGTCCCGGAAGTAGTAGTGCGCGGAGTGCTCGCCACCGAAGACGGCGTTGGTGCGGGCCATCTCGGCCTTGATGAACGAGTGCCCGACCCGGGCGACGACCGGCTGGCCGCCGTGCTCACTGATGATCTCCGCGACCGCGCTGGACGTGATCAGACCGTGAATGACGGTGGAACCCGGGTGCTTGGCCAACTCCCGGGCGGCGACCAGGGCGGTGATCGCCGACGGCGAGACCGGCTCGCCCCGCTCGTCCACCACGAAGCACCTGTCGGCGTCACCGTCGAAGGCCAACCCGATGTCGGCCCCGTGCTCGACAACCGCGCGCTGGAGGTCGACCAGGTTCGCCGGGTCCAGGGGGTTGGCCTCGTGGTTGGGGAAGCTGCCGTCCAACTCGAAGTAGAGCGGCACGATCTCCAGCGGCAGCGCCGACAGGGCCGCGTCGCCGAGCACCGTCGGAACGGTGAAGCCACCCATGCCGTTGCCCGCGTCGACGACCACCTTCAACGGTCGGATGCCCGAGAGGTCGACCAGCTTGCGCAGGTAGCCGGCGTAGTCGGGAAGCAGGTCACGCCGCTCGGCGGGTCGGGTCGGCGCGCCGGCCGGACGGGCGTCGCCCGAGTCGAGGAGGGCCTGGGCGCGCTCCCGGATCTCGGCCAGACCGCTCTCCTGGCCGATCGGGCGGGCGCCGGAACGACACATCTTGATGCCGTTGTACTGCGCCGGGTTGTGGCTGGCCGTGAACATCGCGCCGGGCAGGTCGAGCGAACCGGAGGCGTAGTAGAGCAGGTCGGTGGAGGCAAGACCGATCTCGATCACCGAGCGCCCCTCGGCGCGTACGCCAGCGGCGAAGGCTGCGGCCAGGCCGGGCGAGGTGGCCCGCATGTCGTAGCCGACGACGACCGCGTCGCCCGGCTCGTCGGTGGAGTTGAGCAGTTGGGTGAAGGCGGCACCAAGTGCCTCGGCGGCCCGTTCGTCCCACTGGTCCGGCACCGTCCCGCGAACGTCGTACGCCTTCACGATCTGGGACAGATCAGACACGTGTTCCACTCCTTGGCCGCAGGTTAGACACCGATCCTGAGCCTAACGGAGCGGCCGGGCCGTCCTCCGCTCAGCCGGGGAGCCGGGGAATGAACACGGTGTGGCTGCCGTCGGTGGGCGGTTCACCCGGTGACTGCCGACCGTCGGGCCGGCCCGGCATCGGCTGCGTCGCCTCCGGCGTGTCCGGCCGGGCACCGTAGACCCCGCCGGTGGCGGGACGCGGGGTCGGCACCGTACCCCGACCGGCGGCCGGCGGCTGCTGGCCGTACACCTGACCGGGGCGAGCGGGCGCGGCCGGCAACCCACCCCCGGCCCGGTAGGTGGTGCCGCCGGGGTTGCCCGGCAGGGCGCCCGGCTCGTCGTCGGACGGCTTGCGGTCCTGCCGCGAGCGACGGATCAGCAGCACGATGAGCAGGAGCCCGACCGCCACCAGCACGATGCCGAAGTACATCACCGGCGATCCCCCTCCGGAGGACTCGGCGGCGGTCGGCGTCGTGTTCGGCGCGCTGGACAGCGCCCCCTGCGCCGCCGGGTTCACCGCCTCGTCGACTGTCGCGACCTCGGTCGGGCTCGGGGTGGGCGACGGCGTCTTCGACCGCGACGGTGTCGGCGACGGCGTGACCCGCGCACCGGTCAGCCGAGCCGTGTCGGTGGCCCGACCCAACTGCTGGCCGGTGGCGCTGACTCCCGCGCCCGTGACGACGAGCCGGCCGCCCGGGGCGCCCGCGGCGAACGCCACCCGGTAACGCACGGTGATGCCCTTGCCCTTGCACAGGGTTGGCTTCGCCGGCGACGTCTGCGCGGTCGCCACGCTGCCAGCACCACCGCTGACGGCCACCGGGAACCAGCGCCCACCTGCGTTGACGTGGACCGTCACCTGGTTCGGCTGAAGACCGTCCAGGCGGAAACCCAGCGCGGTACGCAGCAGGACGCAGCCGTCGGTGCGCTTGCGCACCGCGACGTTCACGCCCTGAGCGGAACCACCGGCGGCGAAGCTGCTGGCCGCACCCACCCGGACCGAGTCCTCATCGGCCAGGGCCGGCGACGCACCGAGCATCACCAGGCCGCCCGCCAGACCGCAGACCGCCGCGAGCCGTGCCACGCGTCGACGCACTGTCATGATCACCTCGCCGTTCTCCCGGGTGGGGTCCGCGGGTCAGGCTACTACCGGCCCACCTACCCCATCGGCTATAGAGCGGCCCGGATGTGTGCGGCGTTACGGTTTACCAGCCACCCCACGACCTGCCGTCGACCTGACCGACCAGCCGATCCGTCGGCCTGTTCCACCAGTCAGCGGCTCGTCGCGGCCGCCCGGTCAGCCCTCGGCCTCGGCCCGCTCCGCCTCGGCGAGAGCGTCGCGGCAGAGCCGATCGGCGGTGCGGGTCGTCTCCGGCAGGCGAAAGCGCGGCGTCAGCGCGAGCACCTGCCCTGTCGCGTTCTCCAGGCTCATCCGGTGGCCGACGCTGACGAAGACCGGCTTCACCCCGTCCCGGGTACGCAGCACCCGACCGACGACCTCACCGCCGTCACGCAACGGCGACCAGGAACCCCGCTCGGCGGACGGTTGGACCCACGTCCCGACCAGCGGCGTCTTCCCCACCCCGATCGTGGGCAACCCGGTGACCACCCCGAGATGGCAGGCGAGCCCGAACCGGCGCGGATGGGCCAGCCCGTGCCCGTCGCAGACCAGCAGGTCCGGAACCGTGGTCAGCCGATCGAGCGCACCGAGCAGCGCGGGCACCTCCCGGAAGGCGAACAACCCCGGCACGTAGTCGAACGCCGGCCGCCCCACGTCGACCGCCGAGTCCACCACGGCCAACGTCCGAGCATCCAGGACCGTCACGGCCGCCGCCAGCAGGTCGCCACCCTCGGCGTACGCGACATCCAGGCCGGCCACCGTCGCGGGCACGCTCGGCCCCGGCCCGACCAGGTCCACGAGCGGCCGCAACTCCTCCTGTACGGCCACCGCCTCGGCAACACTGCCCGGCGCGCTCCCAGCACGCAGCACTTTCCATGATCCACTCGGGTTCACGGAAGTCGGGCCATCCGAAGCTTGCGGATGCCCCGACTTCAATGAACCCGAGACGATCACCCTCGGCTGCCGGCGGCGTCGTCGGTGTGGGCGTCGGCGTCGGCCCCTGCCCTGCCGTCCGGGCCACCACGGGCAGGGTCGCCGCCGGTCCGGCTCCTGACCGCACCCAGGCCGAGCGCGAAGGCGACACTGAGGGCGACACCGAAGGCCACGCCGCCCTTCGCCCCGAACACCGGAATGCCGATCGCCAGGCCGATCAGGAGGCCAACCGGCCAGGCCCAGAGAGTGGACCTGGCGCTGCGGGTATCGGATCTCTCCATGTGTCGATCTTATTCGGCCCCGCCAAGGCCGTAGCCGCCCCGACCGGCCGCCTCCTCGCCGAAGGCGATGCGCCGCGGCGCGTACGACAGTTGCACCTCCGACACGACGAAGGTCCGCTGGCGTAATCCACGAAGGAGCGCTTCTCTGCCGCTCGTACGCCGAATTACTGCTGACCGGCCGGCTGCGGACCCCCGGCGCCGGCACCGGGTGCGAACATGGCTCGAATGCCGCCCTCGTCCGGCAGCGCGCTTCCCCCGCTGACGGTCTCAGCCACTCTCTCGGCTATCGCCCGGTCAACGGTCTCGAAGCGGTCGACGTTCCTATCATCGTTGACAAAGCGCACGACCAGCGCCGGATCGAAGGCCCAGCGTCCGCTGCGGTGATCCCAAAGGATGGCGTTGCCCGTGCCTACGTCCATGACGAAGATTCCGGCCGGGCCTCCAAGCCTCTCGTCATTACGGTAGATCACGTAATACGTCAACAATTTCTTTCTCCAACTTGACGACGACATCCGCTGCTATCGGGAAGTCTGAGGAATTCAGACCCAGCTCATGCACCACCTGCGAGAAGCTGACACCCTGACGGTCAAGCCACGACCGATACTTCTGCCAAGCGTCTCCGTTCTTGCTCAGCCACTTGGCAAAGCTTGCGTCCTTGGTCGGGTACAGGTCCTCCAAGCCAGGCGGAACGGAGTCTGACATCCGGTACCCACGGTTCGCGGCAAGCATCCGCAGAAACGCGTGCGCATGCTCCTCCGGACGGCGGGAGACTCGGCGCAGGATCTCGTAGTCGTCGTGAGTCTGCATCCACACCTCGCGCGAGTCGCGCGTGTGAAGCTGCAGCTCGACGAGGAACCCATCGGGGGTGCGGAGGGTGCAGTTGAATCCATAGAACCTGTTGCCTGCCCGCCAGAAGTTCTTGAGGTCCGACTGCGGGACCGAGAAACCCGCTTCTTCGAGGCCCGCGAGAACTAATTGAACACCTCGCCGATAGCTCTCTCCCGGAGGCATCTCGAACAGGAACCGTAGGACGTCGTTCACCGTCTGCGTGAACTCGTCGACCCCGATGTTGAGACCGCGCGCCTCATCGACGAACTTTCGTGCTAAAGACCCAAGCCCCTTGACGCGAGAGGCGCGGTCTCGCAACCGCACCGGCTCTTGCAGACCCAAGGCCTCTGTCACGCTGCGCCCGATCTGAGTCAAAGTCTCTTCGACTCGATCGGCGACCGCAAGTGCGCGATGCCGAAGCTGCGTCAGCGCCGCTAACTCGCCGGCAGTAAGTTGCGCCAACTCACCGGCTGAATCACCCAACTCACTCGCCGCGATTGGATCGCTTCCCGGCCCGTCTGGCGACCGTGGAGCCGAGCCCGGCCCGTCCAGCAGCAGGTACATCCTGTTGATGTACGGGTCGCCGTGCCCGCCGTCGTCCTGCGTCGGAGGGTGGTCTGGCAGGTCGGGCCGTTCGCTGAACCGGCCCCGGGGCAGCCCGCCGAGCGGCATCGGTCGGCCGTCCCCGCTGAGCACCAGTGCGTCGATCCCGACCACGTCCGGGTAGAGCGGCCGGTCCCGGACCACGCCGTTCTGCGGGTCGACGTAGAGCACCGTGCCGTGCTGGTTGAGCGCCACCCAGGCGTGCGAACCACCGTGCGCCCACTCGGTGACCAGGAACGAGTAGCTGCCGTGGCCGCCCAGCAGCAGTTGGTCGTGCAGGTTGCGGTAGCCCCGGTCGGCGGCCTGCCGCGTGTGCGTGACGTCGATGGGTGGGCCCGACGCCGGGGCCAGGAGTTGCTGGAAGCGCCCGCCGGTCACGTCCTCGACCCGGCCGGGGCCGCCTGCCTCGCCACGGATGGGACGCCGGATGTCGCCGTCCAGGTAGCCGTCGAAGGTGCGTGGCGCCGACACGCGCGGCCGCCCGTGCACCCACGTCTCGAACAGCGACAGCGTGCAGTCCAGGCAGTTGATGCCGCGGGTGGAGTCGGCGGCGGGACCGCCGTCGTTGAGGAGCCCGAACCAGCCGCCCAGCCGCGGGTCGGCGGTGCGGGTGACGGTGCCGTCGGGATCGCGGGGCATCTGCCGTTCGACGTCGACCTGGTGCAGGGCGAGCGGTGGACGGAGTCCTCCCGGCTGGCCGTACGGCCGGGAGTCGTCGATCGGCGGCGGATCGTCGTCGCCGGTGAGCCTGGACGGGCCGGCGGTCTCGACCGCGCCGAGCGCGAGCGCGCCCACGTCCCGGTTGGCGTGCTCGAAGGTGGCGCTGATGTCCACGACCGACGGGGCCGTGGTGCCGGCCAGCACCGCGTCTGCCAGGTCACGCCACTCGGAGTACGCGCGAGACTCCTCGTTCGCGGCGCGCTGCCAGCCGTCGGCCCACTGCTGGTTGCCGGCTTGGTGCAGCTGTCGGGCGTAGCTGGCGTACTCGACGGCTCGGCGATCGTGCTCCACGGCCCGGGCGCGCAGTCGGGCGGCCTCGGTCTGCCGGCGGTTGGTCTCGAACCCGCGCCGCAGTGATTCGTAGTGGTCCTGGTAGCGCCGCCGCTCGGCGGCCTCCGCCGCTGCGGCCCACTGCGCCGCGTACGAGTCGTCGGTGTCGGGCTCGCGCACCGACGGGGCACCGAACGCTGCCACGTCGACGGGCATCGACGCCCTCCCCCGGGCCGGATGGTCCGGGGCTCGCACCGGTGCGGGCGTCCGCTGCGCCGGGATACGGGATGGCACGGCGAACCGACCCACAGCCGGCGGGGTGGCGGCGACCGGCGGCGGGCCGTTCGTGGTGACGGGGGCGCCGAGGGTGACAGGCGCCGGGCCAGGTGTGATCGTCGACGCGGAGGGGCCGGTCGTCGGGGACCAGGCGGTAGGACCGTAGGTGGTGGCGTGCGGCGAGCTGCCGGGGTGCGCCGGGGAGACGCCGGTGGCAGCCGGCCCACTGCTCGATTCCAGTGGGCCGGTCACGGGCGCGCCCACCGACGATAGCCGCGGATCGGCACCCAACCCCGACGTGGCCGGACCGCCAGCCAACCCGGACGAGGCCGGACCGCCAGCCAACCCGGACGTGGTTGGGTCGGCAGCCAACCCGGACGTGGTTGGGTCGGCAGCCAACCCTGACGTGGTTGGTGCGGCCGGTGCTGCCGGGAGCGTGGGGTCGGCGGTTAGCGGGGGCGCTGCGCCGAACTGCCGGTCCGTCGACGGTGTCGCCTCGGCCGAACGCCCCAGAGCGTCCACGTCGGACGCCACACCGACCAGTGCCGGTGACGAGGTGGGCGGATCGGTGGTGACAGCAGTCGCCGAACCGACCTCCGATTGTTGCCCGATGACCGGGGGCGTCGGCGCGGCAAGCTGGTTCGACGAGGCGGCAACGGCGTCCGTCGGGACCCCAGCAGACGCAACCGGACCGCCAGAAGCCCCGCCACTGACCGCCCCGGCGGACGCACCCGCCGCCGCAGAGGGGACCGCTCCCGCAGACGCCGCACCCAGGGCGGGAGATGCCCCGGCATCCCCCGCGACCGGCAGCACGGACGGCAGGGAGGGACCTGCGAACGATGCCCCGGCGAGCGCGTTGGCCTGCGCGTCGAGCCGGGCGCGTAGCGCGTGATCGGTCTGGCCGGTCGCCGAACCGGTGGCCCCGGACGCGGCGGCGCGGGCCACGTCCTCCATCGAGGTCAGGCCCTGACCGGTGGCCAGGCTCGCCGCGCTCTCGGCGAGCACCTCGCCGGTCATTTCCCGCCCCAGGTGCTCACCGACCTTCGCGGCCCGCCCGGTCGCGTGCCGGCCCAGACCGGCAATCGGCGCCACCGCGCCGCCGGCCAGCCCACCGACCGCCGATGCGCCGAGATCGGTCAGGTCCAGGCCGTGTGCCCGCCCGGTGGAGTTCTGGTACGCCTGGGTGGCCAGGGTGACCCCGGCCTCCTCGGTGGCTTCCTCCAGCCCTTCCCGGGCGGCCCGCTTGGCGAACCCGCGCGCGCCCCCGCGGGCGACCTCCTTGGCGGCCCGTTCGCCGGCCTCCTTGAGCCCGTGTCTGAGGGATTTGCTCGCCAGTTGGCCCATCAGCCGCTTGAAGATCTGTTGAACCAGCAACCGCGTCGCGGTGATCGCCGCGCCAGCGGCCGGGGTGGCGGCACCGGCGGTCAGCACGGCCGCCACCGCCACGGTGAGCAGCTCGATGACGAGGATGCCCAGCTCGATCCAGACTTCCAGCTTGGCGCCCTCGATGTCGCAACCGCACTCCTCGACCAGTCGGCCCAGGTCGGCTGTGACCGCGAGCAACACGGGAAGCGGGGCGTCGGCACCCTCGGCGATCCCCCGCCAGGCCGCCTCGAACGCCGCGTCGACAACCCCGACGCCGCCGTACCCGCTGTGCACCTCGACGGCGGCCGCGGCCGCGTCGGCGTGCGGCCCGGCGAGCACCGAGGCGACTGCGTACCACTTGTCGGCGACGTCCCAGACGGCCCGCTCGTTGCCCTCCGGCCACTGCACGCCGACCACCCAGTCGAGGGCCTCGTAGATCCAGCCGGGCACGTCCCACGGAGCGTGGTCCAGGGGGTGCGGGATGGGACTTGGCAGCACGCTCATCGCCGACCGCCAACCGTCAACGCCGGTCGGCGGCCCGACCGACCCGGGCGGCACTGGCCCCGTCGGTCTGCACGCTCGCGTCGACCGCCTCGACCACGTCGCCGCCCAGCTCGGTGAGGCGGTGCCCGACGCCGGCCCAGGCCCGCAGCACGGTCTGCTCGAAGCCACGGTAGTTGCGCTCGAAGGCGGCACCGATGTCGTCGCGACCCCAGGGCCGGGCACCGCTGGCGGCCTCGATCGCACCGCCCTCCGACGCACGCCGGGCCGTCACCGCCTCACCGGCGAGGGCCAGGTCGGCACCACCCCGACGGGCCCGGGACGGATCAAGCCAGAGCTGCCCGTCGGTCATGCCGTCGCCTCACCCTTGCCGAGGACGGCGTCGGCCCGACCGAGCAGCGCCGCGTAGTCGCCGGTCTTGAGGAAGTCCGTCGCTCCGGAGCCGGCCGGCATGCTCTCGGCGACGAGGTCGCGGGTGGCGTCGGCGGCTGCGGTCGCGGCGACCCGGATCGTTTCGGTGATCTTTCGGCCGAGCGCGCCCGCGTCCCGGTCCCGGTAGACGGCCGGCGTCAGCACGACCTCGATCAGCTGGCCCTGCGCGCCAACGGTCGCCGTCACCTGCCCGTCGGCCGACCGGCGGGTCACCCGCAGCGCGGCGAGCCGCGCCTGGAGAGTGTCCAAACCGGACCTGAGCTGCCGGTATTGCCCATAGACGTCGTCGAATCGGGCCCGTAGCTCACGATTGACGCCCCGGTCGGCCTGTTCGTCCACCGCCGCCCCTCCCGTCACCGTCGGTAGACCGAAACGATACCGGCTGCCATCGATCTGTGTAGTCCGGTAGTTTCAATGTGTGATCGACCGTCAACAGGCCGAGCAGCTCGCCGCCACCTGGGCCCGCCGTGACTCGCAACGCCTCGGCCACGAGTGCACGGCGATGGTCGACGAGTTCGACCTGGGTTACGTCATCACGTCCGTGGTGCCCACCGAGGTGAAGACGGTCCCGGGTGACCTGCCGACGAGCGTCATCGACAAGCAGACCGGCACCGTCACCACCTGGCCCCGGGTGCCGAGCAGCGTGGTCGCGGAGCTGTACCGCCGCAGCCGACCCGCCGGGCCGACCGCTCCCCGCACTGTCGATCCGTCGAGCCTGCTGGCCCGGGAGATCCACCGGGGTGCCACCCCGAACACCGCCGCGCACCTGACCATCGAGGGTCGGATCTGGACGGCCCAGGGCACGAAGGCCGACGTGCCGCTCAACCACCACCCGCTGGTGCGCGACTATCTGCACCGTCTGCCGCCCGGCGAGCTGGTTCGCGGCGGGGAGGCTCACGCCGAGCTGATCGTCGTCTCCGACGTCCTGCACGAGTACGACCACCGCCGCGCCGCCGAGGGCATCGCGCCGATGGGTCGGGCCGAGGCAGCCGCGCTGCTGGAGGGCGCCCGCTTCGAGATCTTCCGAGTCCGGGAGCCGGGTGATCCCGCTGGTGGGCCGGCCAAGCTGCCCTGCGACTCGTGCATCGACTTCCTCGTGCGGGCGAACGTCCTGTCGGAGGCGGCCCGCGCCTACACCGAGACCTGGACCGCTCCGGAGGCACCCGACCCCGATCCGGGGCGCTTCCCGGCGGAGGTCGCGAACGCGCTGGTCGCCGCCGGGTGGCGACCACACATCGGGGACCAGCTCATGGCCGCCGCCGCCGTCCGCGACGTCACGTCGGTGCCGGGGCGCAACCACCAGCACGAGGTCTTCCCCGCCGCCGTCGAGGCGCTCACCGCGTTCCCCAGTCTGGTCGGCGCGCGGCGTGGCCGGGGCGAGCAGGTGTGGATCTCCCGTTTCGACATCCGCCCGCACACCGTCGCCCACACCGCCGACACCCTCGCGGACTTCGGCGCGGTGCTCGGCGTACGCCTCTTTCCGATCGGCACCGAGCAGCAGGACAGCATCCTGGCGGTGGACGAGCGCGGGCGGGTCTTCGCGCTCGACCAGGCCGGTGAGTGGTTCCTCGGCGACACCCTCGACGCCGCGCTCACCACTCTGCTGCTCGGCCGCGCGCCGGCCCGGGTCCGCGACGACGGCACCTGGTCGGCCGACTAGGGCGCGAGGCCGGTCAACGGAAACAGTCGCGATGGCCCTTGTCTGCCGCGAATTCGGTAGCGAAGATGGCAGAGAGATTGCGATAACCGCCGCAGAACCGCACCCTCAGCCCCCTTCGGAGTGATCCCGTCATGAGTGATCAGCAGCAACTGCGCAACTTCGTCAACGGCTCCTACGTCGACCCGGCCGACGGCGGCTACGCCGACCTGCTCGACCCCTGCACCGGCGAGGTGTTCGCCCAGGCCCCGGTCTCAGGTGCCGTCGACGTGGACGCGGCGATGAACGCCGCCGCCACCGCGTTCGAGAGCTGGCGGGAGACGACCCCGGCCGAGCGGCAGCGGGCCCTGCTCAAGCTCGCCGACGCCGTGGAGGCACGGGCCGCCGAGCTGGTCGACGCCGAGGTACGCAACACCGGCAAGCCCCGGCAGCTCACCGCCGAGGAGGAGCTTCCCCCCGCGGTGGACCAGTTCCGGTTCTTCGCCGGCGCGGCCCGGATGCTGGAGGGGCGGTCGGCCGGGGAGTACCTGGCCGGGCACACCTCCTACGTGCGGCGCGAGCCGATCGGCGTGTGCGCGCAGGTCACCCCGTGGAACTACCCGCTGATGATGGCGGTCTGGAAGATCGCCCCCGCGCTCGCCGCAGGCAACACCGTGGTGCTGAAGCCGTCCGACACCACGCCGGTGTCGACGCTGCTGCTCGCCGAGATCGCCGCCGAGTTCTTTCCGCCCGGGGTGTTCAACGTGGTCTGCGGCGACCGGGACACCGGTCGTATCCTCGTGTCGCACCCGACCCCGCAGCTTGTGTCGATCACCGGCTCGACCCGCGCGGGCATGGAGGTGGCCGCCGCGGCGGCCCCCGACCTGAAGCGGACCCACCTGGAGTTGGGCGGCAAGGCCCCGGTGGTGGTCTTCGACGACGCGGACGTGGCGGCGGCGGCCGAGGCCATCGCGATGGGTGGCTACTTCAACGCCGGGCAGGACTGCACGGCGGCCACCCGGGTGCTTGCCGGGCCGGGCGTGCACGACGACTTCGTGGCGGCGCTCACCGAGCAGGCCCGCACCACGAAGACCGGCGCCCCGGACGACGCGGACGTGCTCTACGGTCCACTGAACAACGCCAACCAGCTCACCCGGGTCAGCGGTTTCGTGGACCGACTGCCGGACCACGCGGCGATCCAGACCGGCGGGTCCCGGCAGGGCGAACGCGGCTACTTCTACGCCCCGACCGTGGTGTCCGGGTTGCGCCAGGCCGACGAGATCATCCAGGACGAGGTGTTCGGGCCGGTCATCACCGTGCAACGGTTCACCGACGAGGACGAGGCGGTGCGCTGGGCCAACGGCGTCGACTACGGCCTGTCCGCGTCGGTGTGGACGCGGGACCACGGCCGGGCCATGCGGATGACCCGGCGACTGGACTTCGGCTGCGTCTGGGTCAACACGCACATCCCGTTCGTCTCCGAGATGCCGCACGGTGGCTTCAAGCACTCCGGGCACGGCAAGGACCTCTCGGTGTACAGCCTGGAGGACTACACCAGGGTCAAGCACGTGATGCACAACATCGAGGGCTGAACCATGCCGACGAACGACGAGCTGCACAAACGGCGTGGCGACGCGGTGGCCCGGGGGGTCGGGAGCGTCATCGCGTCCTACGTGGACAAGGCGTCGGGCGGAACGATCACCGACGTCGACGGCCGGGAGTGGATCGACTTCGCGGCCGGCATCGCCGTGACGAGCGTCGGCAACTCCGCACCGGCCGTGGTCGAGGCGGTGCGGGAGCAGGTCGAGCGGTTCACCCACACCTGCTTCATGGTCGCCCCGTACGAGTCGTACGTGGCGGTGTGCGAGCAGCTCAACGCGCTGACCCCGGGCACGTTCGAGAAGCGTTCGGCGCTGTTCAACTCCGGTGCGGAGGCGGTGGAGAACGCGGTGAAGGTCGCCCGCCACGCCACCGGACGGCCGGCGGTCGTGGTGTTCGACCACGCGTACCACGGCCGGACCAACCTGACCATGGCGTTGACCGCGAAGAACATGCCGTACAAGCACCGGTTCGGGCCGTTCGCCGGGGAGATCTACCGGGTGCCGATGTCGTACCCGCTGCGCGACGGCGGGCTCTCCGGGGCGGAGGCGGCGACGCGGGCGATCGAGCTGGTGGAGAAGCAGGTCGGCGCGGAGAACGTCGCCGCGCTGCTGATCGAGCCGATCCAGGGTGAGGGCGGTTTCGTCGTACCCGCGCCGGGTTTTCTGCCCGCGCTGCGGGCCTGGGCGACGGCGGCCGGGGTGGTCTTCGTCGCCGACGAGATCCAGACCGGTTTCTGCCGCACCGGTGACTGGTTCGCCTGTCAGCACGAGGGCGTCGAACCGGACCTGACGACCCTGGCCAAGGGCATCGCCGGTGGCCTGCCGCTGGCGGCGGTGACCGGCCGGGCCGAGCTGATGGACGCGGTGCACGTCGGCGGCCTGGGCGGCACGTACGGCGGCAACCCGATCGCCTGCGCCGCCGCGCTGGCCACCATCGGGACCATGCACGAGCTGGACCTGGCCGGCGCGGCCCGACGGATCGAGTCGGTGCTGGTCCCCCGGCTACGGGCCATCGCCGAGCGGGACCCCCGGGTCGCCGAGGTACGCGGCCGGGGCGCGATGCTCGCCGTCGAGCTGGTCCAGCCGGGCACGCTCACCCCCGACCCGCTCGCCACCGCGGCGGTCTCGGCGGCCTGTCACGCCGCCGGCCTGCTCACCCTGACCTGCGGCACGTACGGCAACGTGCTGCGCCTCCTGCCCCCGCTGGTGATCCCCGACGCCCAGCTCACCCAGGGCGCCGACATCCTCGACGCCGCCTTCGGCTGAGCGGGGGTGGGGGCCCGGTGCACGGCCCCCCACCCCCACGTCAGCGCAGCACCTCGACCGTGTTGCGCCGCACCAGGTTCTTGCCCGGCTCACGGATCTGCTCCATGGCGGCGGCGTTGAGCAGTACGCAGCTACCCGACGGGCCGGTCACCGTCACCGTGGTCGCCTTGTTGTTGTCCAGGTTCGTCACCCGCAGCCGGGTGCCCACCGGGAACTGCCCGCTGGTCGCCGCCGGCCCGGCCGCCTCCTCGAAGAAGGTGATCGCCCCGGAGCACGCCGACCGGGGAGCCGGTCCGGAGGCGGGCGGCGACGCGGCGCCGGGACGGACCGTGCCGGGTGCCGGTGCGGCGGCCGGCGGCGCGGCGCCATCGACGCGCTCGACCACGTTTCGGCGGATCACGTTCTTGCCCGGCTCCCGCACCAACTCCATGGCCGCCGCGTTGAGCAGCACGCAACTGCCCGACGGGCCGGTCACCGTCACCGTGGCCGCCTTGTTGTTGTCCAGGTTCGTCACCCGCAGCCGGGTGCCCACCGGGAACCGGTCACTCGTCGCCGCCGGCGCCCCGCCCTCCGCCGAGAAGGTGACCGAGCCGGAGCAGACCGACGACCGCGCGGGGGACGTGTCGGCGAAACCGAAGCTGGTCCCCACCGCCACGCCCACAGCGGCGACCACCGCCACGCCAGCCGCCAGTACGTGCCTGCGCTGCACCCTCATCGCCGTCACTCCCGTCCTTGGTGATCACGTCGCCTCCTGGTACGGGCGGGAGGGGCCTACCGTTCAGCCGACACCGGCACCGATCGCGTGGCGGCCAGGTCGACAGGCCCGTAGCGGGTGCGCGGCGCCCCGGTGATCAGCGCCCAGTAACGGTCGCCGTACGACCAGTGCCACCACTCGGTCGGGTAGTTCACCATCCCCGCCCCGCCCAGGGCGTCGACCATGATCTGCCGGTGGCGGCGGGCCGCACCGCCGATCGTCGGCGCGTCGGTGAAGCAGGCGTCGGCGCTGTCCTCCGGGGTGGCGTCGATGACCGTGCCCAGATCCAGCTCCATCCCATCGTCGGTGCAGAGCGTCAGGTCCACCGCGCCGCCCGTGCTGTGTGGGGCCACCTCGACAGGGGAGACGAACTTGGTGGTCTCCACGTGCAGCCGCTGCGGCGACCAGTCCGGGTGCCGTCGACGCAGCTCGTCCCGGTAGCCGGTGAAGATCGCCAACTGGGCCCGGTACGGCCGGTAGCCCTCGACGACCAGCAGGCGCAACCCACCCGGCAGGGCACGCTGCGCGGCCAGCAGACGGCCCACGACACCGACCCGCAGTCGGGCGTACGCCCCGGCCGGGTCGGCCGCCCGGCCGTCCAACCGCAGCTCCGGCACCTCACGCAGGTCCACGAACTCCTCGCCGTCGTCGGCGCTGGGCACGGCCGCCACCCGCGGGTCGGAGAGCAGGATCATCGGACGCTCCCCACCGTGCCCGTGGGCCGTTCCGCGTGCCGCACCCGGGCCAGCTCGACGAGTCGGTCCACCACCTCCCGGTAGCTGACACCGACAGCGGCCCACACCTTCGGGTACATCGAGTGCGCGGTGAAGCCGGGCATCGTGTTCAGCTCGTTGACGTACAGCTCACCGGACGTCTCGTCGTAGAAGAAGTCGACCCGGGCCAGACCCCAACCGCCGATCGCGGCGAACGCGCGCAGCGACAGCTCGCGGACCCGCTCGGTCACCTCGTCCGGCAGCACGGCGGGGACGATCATCGGGTCGGCATCGCCGAAGTACTTCTGCTGGTAGTCGAACCAGCCGCCGGTGACCCGCACCTCGCCCACCGCCGACGCCTCGGGACGCCAACCACCGAGCACCGCGCACTCCAGCTCCCGGCCGGCGACCCCCTGCTCGACAATGACGAGTTGGTCGTGGCGGAGCGCCTCCTCGACGGCGGCGGCCAGGTCGTCACCCTCGCCGACCCGGGAGATGCCGATCGACGAACCCATGCTGGCCGGCTTGACGAACAGTGGGCGGGTCAACCCGGTCACCAGCTTCTCCGGGTCGTCGACCGCCCGGTAGGTCTGCGCGTCGAACGCCACGTACGGGCTGACCGGGATGCCCTCGGCGCGCAGCGCCCGCTTCATCGCCACCTTGTTCATGCCCACCGCCGAGGCGAGGATGCCGCACCCCACGTACGGCACGTTCAGCGACTCCAGCAGCCCCTGCACCACACCGTCCTCGCCGTACGGGCCGTGCAGCACCGGGAAGACCACGTCCAGCTCGGCGTGGACCGCGCCGGGGGCGTTGCCGGCGAACACCTGCACGACGCCGGGACGCGGACCGGCCCGCAGCTCGACGGCGGGCCCGGTCACCACCAACTGGTCGTCGATGGCCCGCTCGCCGGCCGGCCGGTCGCGCAGCTCGGCCAGCAGCGCGTCGGGCATCAGCCGGAACCCGCCGCTGCGGGTGACACCGATGGCGACCGTGCGGTAGCCGCCGCCGGCGAGCGCCCGGGCCACCCCGAGCGCGGAGGCACCGGACACCTCGTGCTCCGCCGACGGGCCACCGAACAGGATTCCGATCCGAACTGGCGCGCTCACGCCGCCACCCCTTCCCCAGTCGTCAGGTCGGCGGGCCGCTGGGCCAGCAACCGGGCCACAAGCGCCGCCTCCACGTTCCCGCCGGTCAGCACCACGCCGACCGTCCGCTGCCGATCTCGCTGCCGCGGCAGCCGCAGGGCACCGGCCAGACCCGCCGCCCCGGACGGCTCGGCGACCACCCTGAGTTCCGTCAGGATCAGCCGGAACGCCTCCGCTATCTCGTCGTCGTCGACCCGGACGACACCACGCAGGGTGTCCCGCACGATGGCGAACGGCAGCTCACCCACGCAGGACGGCCGCAGCCCGTCCGCGATCGTGGGCGCCGGCGCGACCGGCACCCGAACACCGGCCGCCAGGCTGCGGGCGAGCGAGTCACAGCCCACCGGCTCCACGCCGTACACCTCGATGCCGGAACCGGCGGCGGCCAGGCACGCGCCGGCCACCCCGCCACCACCACCGACGGGTACGACAAGCACGTCCAGCGGCGTCCCCGCGCGCTCGGCGTCCTCGATCAGTTCCAGGCTCGCGGTGCCCTGCCCGGCGACCACGTCCGGGTGGTCGTAGGCGTCGACGACGGGGTGGCCGCTCTCGTCGCTGAGGCCGTCGGCCACCGCCACCCGCTCCTCGACGCCGGTGCCGGCGAACACCACCCGCGCACCGGCCGCCCGCGCCCGGTCGACCTTCGTCGGTGCCGCGTCGACCGGCAGCACCACCGTCGCCGCGAGCCCGTGCTGCCGGGCCGCCAACGCCACGGCCACCGCGTGGTTGCCGGTGCTCTGCGCGATCACCCCGGTGTGGCCGGCGGCGGCGAGGCGGCCGACCGCGCGCAACGCGCCCCGCATCTTGTACGAGCCGCCGTTCTGGAGGTTCTCCGCCTTCAGCAGGACCCGCGCCCCGGCAAGGTCGTCGATCACCGGGGATCGCAGCACGGGGGTACGGACCACCCGGCCGGCGAGCCAGCGGCTGGCCTCCTCGACATCGACCCGAACCTGGCCAAGGGTGCGTGACATCGTTTCTCCTTCTCGGGCACTCTTCGGGCACACCACAGGCGGGATCCAGCGGTTCGTGGACCCCGGTGAAGGTGGGTGGAAGCGTCAGGTGGTCACGGTGGGCAACTGGACGTCGACCCGTAGACCGCCGTACTCGGCGGGCCGGGCCGCGATGATGCCGTCGTGCGCCTGCGTGATCGAACGGGCGATGGCGAGACCCAGGCCGGCCCCGCCGCCCTGCGAGGTCCGGTCCCGGGCGAGCCGACGGAACGGCTCGAACAGGCCGGCCACCGCCTCGGCCGGCACGGGCTGACCGGTGTTGACCACGGACAACGCGGGTACGCCGCCCACCACGACGGTCAGCGAGCCGCCCGACCGGTTGTACTTGATCCCGTTCTCCACCAGGTTGGTGACCAGGCGCTCCAGCAACACCCGCTCGCCGACCACCACCCGCGGTTCGAGGTGGGTCTCGACAGCGACCCCCGCCTCCCGGGCGCGGTCCAGGTAACCGGACAGCACCGCCTCGACGATCGCGTCCAACCGCTGCGGTATCCGCGACCGGAGGCCCTGGTCACTCTCACTGAGCGCGAGCAGGCCCTCGATCAGGCGCTCGTTGCGCTCGTTGGTCTCCAGCAACTGGCTGGTCAGCAACTCCAACTGCTCGCCGCTGAGCGCCCTGGCCATGCCGACCTCGATGAGCGTCCGCTGCACGGCGAGGGGGGTCCGCAGCTCGTGCGAGGCGTTCGCGGCGAATCGCCGCTGCCCCTCGTACCCGGCGGAGACGCGTTCCATCATTCCGTCGATCGCCCGGGACAGCCGGGCCAACTCGTCGCGACCCCGGGGCCGGATCCGGTGACCGAGGTTCTGCGGGCCGAGCTGCCCGATCGGCCCGGCCAGGTCGACGACCGGGCGCAGGCACCACACCGCCCCGAACCAGAGCGCCACGAGCGCGGCAAGTGTGACCAGCAGAATGGCCGCCAGGGGCAGCATGAACGCCCCCGGCCGCACGTCGCGGCACACCGCCGACAACCCGGGCAGGGGCAGGTCGCAGAACTGCTGCCCCCACCTCCAGGCGAACCCGGCCACGAGCTTGCCCATCGTCGGCAGCACCGGCCCGGCCAGCAGCGCCAGCAGGCCCACCAGCAGCACCCGACGTCGGGGCGTCCAGCTCACGCCGTACCGCCGATGCGGTAGCCGGCCTTCGGCACGGTGTGAATGATCGCGGGATCGCCGAGCTTCTTCCGCAGGGTCATCACGGTGACCCGTACGGCATTGGTGAACGGGTCGGCGAACTCGTCCCAGGCCTGCTCCAACAACTCCTCCGCGCTGACCACCTGGCCGTCCGCGCGCAACAGCACGTGCAGCACCGCGAACTCCTTCGGGCTCAACGCGAGCGGGCGACCGTCCCGGGTCGCCACGTGCCGACCCACGTCAAGCACCAGACCATCCTGGGCGAGCACCGGTGGCAGCGCCGGCGTGGACCGACGCCCGAGGGCCTGCACCCGCGCCACCAACTCGGCGAAGGCGAACGGCTTGGTCAGATAGTCGTCCGCGCCGAGGCCGAGGCCCTCCACCCGGTCGCGGATGCCAGCCGCAGCGGTGAGCAGCAGCACCCGGGTGCCGACCTCGGAGTGGGCGATGCTGCGGCACACCTCGTCGCCGGTGTGCCCCGGCATGTCCCGGTCCAGCACCGCCACGTCGTACCGGTTCACCCCGACCCGCTCCAGCGCGCCGACACCGTCGTAACAGACGTCGACGGCCATCGACAGGCGGCGCAACCCTTCGGCCACCGTGTCCGCCAACAACCGTTCGTCGTCTGCCACCAGCACCCGCACGTCTTCCGCTCCCCCGAGGTCCGCTTGCCCGGCATACCGTCGCAGGCCCGGGTTAAGGGTTCTGTAAGCACCCGCCGCAGCCATCCTCCACGCGAGCGTCCACTGGGCAAACCATCCCCAGCCAGGCCCCGCCGCATTCCGTCCCGTCTCACCCCTCCCGCGCTCCCCGTCCCCAACAACCACGAGTCAAACCCAACCCCAGTGACCCAAGCCACAAACCCAACGAAACCCGCCGCCCCGCCCCGCCAACGCCCCGCCCCGCCCCGCCCCGCCCCGCCGATCTTGCACTTGGTGTTGTCGAAACATCCCCAAGGCGGCCTTTGTCACGACAGAAAGTGCAAGATCGGCGGTGTGCCGGGCGGTGTTGGGCGGTGTCGTGGGGCGCGATTAGGAGAGGGCGGCGCGGATTACGGCTTTGATGTGTTCGGGGCGGCGGTAGAGGTCACGGTCGGTGAAGTAGCGCATCCGCCATCCTGCGGCGGCCAGCCAGTTGATCCGCTCGCGGTCACACCTCAGTCGATCGCGGTTCAGGTGCGACAGACCGTCGTACTCGATGCCGATCCGGCGTTCGCGGTAGCCCAGATCGAGCCGGTACAGAGGAATGCCGTGGCTATCGGCCACCCATAGTTGTGGCTCCGGTGGGGGCAGCCCTCCGTCGATCAAAATCAGTCGCAACTGGCTCTCTTGTCGACACTCTGCACGAGCGTCCGCCAGCGGTATGAGTTGCCGAGCTTGGCGGACTCCACGCAGTGCACTGTGGGCCGCAACCTCGGCCAGCAGGTCATCCTGGGTGACCAAGCCCGACCGGAGCGCAGCGTCGAGCACCGGGAGTGCGTTGACCCGCCGGACGGCGCGAGCAAGGTCGACTGCGCAGCGAGCGGCCGGTACGCAGGGCAGGCCTTCAACGAAAACCGGCCGAGCGGGCAGGACCGTCCGGTGAACGACCACCCCGGGCAGACGGGGCTTCGGCAACTCGGCGGGCAACTGGATGTGGATCAGATCGTCACGCAGCACCCCGAAGCCGTACCGGCGTGCGGCACTCTGCCTCGCCAACATCGCTCCATCGGGTAGCCGGAGCATTAGGGCACGCAGTTCGTCATCGTCATCGCAGGGCTTGTCGGCGTAGACCCCTCTGCGCACGCGCAGCAGTTCCTCACGGTCGAGCCGAGTCCGCACTCGTCCAATGGTGAGCTGCCGCATCAGCGCGTCGGTACGCCACAACTGGGTAGCCATGGCATGAGGCTGACGAGCCGGAAACCCCCAACGCTGCCCCGCAATGACCACCTGTGGAAAACCAACCCCCCTGTGGACAACTCCCGTCGCGCTGTAAACAGTGCTAGTGACGCCCCGGCCCCGGCCCCGGCCCCGGCCCCGGCCCCGGCCCCGGCCCCGGCCCCGGCCCCGGCCCCGGCCCCGGCGATCTTGCACTTCCTGTTGACGATATGTCCGTTAGACGTCATAAATAACAACAGAAAATGCAAGATCGCGGAGGGCGGACGCGGGGACGCGGGGACGCGGGGACGGCGCGACGCCGGCACGGCCCGAAGTTAGTCGCAGGCTATGCCGTCGCCGTCTCGGTCGAGGTCGTAGATGTCGTTGCCGATCACTCTGATGGGCCCGCTGACGTAGGCGGGGCCGTTGCCACTGCCGCCCGCACAGTCGACGTCACTGGCGATCGGGACGCAGCCGCTGTAGTTCGGGTCGCAGTTGGAGGACTTCGGCTTTTTGGTGCCGACGGCGACGACCTGGGTCACCGGCTGCTTCGTCACGGTGGACTTGACCAGCTTCTTGGCCGTTCGCACGCCGTCGGTGGTGGTCACCTCGTAGGTCAGGGTGCGGACACCGTTCACCCCCTTGGTGCGGACGACCCGCTTACCCTCGGCCAGCGACGAGTCCTTGACGGTGCGCTCGGCGTACCGGACGGTGGCCCGTTCGGTCACGGTCGTCACCTGCACCACGGGCGCGGCTGCCTCGGACGGGGGCGCAGACGGGGGCGTCGACAGAGGCACCGACGAAGGCGCCGACAAGGGCACCGACGAAGGCTCGGCACCCGCCGACTCCGCGCCGGGTGCCGCCAGGATCGGCTGCTGCGCCTCTTCGGCTGCGGTGCCGGTCCTGGTCGGGTTCGGCTCGCCGGTCAACGCGCCGACGACGGCAGCGCCGGTGCAGCAAAGCAGCAGGATCGACAGGGTCACCGAGCCGAGGATCACGGCGGCCCGGCCGGCGGGAGTGGTTCGGCGGAACCAGTTCGGTCGGGGTGCCTGGCCGATCGGTTGCGGATACGGCGGCCCCGGGTTCTGTGGTGGTTGCATCGTCACGGCGATGAGTGTCGTCGCAAACACAGCGTGCAATATCCACCGTCACGCTCGTCACCTGCGCCTTTCGCCGCTCGGAGGGGATCCTTTCGCTGCGCCCGAAGGATCGGTGGGCGCGGTTGCGGACGACGAGTCGACAGTCGCGGTGACCCTCCAGGCCGGCGGGGCAGGCCGAGAGTGCGGGGACCAGCACCCCCATAAGCCGCAGATCCCCGCGCACCGGGTCGACGAGCGTTCGAAGGTCCACCAGCGACGACGGAACTGTCGCGATGCCGTCAGCGAGGCAGGCTCACCGCTCCTCCAGGCCCCACGGCGACCCGTAGGCGTTCAGCAGGTCGAGGAAGGGCATCGGGGGTAGCGCCTCCGGCCCGAGCACCCCGACACCGGCCCATGTGCCGGTGGCGAGCAACTCCAGCGCGACGACCGGGTTGACTGCGGTCTGCCAGACCACCGCCTGGTGCCCGTACTCCCGCATCGACCACTCGTTGTCGACCACGTGGTACAGGTAGACCTCGCGGGGCTGCCCGTCGGGGCCGAGGCCGCGTACCCAGGTGCCGGCGCAGGTCTTGCCGCGCATCCGGGCACCGAGCGTGGCCGGGTCGGGCAGGCTCGCGGCCACCACGTCCCGCGGGGAGACCTCCACGCCGCGTACCCGGACCGGGGAGACCGCGTCCAGGCCGAGCTTGTGCAGTGTCTTGAGCACCTCGATGAACTCGTCACCGAGGCCGTACTTGAAGGTGACCCGCCGGGCCTGCACCCAACGCGGAATGAGCAGCACTTCTTCGTGCTCGACGTTGACGCACTCGACCGGCCCGATTCCCTCCGGGAAGTGGAAGACCTCGGGCTCGGAGAACGGTTCGGTGGTGAACCAGCCCCGGTCCTTCTCCCAGATGACCGGCGGGTTGAGGCATTCCTCGATGGTCGTCCAGATGGAGAACGAGGGCGCGAAGTCGTACCCGTCGACGGTGAGGTTCGCCCCGTCCCGCACACCGATCTCGTCGATCTCACTGAACAGCTCGTCGGCCGCGTACCTGGCGAACACGTCGGAGAGGCCGGGCTCGACCCCGATGCCGCACAGTGCCAGCCGACCGGCCGCCGACCAGGAGTCGGCCAGGGCGAACTGTTCGTCGCCGAGCTTCACCCCCGTCTCGGCGCGCGACAGGGACATCGCCATGTCCAGGTAGTCCGCACCGGCCGCGAACGCGCCGTTGAAGATCGGCATGACGAACCGCGGGTCGACGGCGTTGAGCACGTGCGTGATCCGGTGCTCCCGGCACAGCGCGGTGACCGCGTCGGCCGAGGCGGCGTCCACCTGGGCGGCGACGAACCGGTCACCGTGCCCGGCGGCCGCGCGTTCGGCGCGAACGGGGTCGTGGTCGGCGACCACGATGGTCTCGAAGAAGGTCCGTCGGGCGGCGATGGCTACGGCGGCGGAGCCGACGCCACCGGCGCCGACGAGGAGGACACGCATCAGGAATCAAACCCCAAACCGAGACGATCGAGAGTACGGAGTCAGAGGTCGCGCCGGCCCTCACGCGCGTGGGCGAGGGCCGGTGACCGGCGGGTGAGATCGATGCAGGCTGGCGCGGCGAGCCCGTCGACCGCGCAGCGAGCTGAGCCCCACGAGCAGCAACGCGACCGCGAACATCGCGGTGCCGACCACGTTGACCTGCGGCGGAATGCCACGCTGGGCGGCACCCCAGACGTACATCGGGAACGTGACGGTGGTGCCGGCGTTGAAGTTCGTGATGATGAAATCGTCGAAGCTCAGCGAGAAGGCCAGCAACGCGGCGGCCACGATGCCGGGCAGCACCAGCGGCAGGGTGATTCGCCGGAACGTCTGCCACTCGTTGGCGTAGAGGTCCATGGCGGCCTCCTCGAGCCGCCGGTCCATCCCGGCGAGCCGGGCCTTCACGGTCACCACCACGAACGACACGCAGAACATCACGTGCGCGATCACGACGGTCCAGAAACCCTGCGGTACGCCCGCCGACACGAACAGGGCCAGCAACGACGTACCCATCACCAACTCGGGGGTGGCCATCGGCAGGAAGATCAGCAGGTTGACCCCGGACCGGCCCCGGAAGCGGTGCCGGACCAGCGCGAACGCCATCAGGGTGCCGAGCACGGTGGCGACCACCGTGGCGAGGAACCCGATCTGCACGCTGCGGACCACCGCGTCGCACATGTCCGAGGTGGCGCAGGGCTGCCGCCAGTTGTCCAGCGTGAACTCGTCGAAGTCGTACGACAGCCGACTCGACGGCCGGTTGAACGACAGCCCGGCCACCACCAGGATCGGCAGCGCCAGGTAGCCGAGCACCAGCAACGCCACGATCATCACCCAGCGGTCCGCCAACCAGCGCGACAGCCTCATCAGAGCCGCCTTCCATTCGCGACTGCGGGGCTCCGCTGCGCTGCACTCCTCGCGCTCATCAGAGGACCTCCTCCGTGCCGGCCCTGCGCAGATACGCGAACACCACCGCGAGGATCGCCGCCATCAGCAGGAACGACAGCGCCGCGCCCTGCGGGTAGTCCAGTCGGACCAGGAACGCCGAGTCGATGACGTTTCCGATCATGTATTCGTTCGGGGTGCCGAGCAGCTCGGCGTTGATGTAGTCGCCGCTGGCGGGGATGAAGAACAGCAGCGTGCCGGCGACCAGACCGGGCATCGACAGTGGCAGCGTCACCCGACGAAACGCCTGCACCGGGCTCGCGTACAGGTCGGTGGCCGCCTCCAGCAACCGGGGGTCCAACCGCTCCAGGCTGGCGTACAGCGGCAGGACCAGGAACGGCAGGAAGTTGTACGTCAGCCCCAGTACCACCGCGAACGGGGTGGCCAACAGCCGGCCGTCCGCAGCGAGCAGGTGCACGTCCCGCAGCAGACCGACGAGCGCACCGTTGTCCGACAGGATCGTCTTCCACGCCAACGTGCGGACCAGGAAACTGGTGAACATCGGCGCGACGACGCACACCAGCAGCAGGTTCTTCAAGCGGCCGGCCTTCTGCGCGATCGCGTACGCCAGCGGGTAGCCCAGCAGCAGCGCCAGCACCAGGGCCAGCCCGGCGTAGCCGAACGAACGCAGGAACTGCGGCCAGTACGCCTGCACCACGTCCGGGTAGTTGCCGACCGCCCAGGTCATCGCGTACCCGGTGGCGAGCGAGCCGCTGGGGTCGTACAGGCTGGCCGCCGCCAACTGCGCCAGCGGCACACCGAAGAAGACGAGCAGCCAGGCCGCACCCGGCAACAACAGGAGGTACGGCAGGAGGCGGCGTCGCCCGGACCGGGCTGCCGGTGGCGCGGACGGCAGGTGCCCCGACCCGCTGGGGGCCAGGAGGGTCACGACGACGCACCCACCGGCTCGTCGAGCACCGGTGTCGTCCGGTCGGCGTCGGCGGCGTCGCGGGGCAGCAGGAAGGCGTGCCGCGGATCCCAGTACGCCGCGGCCTCACTGCCGACCGCCACCCGCGACGACGTGCCACTGTTGGCGGCGAAGACCGACACCTCGGTACCCCAGCCGGTGCGCAGCAGGTACTGGGTGCTGACCCCCACGTAGGAGGCGTCGGTGACCACCCCGGTGACGTGTTGGTGTCCTTGGGGCACCTGGTCGGCGGAGCCGACCAGCATCAGCTTCTCCGGGCGTACCCCCAGGTGCACCGGGCCGCTCTCGGCCCGTGCGCGGCCCGCGGGCACCGAGAAGCGCGAACCGTGCGCCGTCACCGCGACATCGCCACCGTCGACGCCGGTGGCCTCGCCGGCGAGCAGGTTGGACTGGCCGAGGAAGTTCGCCACGAAGGCGGTGGCGGGATACTCGTAGATGTCGGCCGGAGCGCCGAGTTGCTCGATCCGGCCGGCGTTCATCACCGCGACGGTGTCGGCCATGGTCATGGCCTCCTCCTGGTCGTGGGTGACGTGCACGAAGGTGATGCCGACCTCGGTCTGGATGCGCTTCAGCTCGATCTGCATCTGTCGGCGCAGCTTGAGGTCGAGTGCGCCAAGCGGTTCGTCGAGCAGCAGCACCTGCGGCCGGTTGATCAGCGCGCGGGCAAGCGCGACCCGCTGTTGCTGACCGCCGGAGAGCTGGGCGGGGCGGCGGCCACCGTAGCCCTCGAGCTGCACGAGAGACAGCATCCGGGTGACCTCGTCGTCGACCGAGCGGATGCCCCGTCGACGCAGCCCGAAGGCGACGTTCTCGAAGATGTTGAGGTGCGGGAAGAGCGCGTAGCTCTGGAAGACGGTGTTGACCGGTCGCTTGTACGGCCGCAGCCGGCCGATGTCCCGGTCACCGAGCAGCACCCGGCCGCTTGTCGGCTCCTCCAGGCCGGCGATCATCCGCAACGTGGTGGTCTTGCCGCAGCCGGACGCGCCGAGCAGCGCGAAGAACGAGCCCTGCTCGATGGTGAGGCTCAGGTCGTCGACGGCGGTGAAGACGCCGAACCGTTTGGTGAGGTCGGCCAGGCGCAGGTCGCCGGAGGGTGTCTCGCGCGCCATCCTCATCACGCCCCGATGACCTGTTGGAACTTGCCCTCGTACTCCCTCTCCTGCTTCTCGTCGAGGGCCATGAACACTTTCGACTTCGAGAGCAGCGCCTCGTCCGGGAAGATCAGCGGGTTGCCGGCCAACTCCGGGTCGATC
Organism: Micromonospora sp. NPDC048835; assembly: GCF_040649995.1. NCBI lineage: Bacteria > Bacillati > Actinomycetota > Actinomycetes > Micromonosporales > Micromonosporaceae > Micromonospora > Micromonospora sp. NPDC048835. The sequence goes on along the minus strand of NZ_JBEZGM010000014.1, from coordinate 4,934 downwards.
TTCTCCATCTCGGCCTGGGCGCCCTTGACCGGGCAGATGTAGTTGACGTACGCGGCGAGCTTCGCCGCGACCGCCGGCTCGTAGTAGTAGTTGATCAGCGCTTCGGCGTTGCCCCGGTGGGTGGCCTTGTTAGGGACCATCATGTTGTCGCTGTAGAGCATCACGCCCGAGTCAGGTGCGACGAACTGCACCTTCTCGTCCTCAGTGGCCAGTTGGATGATGTCGCCGGACCAGCCGATGCACGCGGCGATGTCGCCCTTTGCCAGGTCGGGCGCGTAGTCGTTGCCGGTGAACTTACGGATCTGCCCCGAGTCGACGGCCTTCTTGAGCTTGTTGAGGGCGTCGTCGAACTGGGCGGGAGTGAAGTTGGCCGGGTCGTGTCCGTTCGACCCGAGCAGCAGACCCATCGTGTCGCGCATCTCGCTGAGCGCGGTCACCTTGCCCTTGAGGTCGGGGCGGGTGAGCAGTTCGTCGACGGTGCGCAGTTCCCTCGTGACGTTGCCGTTGTACGCCAGCCCGGCGAGGCCGGACTGCCACGGGATGGAGATCCGGTTTTCGGTGTCGAAGGGGCGCTTGAGCAGCGACGGAAGCAGGTTGGCCTGCACGTTCGGAATCTTTGCCGGGTCGAGCTTCTGGATCCAGCCGAGCCGGATCATCCGGGCGGCCATCCAGTCGGTCAGCACGATGATGTCCCGGTCGGTGCTCTGGCAGGCGGCGAGTTGGTTCTGCACCTTGCCGAAGAACTCGTTGTTGTCGTTGATGTCCTCGGTGTAGGTCACCTGGATGCCGGTCTTCGTGATGAACTCGTCGAGGCTCGGCCGCCGGGACTCGTCCTTGTCGTCCACGTCCATGTACTGAGGCCAGTTGGAGAAGGCAAGCTTCTTCTCGGTGCCGGAGAGGTCCTCGCTGACGCAGCCAGCTTCGGTCTGTTGCGCGCCCTTGGTGCCGCAGCCCACGAGGCTGCCGCCCATGGTGAGCAGTGCGGCCGAACCGAGAGTGCCGGTGAGCAGTCCACGCCGGGAGAGGGGCCGGAGGGGAGTACGCATGACGACTCCTAGGGGTCATCGTCGGCGGGCGGGACGGGGGGTGGCACGCCGGCGGGAATGTCGGGAGGGTCAAGTGCCATGGACGACTGATCCTGACATGAGGTGACTTCCCTTACAAGGGATTCCGTTGTGGGAATAGCGATAGACGACGAAATACGCCAGACTGCGCGGGGAAACCCGCGCGACATCATGATTCGGGACATGGGAGCAGGCAATGACGAACCGGCAGCACGAGAACAGCAACGGCGGTCGACGCGTCGCTGTCCGTGAAGGCGCCAATCACGCTCTGCTGGATGACGTGGCCAAGCAGATCATCGAGCAGCTCCAAGAGGACGGCCGCCGTCCCTACGCGACGATCGGCAAGGCGGTGGGGCTGTCCGAGGCGGCGGTTCGCCAGCGGGTGCAACGACTGCTCGACTCCGGCGTGATGCAGATCGTCGCGGTGACCGATCCGCTCCAACTCGGCTTCAACCGGCAGGCAATGATCGGCCTCCGCACCGACGGTGACCTGGAGGCGGTAGCGGACCGGCTGGCCGAGTTGGACGAGGTCGACTACGTGGTGATCACCGCCGGGTCGTTCGACCTGCTCACCGAGGTGGTCTGCCGCAACGACGACCACCTGCTGGAGATTCTGCAACGGCTGCGCGCGGTGCCCGGAGTGATCTCCACCGAGGCGTTCGTCTACCTCAAGCTGCGCAAGCAGACCTACACCTGGGGTACGGCCTGACCCTGCTCGTCGCGCCCGGCCTTCACGCCTGATCCACTCGGCTTGCAGGAAGTCGGGGTGTCCGCACCGCCCTGATACCCCGTTTTCCCTGAACCCGAGTGGATCAGCGGCCTTCCACGCGAACCGCGTCGACGAACGATGCCCAGGCGGTCGGCGCGAAGGTCAGGGTGCCGCCGTCGCGGTCCTTGCTGTCGCGCACCAGCACCCGACCGGGCAGGTTGTCGGCCACTTCGACGCAGTCACCCCCGTTGTTACTGCTGCGGGTCGCGGTGCGCCAGCAGGCGTCGGTCATGTCCATGTCGTGGCCACTTCCCTGATCAGCTCGATCGATCGTCGTCGCGGGAACGCCTCGCCGGCGACACTCTCCCACCTGCGTCCCAGGCTAGCGACGTCGACGGGATCGGTCACGACCTGACCGCGGAGCTGATTGTCGAGATACGCCAGTTCGGTCCCGTCGGGCAGCCGACCCAGGACAAAGGGTCCGGCCAGCCCGGTGTGCCACGGACTCTCGGCCGGAATGACCCGGACCTGCACATGCTCCCACTCGGCCACCTCGGCGAGGTGGGCCAGTTGGCCGGCCATCACGGCGTGGTCGCCGACCGGCCGGCGCAGCACTACCTCGTCGATCACCGCCACGAGCTGCGGTGGGGCATCGCGGCACAGGACCGCCTGCCGGTCGAGGCGGCTCGCCACAATCTCGTCCACCTCGGACGGTGCAACCAGCCCACCGGTGCCCAGGATCGCCCGGGCGTACCCCTCGGTCTGGAGCAAACCCGGCACCAGCAGCGGCTGATAGGACCGGAGTGAGGTCGCATCCTGTTCCAGCTCGGCCCACGGACGGAACCACGGCAGGTCGCGGCGGCGGAACGGCTCAGGCCAGAGATCTGCCGCCTCCCGGCGCAGCACCTGAGCCACCGCCACCCGGGTACGCGGATGCGGGATGCGCCCAGCAGCGAGCCAGCGCGCCGCCGTCTTCGGGTCGACGCCCACTTTCGCGGCCAACGACTCAACCGTCTCCCCCGCCTCGGCCATCGCCACCCGCAACGCCTCGTTCGCCACCAGACCCCTCCCGCCGCTTCCCCGTGCCGCAGCCCTCCGCCCAGCACACGCTGCGACGTCGCTCGATGCACGTTGCGGCGGACGATAGTCACGCTGGGTGTCGATGTCTGCGCTCTACCGGCGTGTTGCGGTGTGACGTGTTGTCGCGCATTCCGGACGCCCCCAGGCGTCCCCGAAGTGCCCCACCGGCGTCCCAAGGCCGCACCTTCCCCGACCGCCGGCCACCCTCCCGACCCCGCCTCCCCGGCGGCATCAACCACGCCCGGACACCGCGATTTCGGTGAACGAAGTGGATCGAGCAGGCGGTCGAGGAAGGCGCTACCACCGGCAGGCCCTTTGGAGTTGATGTCGCAGACGATTCGGCGAGCGGCAGGGCGAACACAGGGGGGCAAGTGGCACCGAGCCAGGCGGCGCCACCCCGACCGGCGGCCGTGATGTCGTAAACGATTCAGCTCCAAAGGCAGCGAGCAGCAAACTTCCGACCCCTGCCGACCGTCAATCACGCATTTCGCAGCAGTACGAATTCCGTTGCCACCGTGACAACTACGCGCTGATTCCGTCGCCAAATGACCGTTATGCCGCCGATAACACTTGCCCTTGAGGCCGCGGCTGTGCGATAACCGTTGGCAGAGCGGCCGGCCTCACCCCTGGACCGGCCCGACGACCGATGGGGCTGACATGGCCAACGCCACCGACCACCTCTGGATGCATTTCACCCGGATGGCGAGTTACTCCGCCGGTGAGGTGCCGACCATCGTGCGCGGCGAGGGGGCGTACGTGTGGGACGCGCAGGGGCGCCGCTACCTGGACGGGCTCGCCGGCCTCTTCGTGGTGAACGCCGGCCACGGCCGCACCGAACTGGCCGAGGCTGCCGCCAAGCAGGCGGGCGAACTCGCCTACTTCCCGCTCTGGTCGTACGCGCACCCGAAGGCTGTCGAGCTGGCCGAGAGGATCGCGACGCTCACCCCGGGCGACCTCAACCGGGTCTTCTTCACCACGGGAGGCTCCGAGGCGGTCGAGGCGGCGTGGAAGCTTGCCCGCGCCTACTTCAAGCGCACCGGGAAACCCAACAAGTACAAGGTGATCAGCCGGTACATCGCCTACCACGGCACCTCCATGGGCGCCCTGTCGATCACCGGGCTGCCGGGCATCAAGAGCGACTTCGAACCACTGGTGCCCGGCGCGATCAAGGTGCCGAACACGAACTTCTACCGGGCGCCCGAACACGGCGACGACCCCGAGGCGTTCGGCCGCTGGGCCGCCGACGAGATCGGTCGGGCCATCGAACGGGAAGGGCCCGACACGGTCGCCGCGGTCTTCCTCGAGCCCGTGCAGAACTCCGGTGGGTGCTTCCCACCGCCGCCCGGCTACTTCGAGCGGGTACGGCAGATCTGCGACGCGTACGACGTGCTGCTCGTCTCGGACGAGGTGATCTGTTCGTGGGGCCGGCTGGGCGAGTACTTCGGCGCGGTCCGCTACGGCTACCAGCCGGACATCATCACCACCGCCAAGGGCATCACCTCGGGGTACGCCCCACTCGGCGCGATGATCGCCAGCGACCGACTGATGGAACCGTTCCTCACCGAGACCGGCATGTTCGCCCACGGGGTCACCTTCGGCGGGCACCCGGTCTCCTGCGCGGTGGCCCTGGCCAACCTGGAGGTCTTCGCTCGAGAGGACCTCGTCGGGCACGTACGCGCCAACGAGGATGCCTTCCGCGCGACCCTGGAGAAGCTCCACGACCTGCCGATCGTCGGCGACGTCCGCGGCGACGGCTACTTCTACGGCATCGAACTGGTCAAGGACAAGACCACCCGGGAGACCTTCGACGAGGCCGAGTCGGAGCGCCTGCTGCGTGGCTTCCTCTCCACCGCCCTGTTCCAGGCGGGCCTCTACTGCAGGGCCGACGACCGAGGTGACCCCGTCATCCAGTTGGCCCCGCCCCTGATCGCCGAGCAGCAGCACTTCGACGAGATCGAGCAGATCCTCCGCACGGTCCTGACCAAAGCCTGGACCAAGCTCTAACCCCCACCCCACCCCCCACCCCCACCCCCACCCCCGCCCCCGCCCCCGCCCCCGCCCCCGACGATGTTGATCAAGAG
>NZ_JBEZGM010000013.1:3108-214179 GCF_040649995.1 Micromonospora sp. NPDC048835 | reverse complement strand
CGGTGATCAAGAGGTTTGCGTCATCGCGCTCGGCGTGTCGTGACGCAAACCTCTTGATCACCGGGGCGCGGGGCGGGGCGGGGTGGGGGTGGGGTGGGGGTGGGGTGGGGCTGGTTGAGGTCGGCGGTGGTGGTTAGCCGTCGATGCGGGTGATGTTGCGGATCTTGTTTGAAGCGTCCAGGGCGGCGACCTTGTACGCCTCGGCGAGCGTCGGGTAGTTGAACACCGCATCGACCAGATAGTCGATCGTGCCGCCGCACCCCATCACCGCCTGCCCGATGTGGACGATCTCGGTGGCGGCGGTGCCGAACACGTGCACGCCGAGCAGCCGGCCGTCGTCGGGGGAGACAAGCAGCTTCAACATGCCGTACGAGTCGCCCACGATCTGACCCCGGGCCAGCTCGCGATACCTGGCGATGCCCACCTCGAACGGTGTCGAGCGCTCGGTGAGCTGCGCCTCGGTCTGCCCGACGAAGCTGATCTCCGGGATCGTGTAGATGCCGATCGGCTGGAGGCCGTGCATCTCCCGGATCGGTTCGCCGCAGGCGTGCTGCGCGGCCAGCCGGCCCTGCTCCATCGAGGTGGAGGCGAGCGCGGGAAAGCCGATCACGTCACCGACGGCGTAGACGTTCTCCACCGCCGTGCGGTAGTTGGCGTCGACGGCGATCCGGCCGCGTCGGTCGGCCTCCAGCCCGGCAGCCTCCAGGGCCAGGTCGTCGGTCTGTCCCTGCCGGCCGGCCGAGTACATCACCGTGTCGGCGACGATCTTCTTGCCGCTCTTGAGGATGCACAGCGCGGCCGTCTGGTGCTTCTCCACGGCGGCGACCTCCTCGCCGAAGCGGAACGCCACGGACAGGTCGCGCAGGTGGTACTTGAGGGACTCGACGATCTCGTCGTCGCAGAAGTCCAACATCCGGTCGCGGCGTTCCACCACCGTCACCTTGGTGCCGAGCGCGGCGAACATCGAGGCGTACTCCATGCCGATCACGCCGGCGCCCACCACGACCATGCTGCGGGGGACGGCCTGGAGGTTGATGACACCGTCGGAGTCGACGATCGTCCGGTCGTCGAAGTCGACGCTGTCCGGCCGGGCTGGGCGGGTGCCGGCGGCGATGACGACCTTGTCGAAGGTCACCTTGGACTCGCGGCCGGAGCCGCCGTCGACCCAGATGGAGTGCGCGTCGGCGAAACGCCCGGTGCCGGTGATCATCGTGACCCGGTTGCGGGACAGTTGGTTGCGGATGACGTCGGTCTGCCGGGTGATGACGTGCTGGGTCCGGGCCGCCAGGTCGCTGACCGTGATGTCCTCCTTGACCCGGTAACTGCTGCCGTAGAGGTCCCGCTGGCTCAGGCCGGTCAGGTAGAGCACGGCCTCGCGCAACGTCTTGGAGGGGACGGTGCCGGTGTTGATACACACCCCACCGATCATGTCGCGGCGGTCCACGATGCCGACCCGCCTGCCGAGCTTGGCGGCGGCGATCGCGGCCTTCTGACCGCTGGGCCCGGAGCCCAGCACCAACAGGTCGTAGTCATACACAGGCGTTAGCGTCGCAAGATGTCGCGGCGCACGCCAGACTCCGTACCCGAGTGTTATTCGTCTGCCACCGTGCAGAGGCCGCCGTTGACGCTGACCTCCTGCGGCGCCTGCGCGCCGCTGGCGGCGACGCCAAGCGAAACCGTGCCGCCGGGCGGGATCAGTCTGTTGTGGCGGAGGTTGCGCACCCGCAGGTAGCTGCTGTCGCGGTCGACGAGCTCCGCGCCCCACAGGCTGCGCAGCTTCTGGCCGGCGTAGAACCGCCAGCTCATCGTCCACCCGTCGATCGGGGTCGGACCGGTGTTCGTGACCGCGAGCTGCGCCACGAAACCGTCCGGCCACTGACCCACTATCGACCGGACCGCGCAGCTCGGCGGCGGCGGCAGGGTGGTGACGGTAACCGGTGCGGACAGCGGGGACAGGAGTCCGACCTCGTCGCGGGCGCGCACCACGAAGGTGTACGTGGTGTTCGGCGTCAACCCGCTGATCTGGGCACTGTTGACGGGCGGGTACTGGGAGACGTCGCGGATTAGGGTGAGCGCGCCGCCGGTGTCCACCCGGAACACCTCGTACCGTTCGACCACCGCGTTGTCCACCGCGTGCGCCCAACGCAGCCGGACCACCGTGGCGGTGACGTCGAACGCCACCGGTTGACCCGGCGCACCCGGCGGCTGGTCGTCGCCCGGTGGCATGGTCAACCGCAGGGGCGCGGTCGATGGTGAACCGTTGCCGGCCGCGTCCAGCGCCGACACGAAGAAGGTGTACGTGCGCGACGGCCGCAGGCCGGTGATCCGAATGCTGTTGGTCTCGGTCGACCAGGTCAGGCCGTTGTCCTCGAACCGCGCGGACACCGGGTAACGGACCACTCCCACGTTGTCGGTCGAGGCAGCCCAGGTCAGCTCGACCCAGGTGGTGTCGATGGCGGCGACAGTGATCGGGCCGGGGGCGGTGGGGCGTTCGGTGTCCTCGGCGGCGTACGCCGGGGTCGCGCCGACGGCCACCAGGGTCACCGCCAGCACGCCGGCGGCCAGCGCGGCGGCCTTCGACCGGATTCCTCGATTTCGACGATCACACATGATGATTCCCCCGCCTCGGTCGCCCGCCAATCACCATCAATCCAACTCTGTCTATGTTAGGTCACCGTGGTTCGGGAGGCTGCCCCGCTGGGGGTCGGACGCTGACTTCGGCGCGAGGATTCGGCTCAGGGCTGGTGCATGTTGTGCCGATCGCTGCCTTTGGAGCTGAATCGTCTACGACATCGGTGCGGTCGGTGCGGTCGGTGCTGTGGATGCGGTCGGTGCAGCAGGTGTCGTCGATTCGACCTCTCGACCGTTTCGGTGGATGTGAGGGCTCAGGCGACGAGGCGGCGTTCCCAGGCCCAGGCGGCGATCTCGACCCGGTTGCGGGCCTCGAGTTTCATCTGCACGCTCGCCAGGTGGGTCTTGACCGTGCCCACGGCGATGAAGAGCTGGGTGGCGATCTCGGCGTTGGTCAGGCCCCGGGCGACGAGCTTCACGACGTCGAGTTCCCGTGGCGACAGCCCACCGCCGTCGCGCGCCGGGGCGGGTGAGCTGAGGTGCTCCAACAGCCGTACCGTGATCGAAGGGCTGATGAGCGCGTCGCCGGCCACGGCCGCGCGCACCGCCTCCACCAGCAGGGCCGGGCCGGAGTCCTTGAGAAGGAAGCCGCAGGCGCCGTTGGAGAGCGCGGTGTGCACGTACTCGTCGAGGTCGAAGGTCGTCACGACGACCACCCGGACCGGATCGACGACGCCCGGCCCGGCGAGCAGCCGCAGTGCCTCGAGACCGTCGAGGCGGGGCATCCGGATGTCCAGCAGCACCACGTCCGGGCGGAGTCGTCGGGCCAACTCGACCGCCTGGACCCCGTCGGCGGCCTCGCCGACCACCTCCATCTCCGGCTGGGCCCCGATGATCATTGCGAAGCCGGTCCGCACCATGGCCTGGTCGTCGGCGATCAGCACCCGGATCACCGGAGCACCACCACCTGCAGCGGGAACGCCGCGTCGAGCACCCAACCCCCGGCGACGCCCGGCCCCGCGGTGACCGTGCCGCCGAGGGCACGCACCCGCTCGCTCAGGCCGATGAGCCCGAAGCCGTGCCCCCGGGCCGGTGTGCCGCGCGGCGACGCCCCGTCGTCGGCGACCCGGACCAGCAGCCAGTCCGGGGTGCGCCGCACCGCCACCTGCACGGACCGCGCGTCCGGTGCGTGCTGGCGGGTGTTTGTCAGCCCTTCCATCACCACCCGGTACGCCGACGTCGAGACCTCCACCGGCAGCCCGGTCAGGTCGCCGTCGACGTGCAGTCGTGCCGGCGCGTTCGCCGCGCCGTTGAAACCGGTAAGCAGCGGCGCCAGCTCGGTGACTCCGGCCAGGGGGGCCAGCGGCGCGTCGGGCGGCGCGTCCGGGTTGCGCAGGATCCCGACCATCCGTCGCATCGAGGCCATCGTCTCGGCGCCGGCCCGCTCGATCTGCTCCAGGGCGACGATCACCCGCTGCGGGTCCTGTTCGGCGACGAACCGGGCACCCTGCGCCTGCACCACGATGCCGGTGACGTGGTGGGCGATGAAGTCGTGCAGATCCCGGGCGAACTCGGCACGCTGCTCGGCCCGCACCAGCGCGATGGCCCGCTCCCGACCGGCGGCCACGATGCGCAGGTAGAGCCCCGCGCCGGCGGCTCCGGCAGCGGCGATCACCTGAAGCAGACCGAAGATCACCAGGAGGCTTTCGGCACCGGAGCGCAGTGGCAACGCGGCGACGGCGAGCCCGGCGACCACCGCCGCCGCCGGAGCGAGTCGGGGCGCCCCCCAGCGCGCCACCACGAAGACCACCCCGATCAGCCCGGCCGACTCGGCGAGGCCCCAGCTACCGCCGAGCCCGAAGTGGCCGTCCGGAACGATCACAATCACCGCGGTCACGGCCAGTGACGCCGAGGCGAGGGCCAGCGCGGCCCACGGCAGCCGGCGGGAGCCCGGCCGGTGCACCGGCAGCCAGAGCGGCACCGTCGCCACCGCGAGCCCCGCCCGCACCAGCACCAGCAGCACGGCGGTCAGGCCGCTGGGCGAGCTGTACCGGAGGTCGAAGAGGGCGAGCAGCCCGATCGCCACCAGTCCGGCGGCCTGGGCCAGGCGTACCCACAGTCGTCGAAGATCCGGCGTGCTCATGGTGACCCAGCGTAGCCAGCCGGGCGGAGGTGGCGGATCGGCCAAAAGGCAGACCCGGCGTCGGCGATACCCGGCCCCGGGCCGATGCGCCAGACCGGCGGTGCTGGCGAGGCTTTGCAGGTCACCACGCAGCCACTGGAGGAACGATGACAACCCACGCCCCGCCGGAGACCAGCCACGCCGCGGTCGCCGCGGTCGACCTGGTGAAGGTGTACGGCAGTGGCGACGCCGCCGTCCGTGCTCTGGACGGGGTCTCGGTCGGCTTCGGCCGGGCCGGGTTCACCGCGATCATGGGCGCGTCCGGGTCCGGCAAGTCGACCCTGATGCACTGCCTCGCCGGCCTCGACACGGCCACCTCCGGTCGCGTCCTGCTCGGCGGCACGGAGCTGACCGGCCAGTCGGACCGGACGCTGACCCGGGTACGCCGGGAGCGGATCGGCTTCGTCTTCCAGTCCTTCAACCTGCTGCCGCAGCTCACCGCCGCGCAGAACATCACCCTGCCGCTCGACCTGGCCGGTCGGCAGCCCGACGCCGAACTCCTGGGACACCTGGTGCGGGTGCTCGGCCTGGGCGACCGCCTGAACCACCGGCCCAGTGAGCTGTCCGGTGGCCAGCAGCAGCGAGTCGCGCTGGCCCGGGCGCTGGTGGCCCGGCCCGAGGTGGTCTTCGCCGACGAGCCGACCGGTAACCTCGACTCCCGCTCCGGTACGGAGGTTCTCACCATCCTGCGCGACTCCGCGCGCGACCTCGGCCAGACCGTCGTCATGGTCACCCACGACCCGATCGCCGCCGCGTACGCCGACCGGGTGGTGCTGCTCGCCGACGGGCGGCTGGCCGGCGAGATCGACAGGCCGAACCAGGTGTCGGTCACCGACGCCCTGCGTGACCTGGCGGCCCACGCATGAGGGCGACGGTGCTGCGTACCCAGACGACCGCCGCGGCCCGACGGCCCGGCCGGCTGATCCTGACCGGCCTGGCGATCCTGGTCGCGTCGTTCGTCGTCTTCGGCACCGTGCTGGTCCAGCAGATCACCGAACGGACCGTGCGGGACAACCTCAGCGCCACCCCGGCCGTCACCGATCTGGTGATCGGCAGCACCGACGTGCCGCCACCGACAGTGGAAGACCTGCGGCAGATCCGGGCGGTGCCCGGGGTGGCCGACGTGGTGGCCCGGGTCGCGACCGGGGTCTCCATCGGCGAGGACTACCTCAACCTCCAGGCCGATCCCGGCACCGGCCCGCTCAGCACCGTTCGTCTGATCGAGGGCAGCTACCCGGACCAGCCCGGCGAGATCGCCATCACCCCGCGTACCGCCGAGCGGCTCGGGCTGTCGGTCGGCACCACCACCCGCGCCGTGGGCGGCGAACTCACCGCGCCCGCCCCGCTCACCGTGACCGGCCTGGTGGACGCCGCGGCCGACGCCGGCTACGACGCGTACGCCCCGGACGGGGCCGTGATCGCCTGGGCGCGCCTGACGGCGGTGGAGCGCGTCGACGTACGGGTGGCCCCCGACACCGCGACGGAGGTCGTCCGTCAACGGGTGACCGCGGCGGTCGCGGGCCAGCCGATCCGCTCCGGCGCCGAGGTGCGCGAGTCCGAGGCCAACGCGGCAGCCGAGCAGGTCGGGAAACTCTTCCTCCTGGTCGGCGTGTTCGTCTCCATCGCGGTCGTCGCGGCGGCGCTCGTGGTCACCTCGACGTTCCGCATCGTCTTCGCCCAGCGGATGCGGCAGCTCGCCCTGCTGCGGGCCGTCGGCGCGGGTCGCGGCACGCTGGTGGCGGCCCTGACCGCCGAGGGAGCCCTGACCGGGCTGGTGGCCGGCGTCGTCGGGGTCGCGTCCGCGCTCACCCTCGGGTACGCGCTGCCGGCGGTCCTGCGCGGCACCGGCCACGCGGTCTCCTCGCCGGGCCTGCCGCTGGCGGCGGCGGTCGCCGTGGTGATCGGCGCCGTCGTGGTCACCGTGCTGGCCGTGCTGGCACCGGCGCTCTCCGCCGCCCGGGTCTCCCCACTGGAGGCGCTGCGCACGTCGAGCACCACCGCCGGTCGGCGTGGCATCGGCGTGCTGCGCCTGGTCTTCGGGCTGCTCCTGGCCGTCGGCGCGGTCCTGGCGGCGGTCGCGACGATCAGTCTGTTGCCGGATCCGGACCAGTCGACCTACGACCCGACGATGCCCCTGCTCCTGCTTGTCGCGTCCGGTGCGCTGGCGTTCTGTGCCCTGGTGGCTCTCGGGCCGCTGCTGGTGCGCCCGGTGCTGGCCGTGGTGGGTTGGCCGCTGCGGCAGTTCGGCCCACTCGGGCGGATGTCGGTCGGCGGGATCGGCGGGGCGCCGCGCCGGGCGGCTGCGGTCTCCGTCGTGGTCGCGCTGGGCGTGACCCTGATCTCCGGAGTGGTCATCGGCGGCGCGTCGCTGCAGATCCTCGCCGACCGGGAGATGGCGCTCTCGGCCCCGACCGACTTCGAGGTCACCAGCAACGGTGGGACGCTGCCGCCGGCAGTCGTGACCCGGGCCGAGGCGGCCACCGGCGCGCTGGCCCGGGTGGTGCCGTACCGGATGGTCGGCGACGCCACGCTGCTGCGCGGCGCCGACCGGCTCGGCCACGTCGAGTCCGGTTATCCGACGAGCGACCTGGATCTGGCGGCGCTGCCGACCACCGCCGACCTGGACGTCGCCCAGGGCACCCTGGCCGATCGTGGCCCCGGCCGGATCGTGCTCAACAGCTGGGTCGCGCGGGACGCGGATCTGCGGGTCGGTGACACCGTCGCGCTCGCCGTCGCCACCAGCAGGGTCGACGTGCGGGTGGTCGCGATCCTGCCCGGTGACGGCCCGCTGCACGCGGGCATCCTCGCCGACCCGGCCGACCTGGACCGGCTCGACGTGTCAGCCGCGTACACCGGTCTGCTGGCCGACGCCGCCGCGACCGGCGAGGACGGTCGCACCGCCGGCGTGCGGGCCCTGCGCCAGGCGATCGGAGGCAGCGACGGGGTGGGCCTCACCGTGCTCGCCGACGAACGCGACCGGAACGACGCGTTGGTGCGCACCCTGGTCTGGATCGCCGTCGGGCTGGTCGGGCTGACCGTGCTGATCGCGGTCGTCGGCGTGGGCTCGACGACCGCGCTCTCGGTGGTGGAACGGGTCCGCGAGTCCGGGTTACTCCGGGCGATCGGGCTGTCCCGGACCGGCCTGCGGACCATGCTGACCGTCGAGTCCGGCCTGTACGGGGTGATCGGCGCGACGATCGGCCTGGTGCTCGGCATCCCGTACGCCTGGTTGGCGGTTCGAACTCTCGGGATCGAGGCACCGCTGACCGCGCCGCTGCTGCCGCTGGCCGGGCTGTTCGTGGCCCTGGTTCTGTTGACCGCGCTGGCCGGGGTGCTGCCGGCCCGTCGGGCATCGCGGGTCAGCCCGGTGGTGGCGTTGGGCGCCGACAACTGAGCACGCCGTGGGGTGGCGCCACGCACTCGGCGCCACCCCACGGCAGCGTGGTCAGTTGGGGTTGTTGGCGTGGGTGAGCGTCTCCCAGGCGACGAAGAGGTTGTTCGTTCCCGCCGGACGTTGTTGCAGCGTGAGGGTCTGCGTGTTGGTCATGACGTTGCCCAACCGGGTGCTCATCGCGTTGAAGCCGACCTCGGTGATCGGCCCGAGGCCCCGGGTGAGGCTGCCGCCGCAGAGCCACGACGGCGGCGCCTCGCCGAGCTGGTAGCGCGAGTGGAAGCCCAACGCCTGGCGCAGCCGCTCACCGACCTGCGGGTACAGGTCCCGTCCCTGGATCCGGGAGGTCTCCGCGACGTGCGAGATGGCGGAGATGCCGTACCCGGTGTGGACGAAGTCGCGGCAGGTCTCCTGGGCGAGGCCGGCGACGAAGGTGGACTGGCCCTGCCAGTAGCCGATGATCTCGGAGCTGGTGTCCAGGCCGCTGCCGGGCATCGTGTACGGCAACGCGCCGTCGCTGGGCAGGTAGATGAAGGCCCGGGTGCGGTTGAGGAAGCGGGTGACCGCCGCGTCGTAGGCGCTCCGGTCGTCCAGGAAGACGGCGATGCCGACGGCGGCCTCCATCATGGTCAGTTCCCAGTTGCCGTTGCTGTTCGAGCCGTTGCGCACCACCGGCAGGTAGACGTTGCGCAGCATGGTGGCGAAGCGGTTGGCGTTGGGCCAACTGGTGTACGTGTACTTGATGATCTCGGCGGCCCGGGGCCAGACCGAGGCGGCCCAGCCGGTCTGCAGCGGGCCGTTGCTGCCGGTGTGTGCGGTGATCGTCGCCGACCACGCGTCCATGATCTGGATCGACTTCTGCGCGTACCTGGCGTCGCCGGTGATGTACCAGGCCAGCGCGTCGGTGTACGCCGCGATGGCGTCCTCCCGCTCGTCCGTGCAGCCGTTGTTCGGGTTGGAGTAGGAACCGCACTCGACCACCGAACGGGGTGCCGGGGTGCGCGACAGCGAGGCGTACCGGCTGCCCATCATCTGGTTGTACGCCGCAGCCCAGGGCTGCGCGCCGGCCTGCACCCGGCTCCGGACGAAGTCGAGTTGGCCCCGGCTGACCAGCACGCCGGGGTGGCTGAACCCACTCGACGGCGGTGGTGTGGTGCCGCCGCCGGTGGGCAGCGCCCAGGTCTGGTTGGCGGTGCCGGTGCAGCTCCAGATCTGTAACGGCGTCCCGTCGGCCGAGCTCTGGCCGGTCGCGTCGAGGCACTTGCCCGACGTCGGGTTGACCAGTTGCCCGGCGCTCGCCGACCACTGCTGCGCCGCGGTGCCGTTGCAGTCGTAGATCTGCACCCGGGCACCGTTTGCGGTGCTGGCGGCGGCGATGTCGAGGCACTTGCCCAGCGCCCGGATCGTGCCGTCGTCGGCGACCGTCCACTGTTGCGCCGTCGAGCCGTTGCAGGCGTAGAGCTGGACGGCGGTGCCGTTTGCCGGGTTCGCGGCGGCCACGTCGACGCACTTGCCGCCGTACCCGGTGATGGTGCCCGTCGCGGCGGCCGTCGCCGGTGTCGCGCCGACGACCAGGCCGGCCGGTACGGCGAGTAGGGCCGCGGCGAGCGCGGAGGTGAGCCTGATGCGGGGGCGGCGGGGCGCGAGCCCGGCCAGTCGGCGCGCCATGTGGGGGTCCTTCCGGGCGACGAAACAACTGTAAAGTGTGTTAATCATTACAGCCGTACGGACCGATATCAATGTCTTCGTCGCCACGAATGCCGTTACGGGTGCATGGACGCACCCTTGAGCACCTTGTCCACCACGGCGCGGGGCGCGTGCAACGCCAGGCCAACCAGGTCGAGCTTCTCCCGTCCGACCGCGCGCACGGCGGCACGGTTGTCCCGGTCGTTGCCGGTGGCGAACAACTCGGACGTGAAGATCGCCACCCGCACACCACGGGCGAGGGCGCGCGAGTGCGCGTCGACCAACGCCGCGCGATCCCCGGCGAAGACCAGCACCGGCTGGCCGAACATCGGCAGGTAGCGGGTGCCGTCCGCGTCGCGGTACTCCTCGCCGAGCAGCTCCGGCAACGTGCTCGCGATGCCGCTGACCAGAAAGGCGGTGACGTTCAGCCGTTGCCAGCTCGCCAGGTCGTCACGGAGCAGGACGGCGATCTTCGTGGGAAAGCGGATCGGTTCGGTCATGGCGTCGAGCCTGCCCGCCCCGGCGCCTAGCGGTCTTGTACGTTCTTAGCGTGGCCACCCGCCCGGCGGGCTCGCACGTCAGCGCGTGGCGACCCACGGTAGCCGGGGTCGCCGAGGTCTTCCACGCCCATTTCGTCGACCACGCCTACCCTCGGCACATCCACGAGGTGTGGACGCTGCTGATCGTCGACGACGGCGCGGTCCGCTTCGACCTCGACCGGCACCGGCACGGCGCGCTGCGCACATCGGTCACCCTGCTGCCGCCGTACGTGCCGCACGACGGCAGCTCCGCCACCCCGGGCGGCTTCCGCAAGCGGGTCCTGTACCTCGACACCACGGCGCTCGACGCCGAGCTGGGCGGCCGGGCCGTCGACGAACCGGACCTGGCCGATCCGCACCTCCGCGACCGGATCCACCACCTGCACCGGGCGCTCGCCGCACCCGGTGACGAGTTCGAGGCCGAAAGTCGACTCGCGTTCATCCTGGACCGGCTGCGCCGCCAACTCCGCCGCCGCTCGCCAGTCGGTGTGCAACCGCCAGGACGCGGCCTCGCGGTGCGCCTGCGGGAACTGTTGGACGCCAGGACCGTCGAGGGCGTCACGCTGAGCGAGGCCGCCGCCCTGCTGCACGCGCACCCCACCCACCTGGTCCGGACGTTCACCCGGACGCACGGCGTGCCACCACACTCGTACCTGACCGGCCGCCGGGTCGA
Organism: Micromonospora sp. NPDC048835; assembly: GCF_040649995.1. NCBI lineage: Bacteria > Bacillati > Actinomycetota > Actinomycetes > Micromonosporales > Micromonosporaceae > Micromonospora > Micromonospora sp. NPDC048835. The sequence goes on along the minus strand of NZ_JBEZGM010000013.1, from coordinate 203,137 downwards.
GCTGGCGCGCCGCCTGCTCCTCGCCGGGCAGCGGCCGGTCGAGACCGCCGTCGCGGCCGGATTCTTCGACCAGGCCCACCTGACCCGCCACTTCCGGCGCTACCTGGGCGTCAGCCCAGCCCGCTACCCGGCCCGCAGCGCGCAGTCGTCAGACGAGCTGGGCGCCGATGACGGAGAGCAGCCGCAGCTTCTCGTCGCTCGGCGACCCGGGCGCGGCGGTGAAGACCAACAGCGTCTGTGACTGGTCCGGGTCCACAAGCGTCTGGCAGTGCAGTTCCAACGCGCCGACCTCAGGGTGCACGAAGTGCTTGGGCGGGCAGTAGCCGGCGGGCACCGGGTGCTCCCGCCACAACCGGGCGAACTCGGCGCTCCGGGCCAGCAGGTCGTCGACGAGCGCCGCGGCCCGCGATCCGCGCCCGTCCCGGGTGTACGCCGCGTGCAGGTGCGCCACGAGCAGCCGACTCTGCGTCTCGTGGTACTCGGCCGGGTGCAAACGCCGGACCGTCGGGTCGGTGAACCAGCGGTGGTGCGCGCTGCGCGCCAGCCCGGTGTACCGGGTCTCGTCACCGAGCAGGGCGACGGCTGGCCCGGTCTGCGCCAGGGTCTCGCCGAGGTGGTTCACCACCTGGGCCGGGGTGTCGTGCATCCGGTCGAGGATCCGCATCATCCCCGGATTGACGTGGTCGGCCCGTACCGCACGGTGTGGCACGGCGTGCCCGGCCAACCGGAACAGGTGGTCCCGTTCGGCGAGCGACAGCCGCAGGCCACGGGCCAGCGCGGCGAGCATCTGCTCCGAGGGGTGCGGCCCACGCTGCTGCTCCAACCGGCTGTAGTAGTCGGTGGACATCCCGCTCAACGTGGCGACTTCCTCGCGCCGCAGCCCTCCCGTACGCCGCCGTGGGCCCCTGGGCAACCCGACGTCCTCGGGCTGGAGAGCTTCGCGGCGGGTGCGCAGGAAGCTGGCGAGTTGAGCGCGGTCCACGGTGACTCCGATCGGTGGGTGCCGGCTGTCGACCGGCACGACGAGAACAACACGGCAGCCCAGGCCCGCTGTTCCACCCCCGCCCCGCCCCCGGGTTTCGCGATCTTGCACTTTCTGTCGCGCCATAACGGGCGAAATGCCCCACATCGGCATCCGAAAGTGCAAGATCGGCGCGGGCGCGGGCGCGGGCGCGGGCGCGGGCGTGGGCGCGGGGGGCGGGGCGCGGGGCGCGGGGCGCGGGGGGCGGGGGGTCAGCGCTGGATGGACTTGGTTTCCAGGAACTCCTCCAGGCCCAGCCGGCCGAACTCGCGACCGTTGCCGGACTGCTTGTAGCCGCCGAAGGGGGCGAGGGGGTTCCAGTGGCCGGCGTTCACGTCGACCTGGCCCACGCGCAGCCGCCGGGCGACGGCGAGGGCGTGCTCCGGCTCGCCGAAGACGCCGCTGTTCAGGCCGTACGCCGTGCCGTTGGCGATGGCGACGGCCTCGTCCTCGTCGGCGTACGGGATGATCGTCAGCACCGGGCCGAAGATCTCCTCCTGGGCGATCGCGGAGGTCGGGTCGACGTCGGCGAAGATCGTCGGCTGGACGTACGCCCCGACGGGCAGCCCCTCGGGCCGCTCCGGCCCGCCGAACATGAGCCGGGCGCCGTCGGCGATGCCCCGTTCGACGTAGCCGACGACCTTCTGCCGGTGGGCCTCGGAGGCCATCGGGCCGATCCGGGTGGCCTCGTCGCCGGGGTCGCCCACGGTGTACTGCTTCGCGGCCTCGACGGCCAGCGCCACGACCTCGTCCTGCCGGGAGGCGGGCACCAGCATCCGGGGCCACGCGCCGCAGACCTGACCGCCGTTGCTGAACGCCATCATCAGCCCTCGCTCGACCGCGGTCGGCAGGTCGGCGTCGTCGAGGATGATGTTCGCGCCCTTTCCGCCCAGTTCCAGCGCGACCCGCTTGACGGTCGTCGCGGCCACCGCGGAGATGCGCTGCCCGGCGCGGGTGGAGCCGGTGAACGAGATCATGTCGATGTCCGGGTGGGCGGAGATCGCCTCGCCGACGGTCGCGCCGGTGCCGTAGACGATGTTGAAGACGCCGGCCGGTACGCCCGCCTCGGCGGTCACCTCGGCGAGGATCCGGGCGGTCAGCGGAGCGTTCTCGGACGGCTTGAAGACCATCGTGTCGCCGGCGAGCAGGGCCGGGGCCAGCTTGGAGACGATCTGCTGGAGCGGGAAGTTCCACGGCGTGATCGCGCCGACCACCCCGATCGGCTCGCGGACGATCAGCGAGTTGCCGACCTCCTCGGTCCAGGCGAAGTCGTCGGCCAGGCCGGCGACGGACTCGACCACCGCGGCCGGGAACGCCACCTGGGCGGTCCGGGACATCCCGATCGGGGAGCCCATCTCGGCGGTGATCGCCTGGGCGATCTCCTCCGTCCGGGCGGCGAGGCCGGCGCCGAGGCGGCGCAGCACGTCCGCCCGGTGCTGCGGGGTGGTTGCCGACCAGGCGGGAAAGGCCGCCCGCGCGGCGGCGACGGCGCGGTCGACGTCGGCGGCGCTGCCGGCCGGGGTCTCGGCGACGACCTCGCCGGTGGCCGGGTTCACGACGGGAAGGGTGCCGGCGGAGCCGGTGACGGTCTCGCCACCGATCCAGTGACCGGCGACGGTGTGGGTGGAAGGTGTCATGGGCCGACAGTCGCACCGCCGCCGAAGCCCAACCAGGTGCGGTTCATCCAGGGTTCCGCGATCCCTGGCTGAGGTCGGCCCCGGTCGACGCGCGAGGACGATCCGGCCGGCGGTGGCGGCACCCGGTGTGCCGGTGGTCACCGTCTGAGGCAGACCGCCACCCCGACGAGCGGCTGCAATTGGACGGCCGTTCGGATACGCGCTCCGGCGGTCACGAAATCCGGCGGCGAATCGTCACACCTGGCAGTTAGTCTGCCTCCGCGCGCCCTGCCCAGGCTCGTCGCGCCCCGCGCCCGGTAGGCGCGGCATCGCCGCCACCGCCCACCATCGGCCGGCTCAATCGACTTCAGGAGAGTTAGTGACACAGCAATCCGTCGCGACATCGGACAAACTCGACGCCGCGGTGCTCAAGGTGGCGGGCGTCGTCGTCCTTGGCGCGATCATGTCGATCCTCGACGTGACAGTGGTCAGCGTGGCGCTGCCCAAGTTCCAGAGTGAGTTCGACGCGTCCTACGCCCGCGTCGCCTGGACGATGACCGCCTACACCCTCGCCCTTGCCACCGTGATCCCGCTCAGCGGGTGGGCGGCGGACCGGTTCGGCACCAAGCGGCTCTACATGGTGGCGCTGGCCCTGTTCACGATCGGGTCCGGGCTCTGCGCCACCGCCGACACGATTGGCGAGCTGATCGGCTACCGGGTCCTGCAGGGCCTCGGCGGCGGCATGCTCATGCCGCTGGGCATGACCATCATGACCCGGGCCGCCGGCCCGCACCGGATCGGCCGGCTGATGGCCGTCCTCGGCATCCCGATGCTGTTGGGGCCGATCGGTGGTCCGATCCTCGGTGGTTGGCTGATCGACACCGCGAGCTGGCACTGGATCTTCCTGATCAACCTGCCGATCGGTGTCGTCGGGCTGATCTACGCGCAGTTCGCGCTGCCGAAGGACGCGCCCGAGCCGTCCGAGTCGTTCGACTTCGTCGGCATGCTGATGCTCTCGCCGGGCCTCGCCCTGTTCCTCTACGGCATCTCGTCGTTGCCGGAGGTGGGCACCTTCGCCGAGACCAAGGTGTGGGCCCCGATGCTTGTCGGCGGCGCGTTGGTGGTGGCGTTCGTGCTCTACTCGTTCAAGCCCCGGCACCCGCTGCTCGACCTGCGGTTGTTCCGCAACCGCAGCCTGACCATCGCGTCGGTGACGATGTTCGTGTTCATCATCGCCTTCATGGGCGCCGGCCTGCTGTTCCCGAGCTACTTCCTGCAGGTGCGCGGTGAGTCGACGCTGGCCGCTGGTCTGCTGATGGCCCCGCAGGGCATCGGCGCGATGATCACCATGCCGATCGCCGGCACGCTTGCCGACCGGGTGCCGATCGGGCGTACCGTGCCGTTCGCGCTGGGGCTCATCGTCGTCGGGTTCTTCGGCTTCACCCAGGTCGACCCGCAGACCTCGTACTGGATGCTCGGTGGGTCGCTGTTCGTGATGGGCCTGGGCATGGGCGGCACGATGATGCCGATCATGACTTCGGCGCTGCGGACGTTGCAGGCGCAGGAGGTGGCGCGCGGCTCGACGCTCGTCAACATCCTCCAGCAGATCGGCGGGTCGGTCGGCGCCGCCGTGATGTCGGTGATCCTCACCAACGAGCTGAACGGCTCCCGGCCGATCCCCGGTCTGGTCGACCAGAGCGGCAAGCCGATCACCGAGGCCGGGCTGGCCATCGCGTCCCAGCAGCGGCCGGAGCTGCTCCAGCAGATGCCGGTGGACCCGTCGATCATCGAGCGCGGGTTGGACTTCGCCGCCAAGTCGTTCGCGAGCACGTTCTGGGTCGCGTTCGCGCTTGTCGTGCTCACGATCATCCCGGCGGCGTTCCTGCCGCGCCGACGTCAGCCGGCACAGCTCGACGACCCGCAGGGCGAGCAGGTCAAGACGCCGGTCGTCATCCACTGACCGACGCCGCCGGGCCCGGCACCCCGCGAGGTGTCGGGCCCGGCGGGTACGCGTCAGCGCAGCGGACCGTCGCCGGGCCCGTCCGGGTCCTCCACCACGTGGATCGCCGCTTCCTCCGCGCTTGCGGCACCCGCGTCGATGCCGGCGTCCCACGCCACCGACTCGGCTTCGTCGTCCTCGCGGACGCCCTCGTCGTAGGCGACGAGTCGACCGGCACGCGCCTCCGACTCGTACCCCCGGCGGGTCAGCTCGTCCTCGTCGTCGCCACCCTCGGCGTACGGGTCGACATCCGGCACCTCCTGGGCGAGGTGTTGCTCCAGGGACTCGCCGGCCCGCTCCTCGGCGGGCGTGGTGCCGAAGCGGTTCGCCGCCGTCCAGTGGTCCTCGGCGACGATGCCGGTGTCGAGGGGGTCGCCGACCCGGTCGTCGTCGAGGGTGTCGGAGGCGTCCAGAACCCCGTCGTCCTCGACCACGTTCCACTCGTCGACGGAATCCACACGTTCGGTCTGGCTCACGGCGGTCTCCTCTTCGTCACGCTGCAGCAAAGTGCCCAGCCTATGACCGTGCAACGCGACCGCACCCCGAGGCCTGCCCGCTGTGACGAACCCGCCTCGGAGGCCGCAACATCCCGGTTGTTGCGGCCTCCGAGGCGCGGGAGGCAGCACCATCGCTGATCGTGCGCGGATCTTGACGGCGGGACGGGCGCCGCCGTGCGTCACCGCTTCAGCAGCTCCACCACGGCGTCGGTGAACTCGGCCGGCTGCTCGATGTGCGCGAAGTGTCCGCTCCGCTCGAGCGTCACCAGTCGCGAGTCCGCGAGCCCCGCGTGCAGCTGGGCGGCCCAGCGGGGCCCACAGATGAAGTCGTACGCCCCGACGATCACCACGGCGGGCACGGTGATCTCACCGAGCCTGTCCCGGATGTCGAATGGGGCCGGATCCTGGGCGGTTGCCGGCTCCGCCCAGATCCGGACGCCGGCCTGAAGGGGGGCGAACTCGTGCTGTCGGCCCCAGAAGTCCGCGAAGTACACCGGCAGAACGGCGCGCAGCGCAGCGCCCAACGACTCGTCGTCGGTCGCCGCGTGGAGCTGCTCGAAGAACGCCGGGATCGCCGCCGCCTCCGGTCGGTCCGGGTGCCGCTGCGGGTACGCGGCGACACCGGCCACCGCCTCGGCCCAGAACTCCGCCCCGGTGACGGGCGAGGTGTCGTACAGGGCGAGACCGGCGACCCGGTCCGGGTGGTCGAGGGCGTACCGCTGGATGACGAACCCGCCGTACGAGTGTCCGAGGAGATACACCCGGGGCTCGCCGAGGTGCGCGACGATCGCGTGGAGGAACCGGACATAGGCGTCGAGACGGTAATCGGTGGGGTTGTCGAGGCGTCCGGAGGCACCGGTGCCCACCGGCTCCACGTACACCATCGTGAAGTGCTCCTCCAAGCCGGGCGCGCGTAGGTAGGACCATTCGATGCCCGGTCCGCCGGAGTGCGCCACGCAGACCGGGCCGGTGCCGGCGACGTGGTAGACCTGTGACACGCCGTCGACGGTGATGGTGTGCGCGCCCGGCGCGAGGGCGCTGGCGTCGTGGCTGGTGGAACTCATTGTTGCTCTCCCGATCCGAGATCCGCGCGGCGTCCGCCGACGCGGTGACTGGTCCCTGACGCGGACCAGATGCACGGGCCGAGGGGAAAGTTCGCTCGGTCGGGGATGTTTTTCAGACCAGCGCCGGAACCGGGTGGAAGAGGGTGAATTGGCGCACCCGGCCCTCGCGCAGCACCTGCAACCACAGCGCCGCGGGTGGGCAGTGCTCCGGGTCGTCGGGCGGGCTGATCAGGTCGGTCTCCCAGATCAGCACGTCGCCGCTGCTCACCACGTTGCGCAGCCGCTGGCGTACTCCGGCGGCCAGATCGCGGTTCATCCCGTGGATCGCCAGGTCACGGCCACCGCGGGGACCGCCGGGCACGATCATCTCGGCGTCCGGCCACCAGCTTTCGCGGACCACCCGCTCGAAGTCCCCGTCCATCGCCGTGGTGATCATGTCGCGGCCGGCACGCCAGTGCGAGTCGTTGGAGGCGGCGACGTCCGCATGGGCCGTGCTCGCCGCTGTGCGGAGGCCGCCGGCGAGCGCGCGACGGGCATGGCTGAGGCGGCTGCGGACGGTGCCGACCGGCACGCCGCACACGGCCGCGATCTGCTCGTACGAGGACGCGTCGCTGAAGTACCGCAGCAGGGTGACGAGCCGGTCAGGTTCGGACAGTTGGCCGATGGAGTCCCACACCCAGTCGCGCATCGCGGCCCGGTCCAGCGCCTCCTCGGGGGTGGGAGTGTCGGCCGGGCGGCTGAACCACTCCGGCTCGGCGACCGGAACGGCCCGGGGGCCCCGCAACGCCATCCGGCTGTTGTTCCGGACGATGGCCCGCAGCCAGCCGCCGACGGCGGTCGGGTCGCGGACCTCGCCGATGCGACGCAGGGCGACGACCATCGCGTCCTGCACCGCGTCCTCGGCGTCCGGCCCGTAACCGAGGACGCTCAGCGCGACGGCACGCATCCCGGCCTCGTGCCGGGTCAGCAGCGCCCCGAGCGCAGCCGCGTCTCCCGCCTGCGCGAGCACCATCAGCTCGGCGTCGCTCTGCGTCACGAGTACGTCCTCCCGCAGGTCCCGAATCATCACACCTGAGGGGATTTGAGCCGCCTGCTCGGTGCCTGTCGCCGCTACCAGCCTACGGCGCGTGAACGTCTCCGCTCCGAGCCGGAAGCGCGGAAGAGTCGGGGCTCACCGTGCCCAGGGCCGGCGACGGTCGCCGGAAGTGACACACGTCGCTCGTAACGTGGGCGGCATGAGAACCTGCGCTGTCGAAGCACTCCGGTGGTGCCCGGTCGACGTCCGCAAATGTGACGGCTGCCCGCGATGACGGAGCTGAGCTGGGCGCAGGTGTCCGCTCGACGTCTTGCGCGGCACCGGCTCGCCGCACCGGCGGCGGACGCCACCACGGGCCCGGACGTGGCACCGGGTGCCGGACGCCTCGCCGACGTGGTGTCGGCGATGTGCGGCGCGCACGCCCAGATCGCGTCTGCCGCCGAGTTGTCCATCGGGCTGCGGGTGCCGGGCGCCACCCGCGAGCTGGTGCGCCGGGCACTGTGGTCCGACCGCACCCTGGTCAAGACCCGTGGGCCGCGCGGCACCGTGCACCTGCTCGCCGCGGCGGACCTGCCGATGTGGATCGGCGCGCTGTCCGCGTTTCCGGCCCCGCCCGGGGAGCGGAGTGTGGCGTTGCTGACCCCCCGGCAGACCGATCAGGTCCTCGCCGCCATCGCCGACGCGGTCGCCGAGACCGACCTGACCAGCGTCGAGTTGACCGAGGAGATCGTGGCCCGCACCGGCCCGTGGGCGGGCGACCTGGTCATGGAGGCGTTCCAGGACAGATGGCCGCGGTGGATGGCCGCGATGGCCGCCGCGACGCGGGGCGGCGTGATCTGCTTCGGGCCGAATCGCGGTCGGGCCAGCACGTACACCAGCCCGGCCCGGTGGCTGCCCGAGTTCACGCCGATGCCCGGTCCCGCCGCCCTGGCCGCCCTCGTCCGCGGCTACCTGCACGCGTACGGGCCGGCCACCCCGGCACAGTTCGCCAGGTGGATGGCCGTGCAGCCGAGGTGGGCGACAGGGCTGTTCGACTCGGCAGATCTGACCGAGGTGGCGGTGGAGGGCAGCCGGGCCTGGGTGAACGCCGACGACACCGAGTTCACCGACGACCGGCCGTCCGGGTTGCGACTGCTGCCGTACTTCGACGCGTACACGGTCGGTTGCCACCCCCGCGAACGGCTCTTCCCCGGCGCTGCCGCCGAGCGGGCGCTCAACGGCGGCCAGGCCGGCAACTATCCCGTGCTGCTTGTCGACGGGGTGGTCGCCGGCGTGTGGCACCAACGCCGCTCCGGCCGCTCGATCCACATCACGGTCGAACCGCTACAGACACTGAGTGCCGCCCGGCAGCGGGCGTTGGGGGAGGAGGTCGAACGGATCGGCGACATCCTGGAGGGTAGGGCGTCGCTGACCATCGGCACCGTCAGCGTCGGTCCGCACGCCTGAGACCACGCCGGCCCACCGCCTGGGCCAGGATGAGGGTGTGCACCCCGAACCGGTCGACCACGCGCCCCGGCAGGCGTTCCCCTGGGCGCTCCTGCGCCAGCGCTGGGAGGACCTCACCTTCCTGCACTGGGCGGTCGCTCCGGCCCTCGTCGCGCCGTTGCTGCCCGCCGGCACCCGTCCGGACACCGTGGACGGGGTCAGCTACGTCGGCCTGATCGGTTTCCGGATGGTCGCGCTGGGCTTCGGCCGTGGCCCGGGGGTGCCGTACTTCGGCACCTTCGCAGAGACAAACGTCCGGCTCTACTCGGTCGACGACGCCGGCCGACGAGCGGTCGTTTTCCGGTCGCTCGACGCCTCCCGCCTGTTGCCGGTGCTGGTGGCACGGGCGACGCTGCGCCTACCGTACCTCTGGTCGTCGATGCGGATGGATCGCGAGGGCGACCGTCGCAGCTACCGCTGCCGGCGGCGTTGGCCGGGCCCGGCGGGTACGACGAGCCGGATGGTGGTGCGGGTGGGGGAGCGGATCGTCGAGCCGACGCCGCTCGAACACTTCCTCACCGCCCGCTGGGGGCTGCACACCCGGGCGTACGGGCGCACGCTGCACCTGCCGAACTGGCATCCGAGTTGGCCCCTGCACCGGGCCGAGGTGCTGCACTTCGATGACGAGCTGGTGGCCGCTGCCGGGCTGCCGGCACCGGTCGGGCCGCCGGTGAGCGTGCTCTACTCGCCAGGTGTCGGGGTCAGGTTCGGCCCGCCGGTGGCGGCCCGGCCGCGTGCTGCCGGGCCGCCGGAGTCTCAGTAGCGGCTGCCCTCGGGTGCGGGCAGCGCGTCCAGGTCGGCCAGGTCCTCGGCGCTGAGCCGCACGTCAGCGGCCGCGCAGTTGTCCACCAGGTACTTCGGTGTCTTGGTGCCGGGGATCGGAATGACCTGCTCACCCTGGGCGAGCACCCAGGCGAGGGCGACCTGCGCGGGGCTGACGCCGGCCCGGTCGGCGATCTCCCGGACCCGGGCGACGATGGCGAGGTTGGCGCGCAGCGCGTCCTGCTGGAAGCGCGGCAGGCCGCGCCGGAAGTCGTCGGCGGGCAGGTCGTCGAACGAGGTGATCCGGCCGGCGAGGAAACCGCGACCCAGTGGGGAGAACGGGAGGAAGGCGATGCCCTGCGTGGCGCAGTACGGCAACACCTCGGTCAAGACGTCGCGCGTCCACAGTGACAGTTCGGACTGCACCGACGCCACCGGGTGCACCGCCTGGGCCCGCACCACCTGCGTCACGTTCACCTCGGACAGCCCGATCTGCCGGGCCTTGCCGGCCGCGACGACCTCGGCCATCGCGCCCCAGGACTCCTCGATGGGCACCGCCGGGTCGACGCGGTGCAACTGGTAGAGGTCGACGTGGTCGGTGCCGAGCCGGCGCAGACTCTCGTCGATCGCCGTGCGGATGTGCTCCGGGCGGCCGTTGTTGCCGATCGTCGGTGAGTTGCCGGGGCCACCGGTGGGGGAGGTGGCCACCAGGCCGACCTTCGTGGCCAGTACGGCCCGCTCCCGGTGACCGTCGGCCAGCGCCCGCCCGACCAGTTCCTCGTTTGTGTACGGGCCGTACACGTCCGACGTGTCGACAAGCGTCGCGCCCAGGTCCAGTGCCTGTCGGATGACGGAGATCGACGTGTCGTCGTCGCGGGGGCCGGTGATGTCGTAGCCGTGGCTCATGCCCATGCAGCCGAGGCCGATGACGCCGACCTCGGGACCGGTGTTGCCCAGCGTGGTGGTTCGCATGCGCCCCACGCTACGACCGGACCGGCCGACCCGCACCCGCCGACGGCGGACAACACGCTGCGCCGATGACGGCGACGGCCGACACTGGAAAAGGTCGGCGGACGTGTCGAGAACTGTCGCGCCGGCTTCGACCATTGGTTGAGGGCCGGAGGCAGCCGGCCTCGCCGACGAGCCGACACGGCACGGACCGAGGAGTGGATCGATGACGAAGGTGACGACCGGGGCGACGATGTCGTTGGACGGCTACATCGCGGACGCGTCCCACGGTGGCTTCGAGTACCTCTTCCAGTGGTACGAGAACGGCGACGTCGAGACGCCGACGGCCGACCCCGAGCTGACCTTTCGGACGTCCGCAGTGAGTGCCCGGCACCTGCGGGCCCTCACCGAGCGGACCGGCGCGCTCGTCGTCGGCCGGAGGCTCTTCGACATCACCAGCGGGTGGGGTGGCCGGCATCCGTTGGACGTGCCAGTCGTGGTGGTCACCCACGGCGTGCCGGAGGGCTGGGCGCCCGAGAACGACTCCTTCGTCTTCGTCACCGATGGCATCGAGAGCGCCATCGCCCGGGCCAAGGCGATCGCCGGCGACAAGGAGGTCGGCGTCAACGGCGGCACCATCGCCGCCCAGGTCGTCGAGGCCGGCCTGCTCGACGAGGTGCACGTCGACCTCGTGCCGGTCCTGCTCGGCAGCGGGATCCCGCTCTTCGCCGACCTGAAGATCGCGCCACTTCAGCTGGACGGCCCGTTCAGCGTCGTCGAGGGCGACGGCGTCACCCACCTGGCCTACCGGGTACGCCGAGCGGCCTGAGCGCAGCCGGGGCAAGTGCCTCTACCTTGCTTCCATAGTCGACGATCGATATGGTGCGCGCAGGCGCCGCCCCGCCGCAGACCACCACCGTCGATCCGAAGCGGGTTCCGCATGCGCACACTGAGACTCGTCACGACTCTGGCCGTCGCCGGCCTGCTCGCCGGTGGGGTGGCGATCGTCGCCGCCACCCCGGCCAGCGCGGCGACCGCCGTGTTCTCCGTGACGAACAACTGGGGCAACGGCTACCAGGGGCAGGTCACCGTCACCAACGACACCTCCGCACCGATCACCAGCTGGCGGGTCGAGTTCGACCTGCCGTCCTCCTCGACCATCAGCCAGTCCTGGAACGCGCAGCAGACGACCTCGGGCAGCCACTACACCTTCGCCAACGTGTCCTGGAACGGCACCCTCGCCGCCGGCGCCTCCACCGCCTTCGGCTTCCTCGTCAACGGCACCGGCACCCCGGTCAACTGCACCGTGAACGGCGCGTCCTGCGCCGGCGGCTCACCCCCGACCACGCCGCCGCCCACGACCACGCCGCCGCCCACGACCCCGCCGCCCACCACACCACCGCCGACCACCGGCACGCCAGTCGAGCGGCACGGGCAACTGCGGGTGTGCGGCACCACGATGTGCGACAGGTCCGGCACCCGGGTGCAGCTACGCGGTATCAGCAGCATGTGGCTCAACTGGGAGACCGCCCCGTACGCCGAGAACCTCAGCGCGCTGCGCTGGATGCGGGACAATTGGAACCTCCAGGTGATCCGCGCGGCCATGGGGGTGGAGCCGGCGGGGGCGTACCTGAGCGACCCGAACAAGGCGCGTGCGCAGGTGGAGACCATCATCAACAACGCGGTAACCGCCGGGGTGTACGTGATCGTCGACTGGCACGCGCACGAGGCGCAGAACAACCAGTCGCAGGCGGTGGCGTTCTTCGGTGACCTGGCCCGCCGGTACGGCCACCTGCCCAACGTCATCTGGGAGCCGTACAACGAGCCCCTGCAGGTCAGTTGGACCAATGTCATCAAGCCGTACCACCAGGCGGTGGTGTCCGCGATCCGCGCCGCCGACCCGGACAACATCGTGGTGCTGGGCACCCCGACCTGGTCACAGGACGTGGACGTCGCGGCGGCCAGCCCGGTCAGCGGCACCAACCTGATGTACACCCTGCACTTCTACTCCTGCACGCACGGGGCGTCGCTGCGCGCCAAGGGTGACGCGGCCATCCGGGCGGGTCTGGCGCTCTTCGTCACCGAGTGGGGCGCCAGCAACGCCGACGGCGGCCTCGACGGCCGGGCCTGCCTACCGGAGGCGCAGTCCTGGATCGACTGGATGAAGCAGAACGGCATCTCCTGGACGGCCTGGAAGCTCGACGTCGGCACCGACACCACGAACCTGCTCAGCCCGGGAGCGCCGGTGACCGGCGGGTGGACCAACTATCTGCACGGCCACGCGCCGTTCGTGGTGACGAACATGAGGTGACCCCGGCCGCTGCTTGACAGTGGGTGATCGAATCGAGACGGCTGATGTCGGGGTGTCCAGGCCGGCGGGACGCCCCGACATCACCGGCCGCCACCGCGACCACCGTCGGAGGATCAGGGTGTGAAGGCCCGCCGGTACGCGGTAGGGGTGGTGGCGAAGGCACGCTGGAAATGGGCACGGAGGTTGGTCGCCGTGCCCAGGCCGGTGCGCCGTGCGACCTCGTCGACGGTGACCTCGCCGTCTTCCAGCAGGGTGCAGGCGGCGCGCAGCCGTTGCTGGATCAGCCAGGCTCGTGGGCTCATCCGGAACCGACTCTGGAAGGTGCGGTGCAGCGTACGGCTGGACATCACACCCTGCCGGGCAAGGTCCGCGACGGTGATCGGGCGGTGCAGGTTGCTGCTCGCCCAGGTGATGACCCCGGCCAACTCGTCGCCCTCACCCGGAACGCCGACCGGGATGAACTGGGCCTGACCGCCGGCTCGGTGCAGTGGTGTGACCATGTGACGGGCCCGTTGGATGGCGGCGGCCTGCCCATGGTCGCGGCAGACGAGGTAGAGGCACATGTCGAGACCGGCGGCGAGTCCGGCGCTGGTGAGCACCTCACCTTCGTCGATGTACAGCGCGCTCGCGTCCACGAAGATCCCTGGATGCTCGTGGGCGAGCGCGTCGGCGTGCGCCCAGTGGGTCGTCGCGCGGCGGCCGTCGAGCAGACCGGCCTGGGCCAGCGCGAAGGCGCCGGTGCAGATCGACGCGATGCGGACGCCCCGGCGGTGTGCGTGCCGCAGCGCTTCGAGGGCACGCGGCGGTGCCGGGCCACGGCGGAATCCGGGCACGATCACCGTGTCGGCGTCGTCGAGCGCGTCGAGCGTCGCGGCGACGGTCAGGTCCAGGCCCGCGGTGGTGGTGGAGACCGGACCACCGTCCACTGCGCACACCGTCATCGTGTACCGGCCGTGGCCCTCATGGCCGAACACCTGCGTCGCGATGGTCAGATCGAAGGCGACGACCCTCGGTAGGGCGAGGACGGCCACCCGATGAGTGGCGGATCCCTTACGCATGATGGCAAGAATGCCACTCGTCGCCGCCCGCCCGAGGGGGGAGTCTGACCGGGTGCGAATCGAGATCGTGGTGTTCGACGGCTTCGACGAACTGGACGTCTTCGGGCCGTTCGAGGTGTTGTCGATGGCCGGCTTCGACGTGGCGCTGGTCGCCGTCGAACGGCCGGGGCTGGTCACCAGCATGCGTGGTGTCCAACTCCAGGTCCCCGAGGTGCTGAATCAGGCCGACGGCGTGATCGTCCCGGGTGGCGGGTGGCTGAACCGGGCCGCCGAGGGCGCCTGGGCGCAGGCGCGGCGCGGTGAGCTGCCGGCGAGGCTGGCCGCGCTGGCACCGTCGGCGCGGTGGATGGCGTCGGTGTGCACCGGTGCGTTGGTGCTCGCGTCGGCCGGCCTGCTGACGGGTCGGCGGGCGACCACCAACCGCAACGCGTACGACGAGTTGCGCGCCCACGACGTCACCGTCCTCGACGAGCGGGTCGTCGACGACGGTGACCGGGTCACCGCTGGCGCGCTCTCGGCGGGGCTCGACCTGGGGCTGTGGCTCACGCAACGGGAGCTCGGCACTGCCACCGCCGAGCGGGTCGCCGCGACCATCGAGTACCGGGCTGCGCCACGCTGACCAGCCCGGACAGAACGGGCGCGTCACCTTAACGCGCTGGAAACACCCCCGGTACCAAGCCTGGGAACGCTCGTCGGACAGTCGAGACCACCGACACGCGAACCGGGGTGACCATGGCCGACAACACCACGAACGCGCCGACGTACGACGGGTCGGTGGGCCGGTCCGGCAACGGCCGGGCGCTGCCCACCCCCCGTACGAACTCGGTCCTGTCGCTTGACGACGGTGACCCGGCGGACCTGGCCACGATCGGGGTGGAGGAGGAGTTTCACGTCGTCGACCTGCACACCCGGGAGTTGGTGCCCCGCGCCGGGGAGTTGCTCGACCGGCTGCCGGCGACCTCGTTCACCGCCGAGCTACACCGCAGCGTGGTGGAGACCAACACGGCGGTCTGCCGCACCCTCGACGAGATCCGCGTGGAGCTGACCCGGCTGCGTCAGGCCGCCGTCCAGGTCGCCGACCGGGCGGGCCTGGGCATCGTGGCGGCCGGCACGGTCCCGCTGCGCGCCGACGGCGACCCCAGCGTCACCCCCACCTCCCGCTACCGGCGGATGCTCGACGAGTACCAGATGCTCGCCCGGGAGCAGTTGATCTGCGGCGCGCAGGTGCACGTCGGTGTCTCCGACCGGGATCTGGCGGTGGCGGTCACCCGCCGGGTCCAGCCGTGGCTGCCGGTGCTGCTCGCCCTCTCCACCAGCTCGCCGTACTGGATGGGCCAGGACAGCGGCTACGCCAGCGTCCGGTCCCTGGTCTGGCAACGGTGGCCCACCGCCGGCGACCCGGGCGAGGTGACGAGCGCCGCGGACCACGAGGCGCTCGTCGCCGAGCTGATCTCCTCGGAGACCATCACCGATCCAGCCATGATCTACTTCGATGTCCGGCCGTCGGCGCACGTGCCCACGGTGGAGCTGCGGATCACCGACGCCAACGCCGACGTGGAGACCATCGTCCTGCTCACCGGCCTGTTCCGGGCGCTCGTCCGGCGGGAGGTCGCCGCCCTGCGCGCCGGGGTGGAGCGCACGGCCGTACGACCACCCGTGCTGCGCGCCGCGCTGTGGCGGGCGGCCCGCTCCGGGCTCGAAGGTGATCTGCTCGACCTGCCCCGGTCGGCCCGACCGGTGCCGGCCGCCCAGGCGGTCCGCCGCCTGGTGAGCGACCTGCGCCCCCAACTGGAGGCCACCGGGGACTGGGAGCAGGTCAGCGAGCTGACCCGCTACGCCCTGGAACGCGGCAGCTCCGCCGCGCGGCAACGGCGGGCGTACGAGCGACGTGGTCGGTTGGCCGACGTGGTCGACCTGCTGCTCGACGAGACCCGGGGCCGGGTCCGCGGCCCGCTGCCGGGTGCGCCGACACCGCCGGCGCTGTCCGCGTACGCCGACGACGCCGACGAGGTCTTCGGACCGACCGGACCGCAACCGGCGTACGCCCCGATCCTCGCGGCCCTGCGCCGGCTCGGTGCCGGCGCCCTGCGTCAACGCGAACACGACCGGGACGAGGAACAGCGGGCCCGAGGCGTGACGTTCAGCGTGGCCGGCGAGGCGAGCACCCGGCTCTTCCCGGTCGACCTGGTGCCCCGGGTGGTGCCCGCCGACGACTGGCGGACCCTGCGTACCGGCCTGGTGCAGCGCGCCCGCGCCCTCGACGCGTTCCTGCGCGACGTCTACGCCGACCGGGCGGTGGTGGCCGACGGCGTGGTGCCGGCGTGGGTGGTGGAGTCCTCACCCGGGCTGCGCCCGACCGGGGCGTTGATGGGCCGGCGGGGCACCCGCGCCCAGGTGTCCGGCACCGACCTCGTCCGGGACCCGGACGGCGGCTGGTACGTGTTGGAGGACAACCTACGGGTGCCCTCCGGCATCGGTTACGCGGTGCAGAACCGTCGGTTGACCCAGGCGGTGCTGCCGGAGCTGCCGGTGCCGGAGGGTCTGCTGCCCGCCGACGAGACGCCCGCGATGCTGTACCGGGCGCTTGTCGCCGCCGCGCCCGCCGCCGCCGACGATCCCGCCGTGGTCGTGCTCAGCAGCGGTCCGGGTGATCCGGCGTGGTTCGAGCACCGGCTGCTGGCCGACGAGATGGGTGTGCCGCTGACCGAGACCAGTGACCTGCTGGTGGAGGAGGGTCGGGTCCGGCTGGTCCGCGAGGGTTGCCGCCGCGAGGTCGACGTGATCTACCTGCGGATGGACGAGGAGGCGCTGCTGCACGCGCCGGGCGCGGACGGCGTGCCGCTGGGCTGGCCGCTGCTCGCCGCGGTGCACGCCGGGCGGCTCACGCTCGCCAACGCGCTTGGCAACGGTGTGGGTGACGACAAGGCGCTGTACGCGTACGTGCCCCGGCTGATCGAGTACTACCTGGGCGAGAAGCCGCTGCTGGGGGACGTGCCGACGTACCTGTGTGGGCTGCCCGAGCAGCGGGCCGAGGTGCTGGGTCGGCTCGACGAGCTGGTGCTCAAACCGGTCGACGGGTACGGCGGTGACCGGGTGGTGATCGGCCCCCGCGCCGAGGCGGAGGAGTTGGACGCCGTACGCGAGCAGATCCTCGCGGCCCCGCACCGGTGGATCGCCCAGGAGATGGTCGCGCTCACCACCCACCCGGTCTTCGACGGCAACGCGCTCGCCCCCCGCCACGTCGACCTGCGGGCGTTCGTGTTCCTCGGGGACACCGCCGAGGTCGCGCCGGTGGCGCTGACCAGGGTGGCGCCGGCCGGCAGCATGATCGTCAACTCGTCCCGGGGTGGCGGCTCAAAGGACACCTGGCTGCTCGGTGGAGCCGACGAACCGTCGGTGTAACTCACGCTTGACCCATCCGTCATCGGTACGCAACCCGGCCCGCCAAGCCTGGACCGGTCAGCGGCCCCGAGCGGATCCAGCCGACGAGAGGTGAGTGCCATGTGCGGTATCGGAGGCGAGTTCCGCCTCGACGGGGCGTCACCTGACCTGGCCGCCGTCGAACGGATGCTCCCCGCCCTGGCCTCCCGGGGCCCGGACGGGGAGGGTCGGTGGCAGCAGGGGTCGGTGGCGCTGGTGCATCGCCGGCTGCGCATCATCGACCTGTCCGACGCCGGCGCGCAGCCGATGGTCGACCCCGAGCTGGGCCTGGCCCTGGTCTTCAACGGCTGCATCTACAACTACCGGGAACTGCGCGACGAGCTGACCGCCGCCGGTTACTCCTTCCGGTCCACCTCGGACACCGAGGTGATCCTTAAGGCGTACCACAGGTGGGGGACGGCCTGCGTCGAGCGGTTCTACGGGATGTTCGCCTTCGCCCTGGTCGAGCTGGAGACGCACACCCTGGTGCTGGCCCGGGACCGGCTCGGCATCAAGCCGCTCTACCTGGCCGAGGGGCCGGGCCGGGTGCGCTTCGCCTCGACGCTGCCGGCGTTGCTCGCCGCCGGTGACGTGGACACCGACCTCGACCCGGTGGCGCTGCACCACTACATGAGTTTCCACTCGGTGGTGCCGCCGCCGCGCACGATCCTCGCCGGGGTCCGTAAGCTGCCGCCGGCCACCGTGCGGGTGATCACCGCGGACGGCCGGAGCACGGACACCACCTACTGGCGGCCGGAGTTCAACCGGGCCGCCGCGCCCGCCATGTCCGCCGACGAGTGGCAGGAGCGGCTCATGGCGGCGTTGCGCACCGCCGTACGACGGCGGATGGTCGCCGACGTACCGGTCGGTGTGCTGCTCTCCGGCGGTCTCGACTCCAGCCTGATCGTCGCCCTGCTGGCCGAGCAGGGCCAGACCGGGCTGGCCACCTTCAGCATCGGCTTCGAGGCGGCGGCGGGGGAGAGCGGCGACGAGTTCCACTACTCCGACCTGATGGCCCGCCACTTCGACACCGACCACCAGCAGATCCGCATCGGCGCCGAACGGTTCGTCCCCGCCGTGCACCAGGCCATCGCGGCGATGAGCGAGCCGATGGTCAGCCACGACTGCGTCGCGTTCCACCTGCTCTCCGAGGAGGTGTCGCAGCGGATCACCGTGGTGCAGTCCGGGCAGGGCGCCGACGAGATCCTCGCCGGCTACGACTGGTACCCACCGATGGCAAACGTGGCCCGCGCGGACGCCGTCGAGGCGTACGCCCGGGTGTTCTTCGATCGTCGCCACGACGCGCTCGGCGGGCACCTGGCGCCCGAGTGGATGCTCGACCACGACGCCAGCCTGGAGTTCGTCACCGCGCACTTCGGGGCGCCCGGCGCGGACACCGCGTTGGACGCGGCGCTGCGCCTGGACAGCCTGGTGATGCTCGTCGACGACCCGGTCAAGCGGGTCGACAACATGACGATGGCCTGGGGGTTGGAGGCCCGCGTGCCGTTCCTCGACCACGAGGTCGTCGAACTGGCCGCCGCCTGTCCACCGGGCATGAAACTGGCTGAGGGCGGGAAGGGCGTGCTGAAGGCGGCGAGCCGGGGCATCGTCCCGGACGAGGTGATCGACAGGCCGAAGGGGTACTTCCCGGTGCCCGCGATCCGGCACCTCTCCGGCCCGCTGCTCGACGACGTGCGGGACGCGCTGACCGCCCGTCCGGCGCGCGAGCGGGGCCTGTTCCGCAAGGACTACCTGGAGGAGTTGCTGGAAGCACCGAACGCCCGGCGGACCACGCTGGGCTCCAACGCGCTCTGGCAGCTCGGGCTGCTGGAGCTCTGGTTGCAGCGGATCGGGGTTTAGATGAGCGTACGGATTGAGCCGCCGCGCACCAATCGGCGGACCCGACCCGCAATCCACCGGCCGATGTCCACGCCGGTGCCCGCAAGCGAGGACTTCGCCCCGGCGCCGTCCCCCGACGGTCGCCTGGTGGCGTTCCTCTCCGACCGGGCCGGCACGCCCGGCGTCTGGGTCTGCGAGGCCGACGTGGGGGCACCCGTCGCGCTGCCGGTGGGCGACGAGCCGGTCCTGGCGCTGAGCTGGTCCCCGGACGGCGAGTGGCTGGCCTGTGTCGTCGCCCCCGGCGGCGCGCCCCGCACCGAGCTGTGGGTGCTGCGCCCGGACGGCACGCGACGCCACCAGGTCGCCGGGTTCGGCCGCCGCAGCGCGGCCCTGGCCGGCTGGCTGCCCGGCGGCGCGCTGATGATGGTCACCGAGACCGACGAGCACGGGCAGGCACTCCTGGTCGACGCGGCCACCGGGCACCGGCGGGTGCTCGCCCAGGGTGACCTGCTCACCCTCCTGGACGTGACCCCGGACGCCGGGGTGGCGCTGCTGCGTCGCGGGCCCCGCAACGCCCGCTGGCTCGAACTGCTCGACGTGCCCACCGGGGAGCGACGGCGGCTGTTGCCGGACACCGGGCGGGGCAGTACCGACCAGGGCTGGTTCGGCCCGGGCGGCACCAGCGTGCTGGCCCGCACCGACGCGTACTCCGAGCTCGCCGCGCTGGTGCGCGTCGACCTGGCCCGACCGGAGCAGCCGCCGGCCCGGCTCGCCGGGCGAGGAGACGCCGAGCTGGAACATGTCACGCCAAGCCCGGACGGGCACCGCTGCGCGCTGCTGTGGAACACCTACGGCGGGCGCAGCGAGCTGAGCCTGCTCGACGTCGCAAGCGGTGTGCAGCGGGCCGTCGCCGCCCCCGGTGAGGTGCTCGACGACACCGTCTTCGCCGCTGACGGCGGCCTGCTCTGCCTCACCGCGCAGGGGCCGGTGCAACCCCGGGAGGTGTGGCTCGTCGACCCGTCGACGGGCACGCCGCGCCCGCTGCGGCCGGACACCGCCCCGCGCAGGGACGACGCCGGTGTCGCGCCGCAACTTGTCGACCTGCGTGCCCGCGACGGGCTGCCGCTCTCCGGCTGGCTCTACCGCCCGGCCGGGCCGGGCCCCTGGCCCACCGCGATCAGCCTGCACGGTGGCCCGGAGGCGCAGGAGCGTCCCGGCTACCACCCACTGTTTCAGGCCCTGGTGGCGCAGGGCGTCGCGGTCTTCGCGCCAAACGTCCGCGGGTCTTCCGGGTTCGGCCGCTCGTTCGTCGCCGCCGACAACCTCGCCGGCCGCTACGGTGCGATCGCCGACGTGGCGGCCTGCGCCGACTTCCTCGTCGACGCCGGTGTCGCCCGGCCCGGTCAACTCGGCGTGCTGGGCCGCTCCTACGGCGGCTACCTGGTCCTCGCGGTGCTGGTGAACTTCCCCGGATTGTTCGCCGCAGGCGTCGCCGAGTGCGGCATCTCCGACTTCCGGACCTTCTTCGCCGGCACCGAGCCGTGGATCGCCGCGGCGGCCGTCAGCAAGTACGGCGACCCGCAGCGCGACGCCGAGCTGCTGCGCGACCTCTCTCCGATGACCCACGTCGACCGGCTGGACGTTCCGGTGCTGCTGATCCACGGCGCCAACGACACGAACGTTCCGGCCGGCGAGTCGGCACAGGTCGCCCAGGCCCTCGCCGAGCGGGGTGTGCCGCACGGGCACCTGGTGCTCACCGGTGAGGGCCACGACTTCCTGACCCGGGCCAACGCGGAGGCAGCCCGTACCGCCACCACCGGCTGGTTGACCCGGCACCTCTGCGCCACCGTGACCGTCATCGGCTGAGGCGATATCCTGCGCCGATGGACGTCGCGGCGCAGGGCGAGCGGTTGGCCGCGGACCTGGGTCGCTGGCTTGCCGAGCTGACCTTCGTCGACCTGGACACCGACGAGGTCACCGCACGGGTGATCGACTCGGTGGTGCGGTGGGCCGAGGCCCAGGGCTGGCGGGTCTATCGGCGCGCGCCGAGCGTGCTGCCGTTGCCACCGCCGCTGGAGCAGCGACACTCGGTCCTCGACGTGGCGTGTGCCCGCCCCGACGGCCCACCCCTGGTGGTGGAGGTCGACCACACCGACCGGGCCCGTACGGTGCAGAAGCTGCGCGCCGAGGCGGACGCCGGCCGGATCCCGATCTGGGTGCGGTGGGGCGTCGGGCGGTTCGCCGCACCGCCACCGCCGGTGCGGATGGTGACCGTCGAGGTGACCCGCCGGGCCGGGCCGGCGGGGCGTGGTCGGCTGCACAGCCGGGTCGGTGACCTCCCCGCTCCAGCCCACTCGACAGGTGGTGGCACGGTGACCCCGCAGGCGCTGCCGATCCCGCTGACCGGCCCGGGCCCCGCCGACGACGCCGGTAAGGGCACCTGAAGCGAATCGTAAGCGGGTGCCGGCAGAGTTCTGGGTGTCACCGCAGAGCACGACAAACACCCAGGAGATCCCGATGCGCAAGCTCATCAACTCGACCTACATCACCCTCGACGGCGTCATCGAGAACCCGATGTGGACCATGCCGTACTTCGACGAGGAGGCCGCCAGCCTCGCCGGCGCGCAGACCGAGGAGGCCGACGCCATGCTGATGGGCCGGGCCACCTACGACGGCATGTCCGCCGCCTGGCCGACCCGGGACGAGAGCGACCCGAGCACGGGCGCCGCGTACTTCAACAACGTCAAGAAGTACGTCGCCTCGACCACCCTGACCAACCCCACCTGGAACAACACCGAGGTGCTCCAGGGCGACCTGGTCGAGGCGGTCACCGCGCTCAAGGCCCAGCCGGGCAAGAACATCATCCAGTACGGCTTCGGCTCGGTCACCGCCGAACTGCTCCGGGCGGGCCTGGTGGACGAGGTCCGGTTCTGGATCCACCCCGTGCTCGAGGGCGGCCCCAGCGTCACCACGCCGCTGACCGACGTCAAGGCGTCGTTCGACCTGGTCGACACCCGGGTGCACAAGAGCGGCGTGATCGTCGCCTGGTACCAGCCGAAGGTGAGCCGCTGAGCACCGGTCAGAGCTGGGCCCGAGCCTCGCTCGGGCTCAGCCGCGCGCCCTCGGCGAGCAGCGAGTCGAAGCGGTCCGGTCCGAGTTCGGCCCGCAGACGCGCGGTCACCCGGTCGATCTCGTCGAGTTCGGCCGGGGCGGCGGGGGACTGCGTGGCGAGCCGGGCGGCGGCCGCCGCGCCCAGCAGCCGGGCGGCGACCTCGGCGGAACGCACCGCCGCCGCCATCCCCTCCAGCGGGCCGACCGCGTCGCGCATCGTCGCCATCGCCTCGGCGGCCTCGAACGCCTCGACGTGCAGGGCCAGCGCGGCGTCCGGGTCACCGCCCAACTCGACCGCGTAGCCCAGCTCGACCAGGATCATCGGCAGGTAGAGCGCGGGTTGGCTCTCACCCCGGCCCAGGTCGGCGAGGCGGCTGAGGTGGGTGACGGCCAGGTCGAGCTTGCCGTCGCGGCGGGCGGCCAGCCCGAGGCTCATCTCCGCGAAGATCACCGCGCCGGGTGAGCCCTGCTCCACCGCCAGGTCGTACGCGCGCTCGGCCAGCTCCCGGCCCTGGGCGTAGTCGCGGGTCTGCACGGCGAGCCACGCCAGCCAGGACAGCTCGGCGCAGACCTGCGGCCACAGCGCCAACTCCTCGGCCCACCGCAGCCCTTCCCGGTGCAGCGCGGCGGCGCGCTCGTGCTCGCCCCGCATGTCGGCCAACCCACCCACCCACTCGGTCGCCCGGAGCCGACCCCACCTGTCGCCGAGGTCGGCGAAGAGCGCGGCGCTGCGGGTGGCGGTGCGCTCCAGGGCGCTCTGGTCGCCGTTGGCGTGCGCGATGTGGGCGAGAGAGGTCAACACCGCGGCCTCGGTCCACGGGTCGGCCGGGGCGGTGGGCAGCAGCTCCGACACCAGGGCCAGGTCGCCGTGTTCGATCGCCGCGTTGGCCGCGAACCAGGCGGCGTGGCTGCCCGGGTCGGCGGCCACCGCCGCGCGTACGTCGTCCGGCGCGATCACCTCGCCCTGCGACAGGGCGAAGCCGACGCGCCAGGGAGCCGCGCGGACCTCCTGCTCCGGATCGCCGGGCACGGCGAGCGCCCGCCGGGCCTCGGTGAGCTGGCCGCGCAGGAACCAGTACCAGCTCAGCGCGGTCGCCAGGCGCAGCCCGCCACCGTGTGCCAGCGCCGAGCGCAGGTTCGCCAGCTCGGTGTCGAGCAGCGCCAGCCAGCGTCGCTGGTCGGCGCCGCGCAGCTCGGGGTCGGCCCGCTCGGCCAGCTCGGTGTAGTAGGTGGCGTGCCGGGCGCGGACCTCGTCGGCGTCGGTGAGGCGGTCCAGGCAGAACGCCGCCACCGACTCCAGCAGCCGGTAGCGGGGGGCCACACCCGAGTCGTCGAGCACCACCAGCGAGCGGTCCACCAGCCGGGCGAGGGCGTCCAGGTCGGTCTGGCAGACCTGTTCGGCGGCCTCCGGGGTGCAGCCGTCCGGGAACACCGCCAGCCGGGCGAGCACCACCCGGTCGGGCTCGTCCAGCAGATCCCAGCTCCAGCCGATCACCGCGGTCAGCGTCCGCTGCCGGGGCGGCACGTCCCGCTGCGCGGTGCTGAGCAGCCGGAACCGGTCGTCGAGCCGGTCCACCACCCCGCGTACGCCAAGCGCCCGGACCCGGGTCGCGGCCAGCTCCAACGCCAGCGGCAGACCGTCGAGGCGGCGGCACAACTGGGCCACCGCGGCGGCGGTCTCCGTGTCGAGGCGGAAGCCGCGCTGCTGGGCGGCGGCGCGGGCCACGAACAACCGGGCCGCCGCCGAGCGCCGGACCGCGTCCGGGTCACCGTCGTCCGGCACCGGCAGCGGTGGTACCTCCCAGAGCAGCTCACCGGTCAGCCCCAGCGGCTCCCTGCTGGTGGCCAGCACGCTCACCCCGGGCACGTCGCGCAGCAGCCGGGCGACCAGCTCGGCGACCGGTTCGACGACGTGTTCGCAGTTGTCCAACACCAGCAGCAGTTGCCGGTGCCGCAGGGCCGTGACCAGCCGCTCGGCGGGGGACTGGGTCGGGCCGGAGGCCTCGTGGGCACCCAGCGCGCCGAGCACCTGTTCGGCGACGCGGCCGTCACCGGCCGGGAGCGGGGCCAGCTCGATGAGCTGGACGCCGTCCGGGTAGGACGCCGCGCGCGCCGTCTCGGTGGCCAGCCGGGTCTTGCCCACGCCACCCGGCCCGACGAGCGTGACCAGCCGGTGCCCCGGCAGCAGCGCCCGCAGCTCGGCAAGTGCCTCGTCGCGCCCGACCAGCTCGTCGAGCGCGGCGGGCAGGCTGTTCCGGATGAACGCCGCCTTCGGCGGTGCGCTCAGACCGGCGTCCTGTTCGAGGATCCCGCGGTGCAGGGCGACCAGCTCCGGGCCGGGGTCGAGGCCCAGCTCGTCGGCGAGCCGGGCCCGCAGCTCGGCGTAGCTCTCCAACGCCTCGGACTGCCTGCCGGCCGCGTACAACGCGCGCAGCTGCACCGCCCGCAGGCCCTCGCGCAAGGGGTGCTTGCTGACCAACTCGGCCAGGTCCGCGGCCACCAGGTCGTGCTCACCCCGGGCCAACCGGGCCTGCGCCAACCGCTCCTGAACGACGAGTCGCTGCTCGGTGAGGCGGCCCACCTCGGCGCGGACGAACTCGGCGTCGGCCACGTCGGCGTACGCCTCGCCGCGCCACAACGCGAGAGCCTCGGCCAGCCGCTCGGCGTCGGCGCAGCGGGCCAACTCGTCGAAGCGGGCGACGTCGACCGCGTCGACCCGCAGCAGGTACCCGGGTGGTCGGGACTCCACCAGCTCACGGGCACCGGGCTCGGCATCGTTGAGCGCCTTGCGTAGCTGCGACACCCGCACCTGGAGCGCGCCGGCCGGGTTGGCCGGGGCGTCGTCACCCCACAGGTCGTCGATGAGGCGGTCCGCCGAGACCACCTGGTTGCGGTTGACCAGGAGGTCGGCCAGCAACGCCCGGACCTTCGTGCCGGGCACCACCACCGGCTCGCCGGCGTCGGTGGTCACGGCGAGCGGCCCGAGCACCCCGAACTGCACGGCGATCATCGTAGCGCTGGCAGCCCGACCCGAAGCCGGCGCTGATCCGTGCCGCACCCGCCGCGCCCGCGCCTCTGCTCCGGCGATCTTGCACTTTCTGCGGCGACATATGTCGTGAAAGCCGCAGCACGGCGACACAAAGTGCAAGATCGCGCGGGTCGGAGACGGGTTCGCCGTTCGTGGTCATGGCGTGCGGGCGGCTCAGGGGGTAGAAACATGTCAACCCTTCGGTGCGACCCCACCGTCGGCCGCAGGTGTCAGAGAGCGCTCTCACCGCCCCAGCTGTGTCGGGCGTACGTCCCCGGCCAGCGGAGAGGACGAACCACATGACAGCCCCGTCCCGACGGGTGCGCCGGAGATCCGGTCGTACCCTCCTGCTCGCCGTTCTGGCGACCACCGCCGTCACGATGACCAGCACGGCGGCCAGCGCCGGCCGCCCGACGCACGGCGCACCCGACTTCGGCCCGAACGTGACGATCTTCGACCCGTCCATGCCGGTCGCCGAGATCCAGCAGACCCTCGACGCGGCGCACGCCCGGCAGGTCGACAACGAGATGGGCACCGACCGGCACGCCTACCTGTTCAAGCCGGGCACGTACGGCACGGCCACGCAGCCGTTGCAGGCCAAGGTCGGTTACTACACCGAGGTGTCCGGCCTGGGCGCGTCGCCCACCGACGTCACCGTCAACGGCAAACTGGAGGTCTACAACCGCTGCCTCGCCGACGGTGGCACCGGCAACTGCCTCGCACTCGTCAACTTCTGGCGCACCCTGTCCAACCTCTCGCTCACCATCAACGCGGCCGGCCAGGACGGCTGCCGGTCGTCGGCGAACTTCTGGGCGGTGTCCCAGGCGGTGTCGATGCGCCGGCTGAACATCGGCGGCGGCGGTCTGTCGCTGATGGACTACTGCACCGCCGGGCCGCAGTACGCCAGCGGCGGGTTCATCGCCGACTCGCGGCTGCCGGCCACGACGAACGGTTCACAGCAGCAGTGGCTGACCCGCAACAGCGAGGTCGGCGGCTGGTCGAACGCGGTCTGGAACCAGGTGTTCGCGGGGGTCGAGGGCGCGCCGGACGACGCCTCGTTCCCCGACCCGCCGTACACCACCCTGGAGACCACCCCGATCAGTCGGGAGAAGCCCTACCTCTTCGTCGACGGCAAGGGTCGCTACCAGGTCCGGGTGCCCGCCGCGCAGCGCGACAGCCGGGGCGTCTCCTGGGCCGACGGCATCACCCCGGGGCGCACCATCGGGATCGACGACTTCTTCGTCGCCAAGCCGACCGACTCGGTACGCGTCATCAACAGTCAGTTGGCGCGTGGCAAGCACCTGCTGCTCACCCCGGGCACGTACGACATCGCGCGCAGCATCGAGGTCCGGCGCCCGAACACCGTGGTGCTCGGGATCGGGCACGCCACGCTCACCGCGGTCGACGGCGCGATCCCGCTGGACGTGGCGGGTGTTCCCGGCGTGATCGTCGCCGGTGTCACGATCGACGCCGGCCCCGTCGAGTCGCCGGTGCTGCTGCGGGTCGGGCGCGGGCACGGCCGCGACGCGAGCAGTGCGCACAACCCGACCACCCTCTCCGACGTGTACTTCCGGGTCGGCGGCCCGCACATCGGACGGACCGACACCGCACTGGAGGTCAACAGCGACGACGTGCTCATCGACCACACCTGGGTGTGGCGCGGGGACCATGGCGTCGAGGGCTTCACCGAGGGTGTCAACGGTGACACCGACCGCTGGCGCACCAACACCGGTCGCTACGGTGCCGTCATCAACGGCGACCGCGTGACCGCGACCGGCCTGTTCGTCGAGCACTTCCAGCGGTACAACACGGTCTGGAACGGTGAGCACGGCACGACGATCCTCTACCAGAACGAGTTGCCGTACGACCCGCCGACGCAGGCCGACTGGATGAACGGCCCGGTCGAGGGCTGGGCCGGTTACAAGGTCGGTGACCGGGTGCGTCATCACACCCTGTACGGCGGCGGGGTGTACGTCTTCAACCAGAACAACCCGTCGATCCACACAGAGAACGGCTTCGAGGTGCCGAAGCGGCCGGGGGTGCGGCTGCACCACATCATGACCGTCAACCTCAGCGCCGGCACGATCGACCACGTGGTCAACGGCGTCGGGGACGCGGCCGACATGACCAAGGTCGGCGCTCCGGTCTACCTGACCGAGTACCCGACCTCGTAGCGCTTCGGGCGTACCGACGGTGCCGGAGCCGGCGTCGGCTCCGGCACCGTCGTGTGGTGCGGGCCGGGGAGATTCCGCGTCGATGGGCTTGAATTCCTATCGATCCGGTAGGAAAATAGGTGAATGCCGGTAGGGCCGCTCCTCACCTCGCGTCTGGTCGTCGACCTGATGCGCACCGCCAGCGAGCTCTGTCCGGGCACACCGGGCACCGACTGAGCGCCGCAGCACCGCACTCCCTCTCCGGCCACGCCGCCGGCTCACGCACCGACCCGTGACCCCCGCGCACCGGCGCGGCTCCGCACGGTCGCCACCGCACTCCCGACCGATCCGGCACCGCCGGATCGGTTCACGACCATGGAGGTACGCCATGACAGCCGACCAGTCACCGTCCACCCCACCGACATCCGGCGAGACCCGGCTCGCGTTCAACGAGGACTGGGTGGCGACCATCCTCGGGCTGACCCTGCTCGCCCTCGTCCTGCTCGGTGCCGTCCCCGCCGGGCTGGTGCCCTGATGACCGCCGACGCGACCCGCACGGGCAGCGAGCCCGGCACGACCGACGCTCCCCGCGTCGACGATGAGACGCGCGTGGAGAACGAGACCCACGTCGACGGCGCACCCGCGGACGGCGTGGGCGAGCCCAGCAGTTCGTCGCGCAGCACCGAGCCGACAAACGTGGCGCGGGACGGCACCTTCTGGGCGTGGACGGCGCTCGGCCTACTGGTCGTGCTCGGTCTCGCCGCGCTCACCCGCTATCTGGAGCAGAACGTCCCGGCCTGGGCCGAGGGCACGGCCGTCGAGGACATCGGAGCGGCGATCGAGTACCCGGTCTACGCGATCCTGCTCGGCCTGCTCGGCAACGTCGCCGTCACCCTGCTCGGGTGGCGGGACCGGATCGCCGCCGCCTTCCGGACCGAGTTCTTCATCAAGACCGGCCTGGTGCTGCTCGGCGCGTCGATCAACCTGGCCGTCATCGCCAGTGCCGCCGGCCCGGCGATCGCCCAGGCGATCCTGCTGATCAGCGGGGTCTTCCTGTTCACCTGGTGGCTGGCCGGCAGGTTCGGTCTCGACGACAAGCTGCGGGCGCTGCTCGCGTCGGCGGTGTCTATCTGCGGGGTCAGCGCGGCGATCGCCGCTGCCGGCGCGGTGCGGGCGCGTCGGGAGCAGTTGGCCTACACGGCAAGTCTGGTCATCGTCTTCGCGCTGCCGTCCATCTTCGTCCTGCCCTGGTTGGCCGACGTGTTCGGGCTCTCCGACGCCGTGGCCGGCGCCTGGATCGGTGGCAACATCGACACCACCGCCGCGGTCACCGCGGCGGGAGCCCTCGCCGGCGAGGAGGCGCTGCAGATCGCCAGCATCGTCAAGGTCACCCAGAATGCCCTGATGGGTGTGGTCGCGGTCGCGCTCACCGCGTACTTCACCCTGCGAGTGGAACGACGGCCCGGCGCGGCCCGGCCGGGGATCGGCGAGTTGTGGACGCGGTTCCCGAAGTTCGTCCTCGGCTTCATCGCGGCCTCGGTCATCGCCACCTGGTACCTCGACTCGGCCGGTGCGGACGGCAAGGCCACCATCGCCATCGTCAACGACCTGCGGGTGTGGTTCCTGATCCTGGCCTTCGTCAGCATCGGTCTGGAGGTCCGGGTCGCGTCGCTGCGGGAGGCGGGTTGGCGGCCGGTGGCGGTGTTCGCGAGTGCCACGGTGTTCAACCTGGCGTTGGCGCTCGCCCTGGCGTCCCTGCTGTTCCGCAACTTCTCGGTCTGAGTCGGCACAGCCGTCCGGGCCGACGGTGACGGGGTCGGAGCCACGCTGGCTCCGGCCCCCGTCGCGGTCAGCCCGGTGGTGTCACCGAGGTGGTCGGTGCGCGGTGCGATCGACCCGCTCGGGTGTGCGAGGTGGGTGTCGGCACCGGGTCGAACGGGAGGTCCTTCCCGGGTCGCTTCGGCACCGCCAGGAACGACGCCGCTGTTCCGGTGGGCCGCTTGACGCGGCGCGGTTTGGCCGCCGTGGCCAGGATGTCCTTCGTGGAGCGGCTGTGCCGGGCGCCGGCCTTGTGCCGACCGGTGCCGCCGGTGCCGGTACGCGCCTCGGCATCCGCCACGCTCACCGGGCTGGGGATGGGCAGGGGTCGACGGCTGGGGGTGCGGCTCGCGCGCCGGTGCCGGGCGCGGCCGCTGCCGGTCTTGAACCCGAGGGCGGGACGCTCCACCAGATGCCACGAGAGGACGGCGAACACGAGGGCGCCGAGCAGGCTCAACAGGATGTAACCGACCATTCCGAAGCGGGCGCCGCCGAACAGGGCGACCATCTGCTGGACCGGGAAGCCGTAGATGTAGAGGCCGTACGTGTAGTCGTGCCGGCGGCTGATGCCCGACAGCCGCTTCGGGAGCGCGACGGCCGCGAAGAGCACCAGATAGGCGAACGCGGGCAGACCCACCGCGAAGAAGCCGCCCAGCCACAGGGAGCCGACCAACGCGACGCCGGCCAGCACGGCCAGGTCCCTGTTCATCGGGATGCGGTGGGCGTACAGGCGGGCGGCGGCGCCGAGCAGGAACAGGAAGCCGAGCATCAGCGTCCAGTCGGCGGCGAACGCGCCGAGCAGCGGGAACGGCCCGATCGCACCGTGTTGCGGCGGGCGCGCGCTCCAGGTCGGTGCCGTGAAGAAGTCCCGCAGGATCAGGGCGTAGCAGATGCCGGTCAGGACGAGCACGGCACGAGGGGCCCGGTGCAGCACCGACGTGACCACCAGGATGCCGACGATCCCGTAGAACGCCAGGTCGTAGCGTAGTGTCCACAGTGACCCGTCGAAGGCGCTCGGCCCGCCGACGATCAGTCCGTACGGTGTCTCGGCCAGCAGCCCGGAGATGGGGAACTGCTCCATCGAGGCGAGGATGTTCGTGGTGACGTAGTCGAAGGGTCCCTCCGGGTGCCCCCAGAAGCCGTCCAGGGTGCCGTTCTCGTAGAGCGCCGCGAGCGGCGCGAAGACGAGCGCGGTGACCAGCAGGCAGGCCCACAGCCCGGGGAAGACCCGCAGTAGGCGGGCGCGGACGTACTGGCGCAGCGTGGAGCGTAGCGCGCTGTCGGTGATGAGGAATCCGGAGATCAGGAAGAACCCGTACAGGCACAGGGTGCCGAGGTCGCTCTGCCGGCCGAAGGTGGCCGCACCGAGGTTGTGCTGGCCGAAGCCGAGCGGGCCGGCGTGCGCGATGATCACGCCGCACGCCAACGCCAGGCGAAGGACGCCGAAAGCGTTGTGCTGGGCGGAGTATCTGCCCTGCAGCGTCGCGGAACGCTGCTCGTCCAACTTCGGCTGCACCTGACGACTCCTCTGATCACTGAGCTGTTCGGAACGACGGATCGGAGCGCTGCCGATCGATGTGCCAATTATCAGTGGGCAAAGGAGGTTTGTCCGGATTTTTGGATGATTGTCCAGATAAGCCGGTGTCAGTTGATCGCAGCGGCAGTCCGGCGACGTTGCGCGACCCGACGGGCCGGTACGTTCAGAAGCCCTGCCATGGCGACCACGCCGCGGTCACTCGCCCGCCCGTCCCCGAATGGCGAGCCGACGACTGTGGCCCGCCCCGCGGCGAGGTGGCGGAGACCGGCCGCCAGCATCCGGTCGGGGTCGGTGCCCACCAACTCGCCACGGCCCGGCGTCAACGCCTCCGGACGTTCGGTGGTGTCCCTGGTGACCAACAACGGCACCCCCAGGGTGGCGGCCTCCTCCTGGAGCCCGCCCGAGTCGGTCACCACCAGATCCGCCGCCCGCAGCAGCCCGACCATCTGCGGATAGGGCAGCGGTGGCGTGACCCGGGCATTGGTGATGCCCGACAGGCCCGCGGTGACCTCCGCGCTGAGCTGCGGATTGGGATGGGAGACCAGCACGATCTGGACGTCCGGGCACTGCCGCGCCAGGCGGCGTAGTCCGTCCAGTGTGGCGGCCACCCCGTGACCCCAGTTCTCCCGGCGGTGCACCGTGGCCACCACCAGCTTGCGCGCCGGGTCGACCCAGTCCGGTGCCTGCGCCGCGCCACGCGCGACGAGATCCTGGAGGGCGTCCACGACGGTGTTGCCGGTCACCACGATCGCCTCGGAGCGAATGCCCTCACCGATGAGGTTCGCCCTGGCCGCCCGGGTCGGCGCCAGGTGCAGCGCGGCGATCCGGGCGAGCATGGCCCGGTTCGCCTCCTCCGGGAACGGCCGGTCCAGGTCGTTGGTCCGCAGGCCGGCCTCGAGGTGGACGACCGGGACGTGCCGCCAGAACGCGGCCGTCCCGCCGGCCAGGGCGGTCGTGGTGTCCCCCTGCACCACGACCGCCGCTGGACGGTGGTGTGTGAGCAGCCCGTCGATTCCCGTGATCAGTGCCGCCGCCAGTTCGGCAAGTGAGCCGGTACGCCGTTGCGGGCGCATGCTCACCTCCGGGCGGAGACCGAACGGGGCGAGTGCCTCGGCGACGCGTCCCGGCTGTTGACCGGTATCCGCCACCCGTACCGTGAACCTCGGATCGTCGAGGAGACGGCGGATCAGAGGCGCGGTCTTCACTCCTTCCGGCCTGGTGCCGGCCAGGATCAGGACCTCTCGCGGTGTCGACCTGCTCGCACACATGTCGGGGTCAGCTCCGGGCAGCCGCGCGGCGACGCCGGTAGAGCGAGAACCCGCCGGTGGTGCCGGCCACGAGAGCGCCGAGGCCGAGCGCGAGCGGTGCCCCGGCGAGCGGGATCACCGGAATGGGGGGTGCGACCGCGTTGGCCCCGCAGCTCGACGTGCCGATGGTGACCCCGGCCAGCGCTCCACCGAGCGCCGTCAGGTTCAGCGCCGTGACGGTGAGCTGACCCACGCCGGAGCTGCTCTGGCCGTTGAGGGTCAGGTCGACCAGCCCCGGGATGCTCAGTCCGGTGTTCGGCGCCGGGTTGACCGGCAGACTGAGCAACGTCGTCTCGATGCCCAGAACCGTCGAGACGATCCGGGCGTTGACCAGGCTCGCGGTGCCCGTCGCCGACGGGCTGCTGGTGGCCGTGCACGACGAGTAGATGGCGTCCGCGACGAGTGCAATCGTGGCGAGGCCGCTGGTGCCGAGGGTCAGCGTCACCCCGGCGCCCGGCGTGACGAGGCACGACCCGCCCGCACCGATGGTGATCGAGCCGCCGGTGCCGAGCACACCGGCGCAGGCCGCCGAGGTGCCGTCGTTGAACGCCCGGACGCTCTGGCCCAGCACGCCCGCGGTGATGACGGTCTGCCCGCCGAGCACGGCCAGCGGGGGATTCTGGTTACCGGAGATCGACTCGGTGGTGCCGTCGTTGGTGGCCGACGCCGTGCCGGAGCTGGCGATGCCACCACCGAGCAGGCTGATCTGAAGCGCCGAGGCGGAGGACTGGGAGGTGTCGGCCATCGCCGGAGAGGCCGCCAGGACGACCATGGCGAGACCACCGGCCAGCACCGCGGCGGTGCGGGCGAGACCGGATCTAACTCGTGGCATAGATGTCTACTTTCTGATGTGGGCGATTGCGGGGCGGTCTGTGGTGGGGGTGGTGAGGTGCGTGAGGTGGCTGAGGTGCCGGGGCGGTCGGATCGACCGCGGCCCGTCGCCGCGCCCGGACCGGCGTACCGGTTGGGCTCGGCGCGGTTGGGGCGGCACGGTGGCGCGACCCACGGCCGTCAGGCCGACGGACACGCGGCCCACCGCGCGGGCGGGAGCGGGCTGCGGATCGGCGGCACGGGCGGTCTTCTGCCAGTCCGTGCGGGCCGTCACCATGCGGGCGAAGGCCAGCCAGACCGCAAGCGACTGGGCGTAGCTGTACAGCCAGTGGCAGACGCCGAGCAGCAGGGCCTTGGGCACCGACAGCTGCGGCTCGCAGCGGATCCGGTAGACGATGCCCCACAGGGCGAAGGGTCCGATGCCGAAGACGAGCACCAGCGGGGGTACGCCCCAGCCGCCGCTGCTCCACCAGCCGCGTAGTCCTCCGGCGGTGTTGTCGATGTAGTAGGACATCACCACCAGGCAGGCGACGTAGATCGGTGTGCCGAGCAGTTGGGTCCACGGTGCGGCCAGGAAGTGCGCGATCTCCAGGGTGGCCGAGTTGCGGATTCGCGGTGAGCGCAGCACTCTGCCGAGGTAGCGGCCACACTGCATCGAGCCCTGGGCCCAGCGGGTGCGCTGCCGTACCAGCGGCCGGACGCGGGTCAACGCCTCCTGGGCCACCCAGCTCTCCGGGCAGTACTCGGTGCGCCCGCCGGCAAGCAGGATGTGCAGGCCCAGCTCGAAGTCCTCGAGGAGGGCGCCGTGCCACGGGGTGCCGTGCTGGTCGGCGATCTCGTTGAGCAGCGACAGTCGGGTGAACTGCCCGTTGCCGCCCATCGCCACGCTGCCGGTGCGTCGTCGCAGCGACTGCATGGCGGCGATCGGGGCGCGGAACTCCATGTCCTGGAGCCGGATCAGCAGCCGTCCCCATCGGCTCACCTCGGCCGGCTGGGCGTATCGGCGGGGCGCGCACTGGAGCATCCGCACCTCCACCTGTACCGCGCCGACCTCGGTCGCGCCGAAGTACTGCCGGCCGGCGAGGGCCACCGGACCCTGCGGGTCGAGTCGGCTGTCCGCGTCCAGCACGCCGACGATCACCCGGGTCCGGTCCGCGTTGGCGGGCAACGACTGCTCGATGCGGCGCCAGGCGGCGTTGAGTGCGGCGCCCTTGCCCTGCCGGGCGTCGGGCATCTGCCGTTGGACCACGTGCACCCGCGGCTGGTCGGTGAACGCCGCCAGCTCCGCGAGCGTGCCGTCGTCGGACGCGTCGTCGACGCACCAGACGGTCGCCTGCGGGAAGTCGCACAGCAGTCGCCGCACGGTGTCGCCGATGACCGATGCCTCGTTGCGGCACGGGACGATGATGTGCCAGTCGAAGCCGTCCGGGCTGCCACCCCGACTACGCCCGCTCTTCAGGTGGAACACCAGGATGCTCAGCACGTACGCGCAGAAACTGACGCACAGCAGGAACGCCGCCGTGTTGAGCAGGGCGAGCGACTGGGTCTCAGTGGACACGTGCGGCCGCCCCGGAGATTCGCTTGGTCCGGCTGACCAGGACCACGAAGAGGATGGTGACGGCGATCAGGCCGGCGGTCGTGATCACCGAGCCGATCAGCACGTGGCTGCGTTCGTAGCCCAGCTTGAAGCCCCAGGTCTGCATCGAGACCACCACCGCGCCGAGTCGGATCTGGTTCACCGTGACCAGCAGCACGACGGCAAGCGCCAGGGCGTTGAGCCCACGCGTCAGCGAGATGCGGCGGAACCCGATCAACGTTGACGCGAGCACGATCGGCGGGATCAGCAACATGGCGACCGAGCAGCCGCTGGAGACCATGAAGCCGACCCAGCGCTCGTCGAGCGGGAAGATCACGGCTGCGCCGATGGACCTGCTGTCCGCCAACCCGACGGCGTTGACGAGGTGTGCGTTCAGCCAGGCCTCGGCGCTGGCGATGTCGTGCCACCGCCACAGCGTGGCGAGCGCGATGGCGACTCCGATCAGGCCGCCCGTGGTGGCGCGCAGCCAGGGTCCGCGTCGGGAACCTGTCATCGCTCGCGGCCCAGCATGGCGACGAGCCACAGTGCCAGACCCAGTACGACCAGCCCGACGCCGACAAGCAGCCAGGACTGAATGGCGACCCCGGTGGCGGCAAGGCCACCGCCGATGTGTGGCCCCTTGGTGGGTACTCCGTACATGCCAACTCCCTCGTCAACTCGAAGGCCAGAATGGCACCGGAGAATCGGTCAAACAGGATAAAGCGGCATAGAGACCCTAAAGAGTGATTAAATGCTTCACAAGTGGGTCGAGGCGGCTGCATCCCTTGCCCCGCAACAGGTTCAGCACCCCGAGAGTTCGTGCAGAGGTGGTCAAGATGGTGACCGATATCCCCGGCCGCACAGCGATGCCGGCGCCGTCGCGGTGGCGGGCGATGGCGGGCTGGAAGAAGGCGGGCCTCGCCCTGCTGCTGATGTTCGGGCTGCTCTGCGCGGGCCTGGTCACCGCCGGCTTCGGCCTCAAGCACCGCTACGAGGGCCGGGTGCAGCGTGAGGACATCCTCGGCTCGGGAACCCACGACGAGCGCCGGTGGGAGGCGGGACCGCTCAACCTGCTGCTGCTCGGGTCGGACTCCCGCGACGGTGAGCCGGACCAGAACCTCTACCCGGGGCAGCGGTCGGACACCATCATGCTCGTGCACGTCGACGCCGCCCGGGAATCGGCAAGCGTCATCTCCATCCCACGGGACAGTTACGTCGACGTGCCCGCGGCCGGGCAGAACTGGGCCGGCGGACCCAACAAGATCAATGCCGCGTTCGCCTTCGGCGGGGCCGCCCTGGCCGCCGAGACGGTCGCCAAACTCACCGGGCTGCCGCTCGACGGCGTGCTGGTGGCCAACTTCGCCGCCGTCCGCAAGCTCGTGGACGCGGTGGAGGGCATCACCGTCTGCCTGCCGTACACCGTCAGGTCCTCGGACACCGGCGTCACCTGGCCTGCCGGCTGCCACGACCTGGACGGCAAGGCGGCCGACGACCTGATGCGGCAGCGCCACGGCGTGCCCGGCGGCGATTTCGGCCGCATCCACGACCAGCAGCTCGTGGTGCGCGCGCTGGCCGAGCGGGTCACCGCGACGAGTCTGCTCACCAGCCCGACCCGGCTCGACCGGGTGCTCACCACCGCGGCCGAGTCGCTCGTCGTCGACCGCGACCTGAACCTCACCGACCTCACTCTCGCGCTGCGCAAGGTCAGGCCGGAGACGGTCCAGTTCGTCACCGTCCCGTTCAGCGACGCGAACCTGCAGACCCCGGCCGGGTCGGCGGTGCGGCTGGACGAGGTCCGGGCCCCGGCGCTCTTCAGCGCTCTGCGCGAGGACCGGGTGGCACAGTGGCTCGCCGCGAATCCGCAGACACCGCCGGCCAACTGAACCCGACGACACAGACGCAGACGGCGGGTGGAAGGTCCTCGGACCTCCCACCCGCCGTCTGCGTCGACGTGGGTCTAGCGCGACCGCCGCCAGTAGCGGCACGTCCAGTCCACCTGGTGCAGCTCGTCCACGATGCCGTGCTCGGCGCGGAAGTCGTCGACGGCCTGCTTGCAGCCGCGTACCGCGTGGTAGTCGTCGATGATCACATAGCCCCCGACGGAGAGCTTCGGGTAGAGCGAGCGCAGCGCCACCATCGTCGAGTCGTAGAGATCCCCGTCCAGACGCATCACCGAGATCCGCTCCACCGGCGCGGTCGGCAGGGTGTCCGCGAACCACCCCTTGAGGAACCGGACCTGGTCGTCGAGCAGCCCGTACCGCTCGAAGTTCGCCTTCACCTGCTCCAACGACACGGCCAGGAAGGGCACCTGCCAGAGCGCGTCCTCGACGTCCTCGACCCGGTGCGGAGCCGGCTTCGGCAGGCCGCGGAAGGAGTCGGCGACCCACACCGTGCGGTCCCGGTCGCCGTAGGCGCGCAGCATCCCGCGCATGAAGATGACCGCGCCGCCCCGCCACACGCCGGTCTCGATCAGGTCACCTGGCACTCCCCGCTCCAGCACGTCCTTGACGCACCGCTCCAGGTTGTCCAACCGACGCAGACCGATCATGGTCTCCGCCTCCGGCGGCCAGTCCCGACCGGTGGCCCTCGCCTCCGCGTCGAAGGGGAACTGGAGCACCAGCTCCAGGCCCTTACGTCGCAGCAGGTGCCGACCGCGCTGCAGGATCTTGCCGTGCAGGGACCCCTGGCGGGGCTGGTAGGGCATCCACGTCTCGCG
Organism: Micromonospora sp. NPDC048835; assembly: GCF_040649995.1. Taxonomy (NCBI): domain Bacteria; kingdom Bacillati; phylum Actinomycetota; class Actinomycetes; order Micromonosporales; family Micromonosporaceae; genus Micromonospora; species Micromonospora sp. NPDC048835. The sequence continues at coordinate 166,004 of NZ_JBEZGM010000013.1, read as the reverse complement.
GAAGACGTACCGGGTCAACGCCTTCTTCAGCAGGTCGCAGTAGAGGGCGCGGGGGTCGTCGAGCGACGGCTCGGTCGCCTGTGTCGGTACCAACATCTCACTCATCGGTTGATCTCCTTGTCAGTGTCGTGTGCGGTCAGCTCGGCGGGTGGGCGGGCGTTCTCCAGCCGTCGTCAGCCCCAGCGTTCGGTGTCGCCGACGGCCACGGCCCGGCGCAGGACGATGGGTCCGGTGGAGGGCTGCTCCGCGCCCGGTCGCCCGGCGGCCAGCAGTTCCTGCCCGAAGACCGGCCAGTGGTTCGCCAGGTTGCCCGTCGGGGCGTCTCGGGACGGCTCCCGTGGCGTCGCCTCCGCCACCGGCCGCCAGGGCGTCTCGGGCCGGGCCAACGGTCGGCCGAGCACGCCCGACACGGCGGGAGCGCCGCCCCAGGCCGGCGCCGCCGGCTCGGACGGTGCGCTTGGTGTCGGCACCTGCTCGGGCCGGTCCGGGAGGTCCGTCACCCGTGGGTTCGGCTGGGTTACGGCGTCCTCGATCCGGGTCGGCCCGGCCGGCGCCTCCGCGGGCGCCGGCACACTGCCGACCGGGGTACGCGCGGTCGTCGAACCCGCGCTCGGTTCCCGCTCGGCCGTCGTACTCTGGACGGGCGTGCGTTCGACGGGCTTACGCTCCACCGTCGTGCCCTCCACGGTCCTGCCGGCCGCGGCCGACTCGGCCGGGCTCTGGCTCTGCCGGCGGTGTCGTCCGGGAGGCCCGGACTTCTCCTCGACCAGGGCGCTGACCAGCTCACGGATGACCGCGCCCTGGGCGCCCGCCTTCGTCGCCGGCAGCGCCACGGCGTCCGGGCTCGCGCCCGGCACCAGGGCCGGCTGTTCGCTGCTCGGCCGGTGGTCCGTCCGGGACACCGCACCGATCACCACGACACCGGCCAGTGGCAGCCCGAGCTGTTGGACCAGCCGGGCCGCCCGGGTGCTGACGTCCAGGTCCGTGCGCCCGGCGCGGACGACGAGCAGTACGCCGTCCGCGTGCTGGGCGAACGCCGAGATCTCCCGACCGGCCAGGATCGGCGGCGCGTGGACGATCACGCAGTCCTCGTCCTCGCCAAGCGCGTTGAGCAGCCCACCCAACTCGTGCAGGGCCTCGGTGTCGGCGCCCTCGCGGGGCTCGGCCGGCAGCACGGTCAGGGTGGGGAAGTCGACCAGGCGCACCGGCGGAGACTTCTGTGCCAGCACCTGTTGCCAGGTGTGCGGCGCGTCCGGGAAGTGGCCCGACAGCACCGGGTCCCGCACCGCCCCGTCCACAAGGGTGGCCCGGCAGTGCTCGTCGGCCATGCCGAGACCGAGCAGTGCGGTCACCAGCGCCTTGCCGTCGTCGTCGTGGGCGCTGGTGACCAGCAACCGTCGACGGGGCAGGGGAGCGGTGAGCACGCTCAGTGTGGAGATCGTGGCGCGTACCGCGTCGGCGACGTCGGTGCGGGCGTACAGCGCGGCGGCGTGATGGCGGGCGAAGCGGCGCGGCAGCTTCGGCAGCACCCCGACCACCGGCAGGCCCAGGCGCGCCTCGATCTGACCGATGTTGCGCAGCCGACTGTCGAAGCGGTCGCGCAGGATCGTCGCCCCCCAGCCGGCGAGCAGCCCGGCCAGGGCCCCGAGTACGCCGTTGAGCAGCGGCTTGGGGAACGCCGGCCGAGCCGGCGGGCTGGCGGTGTCGAGCACCCGGGCGTTGATGCTCGTGGAGCCGCCCATCTCCAGCCGGCCCAGCTGTTGGCTGACGGCCCGGGAGGCGGCGTTCGCGATCGCGGCGGCCTGCGTACCGGTGGCGGCGCTCGCGTGCACGGTGATGATCTGGAGCCCGAGTTCGTACTCGCCGCTGACGTGGCCGACCACCGCCCGCTCGGGCAGTTGCAGCGACCGCGCCGCTTCGAGCGCGACCTCGCGGGACCCGACCAGCCGGGCGATGGTGGGCGTGAGGTTCTGCGCCAGGGCCAGGTCCGCCGGCCGGTCCTCGTCGGTCTGTTCGGCGCTGACCAGCACGCTGGCCTCCGCCTCGTAGCGGGCCGGAAGGAGCTGGGTGACTCCCTGGGCGGCGGCCAGGCCCGCGCACAGGCCGAGCAGGGGCACGCCCACCCGGCGCCAGGAGGCACCGAGCAGACCTTTGACATCTATCGACGCGCTCATCAGGCGATCGCCTCTCTGGTTGGGTGCCCGGCCTCGGCGGGCGGTGTGCGAAGGGACCGGGTCGGGGACCGCAGTCCGCGCCAGGTCGTGCAGAGGGTCTCGGCGATGCGGTCCCAGCCGAACTCGGTGCCAGCACGGGACAACCCTCGGTTGGCGAGTTGGCCGGCGAGTGCGGGGTCGTCGCGCAGTCGCGCGAGGCGGCCGGCGAGTGCGGCGACGTCGCCGGCCGGGAAGACGAGACCGGAGTCGCCCACCACGTGGGGGATCTCGCCGACGTCGCTGCCGACGACGGGTACGCCACACGCCATCGCCTCGACGAGCACCCGGCCGAACTGCTCGCGCAGCGGGATGCCGATCCACGGGAGAGTGTTGCGCTGCACCACCTCGACCGACGGCATCGCCAGCACGTCCATGCCGTTGAGCAGCGTGGGCAGCTCGGCGTGCCCGGCCCAGCCGTGCCGGTGCACCCGGCCCGGCCGGCGCGCCGCGGCCCGCTCGATCTCGCCGCTGAGGCTGCCGTCGCCGACAAGCGACACGTCGCAGTCGATCAGCTCGGCGGCGCGCAGCAGGTCGACAACGCCCTTGTGCGGCTCGAACCGCCCGACGAACCCGACGGTGAACGGGTGCGCGGCCGGCTCGGTGGGCTGTGGACGGAAGGTCCGGGTGTCCACGCCGAGCGGCACGATCGTTGCCGGGCCCCGGTAACCCTTGATCCGCAGCACGTTCAACGCCGCTGGCGTGATCGGAAAGGCGTGGTCGACGGACAGGTAGGACTGCCGCTCGATCCGGGGGAACGGCACCGGAAAGCGGGTGACCACGTTCTGCGCGGCGTACAACGTGGTGGGCACCCCGGCCCAGCAGCGTTGCCGCAACCGCAGGGCCTGCCAGGTGGTGAGGTACGCGGCCTCGCCGATGACGTGCAGGACGTCCGGGCGTGCGGTGGTCACGTCGTGCTGCCCGGGGAGGCGGAACAGCACCGAGGCCATGTGCCCGGTCACCGACTCGCCGAGCAGGTGCGGAACGATGTGGTACCGCAGCCGGTGGTGCCGGCGGGCCAGCCGGGCCAGCTCGCGTCGGGTCACCGGGGACACGTCCGCGGCGAGCACGGTGAGGGTGACGTCCGGCTGTTCGCACAGGACGTCGAACAGGTCCGTCCAGTGTTCGGTGCGCTTGCCGACGACAGTTGTCAGGACGTGCATCACGCTCCTCCTCTCGTCTCAGGTCGGCTGACCGCGATGCGGCCGACGCGGGTCCAGGCCCGCAGCCGGGCCGTCCCGGCTCGTGGTTGCAGCGGCATCCGCGCCCCGGCCAGTCCGATACCGATCAGCGCGCGCAGCAGCACCGCGCCGCGTACGGCACGAAGGGTGCCGGCCCGGTGGCGGGCGAAGAACCGCAGCATGCTGCGGTACAGGTGGGGCCAGATCCAGGCCGGGTCGGAGCTGCTCGCCCCGCCGGTGTGCACGGCGCTCACCGAGGGCACGTAGAGCACCTCGGCGTCGCGTCGGGCCGCCTGCAGGCACAGCTCCTCGTCCTCGTAGTACAGGAAGTAGCCCTCGTCGAGGCCGCCGACGGCCTCGAACAGCTCCCGACGCACGGCCAGGCAGGCGCCGGAGAGCCAGTCCACGGCCACCGGTCGCGCCCCACGCACACAGGCGTCGTACGCGGCCCGACGCCGCCGGCCGCTGAGCAGCCGCCGCAGCGGGACCGGCACCAACGTCCCACCGAACCGGCTGGCCAGCACGGTGCGGAGGGATTCGAAGCGGTGGGCGCTGATCGCCACCCGGCCGTGCGCGTCGACGAGCCGTGGGCCCGCGATGCCCACCGACGGTCGGTCGCGCAGAATCCGGACCAGCTCCGCCACCGTGCCGGGGGCGACCACGCAGTCCGGGTTGACCAGGAGCACGACGTCGGTGTCGACCCCGGCGGCGGCCCGGTTCACGGCGGTGGCGAACCCGGTGTTCGTGGCGCTGGCGAGGACCGTCACCTCCGGGAAGCGCTGCCGGACGAGGGCGACGGTGCCGTCGGTGGAGGCGTTGTCCACCAACCGCACCGGCACCCCCGCCTGCCGCAGCGCGGTCAGCGCGGCGACGATCTGCCGCGCCGAGTTGTGGGTGACCACCACCGCGGTGGCGTCGGCTGCGCTCATGCCGCCACTCCCGTTCTGGCCAGGGCGCCGCGCAGCAGCGGCGGCCGGGCCAGCCGTCGCCGCCGCACGCCCTCGTGGTGCGCGGTGAGGAGGGTCAGCGCCGGCAGCAGGCCCAGCTCCCAGTGCCCGTCGGTCGGCGCCGCGAAGAGAGCGGCGGCCAGGAACCCGCAGGAGAGTGCCGCGAACGGCAGCGCCACGCCGTCACGAGCCCGCAGGCCGACGCGGATGCTGCGCAGGATCGGCCAGAGGACCAGCAGGAGGCCGACCAGCCCGAGGTTGGCGAGCACCGTCACGTAGAAGGCGTGGTAGACCGGCCCGACGTCGGTGAAGGTGAAACCGGACAGGTAGATGTCCTGGGTGGTCTGCCCGAGGCCGGCTCCCACCAGCGGCTGGTCGGCGAACACACCCAGGCCCACCTCGGACTCGACACCCCGGTAACCGGCGGACTGCTCGAACCCCCTGGTGATCTCCTGGGCCCGCTCCCGTACCCCCGGTTGCAGGGCGAGGACCCCGGCCACCGCGATCGCGGCGGCGACGGTGGCGGCCAGGCCGGTGCGGACCGTGCGACCGCCGCGGACCAGCATGAGCAGCCCGGTCAGCGCCGCGGCGAGCCAGATACCCCGGTACGACGCGAGGAGCACGTCGACGGCGAAGAACCCACCGAGCAGGACGGCACCGGCCCGACGCCAACCCCGGACCCGGCCGGCGACCCAGATCAGCGCCGGGATCGCCATGAGGGTGATCAGCCCGCCGTGCCGCCCCGGTGCCGTCACCGAGATGGCGGTGAAGACCCCCGCCAGCACCACGTACAGGATGCCGGCGGCCAGGATCCGACGGGGAGTGGTGAGGGTGTGGGTGGCCACGAAGAAGTACACCGGGATCGTGGCCACCTGGTACGCGGCGACAAGCACCTCCGCCGGAAGGTTGCCGACGGCCAGTCCGTAGGCGGCCGCCACGACGGTCAGACCGACGAGCACAAGCATTCCCAGGTCGGCGACGGTGCGCTGGCCGCGCTTCTCCACCCCCAGCCAGTGCCGCACCACGAGTGCGACGCCGCCGGCGGCCAGCAGCAGCACCTTCACCGCGATGTAGCCGCGCACGTCGCCGCCGCTGAGTACCGCGCCGACCACCGCGCCGCCGATGATGCCGACCGGCAGCACGGCCCAGGGCCAGAGCAGGAACGCGCCGGCGCACAGCACTCCGATGGCGGCGGCCAGGCCGACCGGCCCGGGTAGCAGGGTGACTCCGGAGACCACCGCGCCCAGCCCGGCACCGGCGAGCACCACGCCGGGGGCGACGATCGGCGCCCTCATCGGGGCAGCCCCGCCAAGAGCGACCGCAGCTGGACGCCCCGTGCCGACCAGCTGTTGCGGGTGGCGACCTCCCGGCGTCTGGCGGCGTCCTCCGGCGCACCGGCGCGGTCGAGTGCGTCGGCGAGCGCCGCCGCGAAACTCGCCGGGTCGGCGGCGAGGGTGATGGTGTCGGCGAGCGCCGACAGCGCCGGCAGCGGTGTCGCGACGACGGGCTTGCCCAGGGCCAGGTACTCGTAGCACTTCTTCGGGTGCACGTAGTCGATCAGCCCGCCCACCCGGTACGGGATGATGGTGACGTCGCAGGCCCGCAGGATGCCCGGGACGTCCGCGAAGCGGACGGCGTCGACGAGCACCACGTTGGACAGGCCGGCCAGCGGGGCACGGCCGGCCCGGGTGGAGGGGCCGATCAGGACGAACGTCCACTCGGGGTGGGCCCGCGCCACCGCGGCGACCAGGTCCGCGTCGAAGGCCCGGGTGTCGACCGCCCCGCTGTAGCCGATCAGTGGTCGCCGCAGACCGAGCAGCCAGGGCGCGACCGGGCCGTCCGGCGCGAAGCGGTCCGGGTCGCACCCGTTGGCCAGCACCACCGGCGCCGGGCCGCAGGCGGGCATCCGGTCCGGTAGGGCGGTGGAGGAGGCGAGGACGAGGTCGGCGGCGCCGACGGCCGAGCGCAGCGCGCGCCGCAGGTGCCAGCGGTTCCAGGGCCGGGTGAACGTCCAGTCCAGGTCGGTGGCGTCGTAGACGACGGCCGCCGCGTCCAGCCGGGCGGCGACCGGCGCGGCCAGGTCCTCGTCCAGCCACAGCAGTCGTACGGCCGCTGCCCGCCGCCGGAACCACCGGCGCAGCAGGCGCGCGGCGAGCCAGCGGTTGACCCGGTTGACCGGGGGCAGGTGCCGACCGAACGGCAGCAGAGCCGGTCCGGCGCACTGCCACAGACTGTCGCTCACCTGCCGGATCTCCGGCCGCCAACGTGGACGGTGCCCGGCCGGGTCGACGAAGAGCACCCGGTGGTCCACGGTCAGTTCGCGGGCCAGCGCGTGCTGCCGGTGAGCGCCGTTCGCCCAGGGTGTGCCGCTGAAGATGACCACCCAGTCGCGGTCGTCGGCGGACGGCTCGATCGTCTCGGCAGCCGGCCGCAGCGTGGTGGTGTGCTCAGCCACGGCCGGTCCGCTCCATCGGTCGCGGCGCTGCGGCGGGCAGCACCTCGTCCTCGCCGAGGCGACCGAGCACCGGGCGGGCCCGCTCGTCGTCGAGTCGCAGCAGGCGGGCACCGGCGTGCCGGTCCAGCCAGCCGCGCAGCGCGCCGGCCGCGACCCGTCGGTTGACCCAGTTGACGAACGGCACCGAGTTACCGAGCGGCAGCACGGTCGGCGTGACGGCGTGCCAGGCGGCCGAGCCGATCGGCGTCACCTCGCACCGCCAGCGCGGCCGGCGTCCCGGCGGGTCGACGAAGAGCAACCGTTGCCCGGGCGCCAACTGCCCCAGCACCGCCGCGTGCCCGTCGACGGACCATCGGGTCCGGCTGAACAGCACCACCCAGTCGCGGGTGTCACCGTCGGGCAGCGGGCCGACGTCGCCGCGCAGCGCGGCGAGCAGGTCACCCAGACCGAGCTGTACGGATCGACCGAAGAGTCGCTTGACCAGGTGGTCGGCGAGCAGCGCGGCCCGGAACAGCGGCAACCGGTAGCGGGGCTGGGTGAGCCGCAGGTACCCGACCAGGCTGCCCAGCAGGTGTCGGAAGCGGATGGTCGGCCCGAGCAGCCGGCAGGACGCGCCGCGGCTGTGCGTCACCACCGCGTCCGGGAGCATCCACAGGTGGTGCCCGGCCTGGTCGAGCTGTCGGGCGAGGACGGCGTCGTTCCAGTAGACGGGGAACGTCTCGTCGAAGATGGTCTGCTGTCCCAGCACCCTGCGGCGCAGCAGCATGCAACTGCCCGAGGCGAGTTGCCGGGGCTGGCTGAAGTCCTCGCCGCGCATCTGGAACCGGTGCAGCGCCTGCCGGAACCCGGGCAGTCGACGCAGCGCGGTCACCAGCGCGATGGTGGCGACGAAGCTTGGCTGTTGGACGTAGTGCTGCTGGAAGGTGCCGTCCGGGTTGAGGTACAGCGGGCTGACCCCGGCCACGTCCGGCCGTTCCCGCAGGTGGTCGACCATCCGGGACAGCGCGCCCGGGTGGAACCGGATGTCGCTGTTGAGTAGCAGGATGAGCTGCCCGTTCGCCCGGCGGTACGCCTGGTTCACCGCGGCGGCGAACCCGGTGTTGTGCTTGTTGCGGATCAGCCGGACCCGGGGTTGGTCGGCGAGCATCTCGGCGGAGCCGTCGGACGAACCGTTGTCGACGGCCACCACCTCGTAGTCCAGGTCGGGGTCGGCGGTGGACGCCAGCGACTCCAGGCACTGCCGGGTCTGGTCGCGGGTGTTCCAGCTGACCAGCAGCACCGACAGCAGCGGGGCGCCCATCACGACACCGCCCGGTCGTCGCGGCGGGCGAAGATGCGCAGCAGGTCGCCGAGTCGCGGGTGTGTCACCCGGGGTGAGCGGCTGGCCGCGACGTCGGCGACCAGCAGGTCCCGGGCGTTGCGCAGCCGGGCCGCCGGTTGCCAGTAGAAGCGGGAGAAGACCGTGTCGTGGGAGATCACCCGGAACCCGGACTCCACAAGCATCCGGCTCAGCGTGTCCGGGGTGAAGTGCCACCGGTGGTACGCGGGAGCGATGGCGGGCCAGTCGGTGCCGAGTCGGTGGGCGGCGGCGGAGGCGATGTTTGGTACTTCGAGGGCGAGCCAGCCGCCGGGGGTGAGGGCGGTGTGGGCGGCGTGCAGGAAGGCGCGGGGGTCTTCGACGTGTTCGAGGACGTGGAAGGCGCAGACGACGTCGGCGGTGAGGGTGGGTGCGATGGTTTCGAAGTAGCCCTGGCGTACGGGCATGTGCAGGTGGTCGCGGGCGAACTGGGCGGCGGCGTGGCTGACCTCGATGCCGCTTGCGGTGATGCCGGCCTGGTGGGCGGCTTCGAGGAAGTACCCCCCGGCGCAGCCGGCTTCCAGCAGCACGGTGGGCCGAACAGCGGACAGCAGCCAGCGCAACCGTCGGCTCGCCTCGAACCGGCGTTGACCGGCGGAGGCGAAGTAGTCCTGGTACCCGTCCGTCGTGTAGTAGGCCTCGTCGTACAGGTCCTCCGGTGCCGGGGCGCTGCCGGCGGTCCAGACGAAGCCGCAGTCCGGGCAGCTCCACAGCAGCTCGCCGAGCGTCGGCGAGTGCCCACCGGCGCGGCCGCAGAGCTGGCAGCGGACCAGCTCGATCCCATCCAGTTTCATCAGGTGCTCCGTCCGGTTCGTGGTGCCCGGGCGATCACCCGGAGCAGGTCGCCGAGGCGTGGGTGGGTCAGCCGCGGTGAGCGGAGCCCGAGCACGTCGGCGGGGAGTAGGTGTCGTGCGTGCCGCAGTCGGTAGGCGAGCGGCATGTAGTAGCGGAAGACAGTGGTGTCCTGCCGGACGACCTCGAAGCCGAGGTCGGTCACCAGCCGGACCAGGGTGTCCGGGGTGAAGTGCCACCGGTGGTAGCGCGGCTGTAGGCCCGGCCAGTCGGTGCCGAGCCGGTGGGCGGCGGCGGAGGCGATGTTTGGTACTTCGAGGGCGAGCCAGCCGCCGGGGGTGAGGGCGGTGTGGGCGGCGTGCAGGAAGGCGCGGGGGTCTTCGACGTGTTCGAGGACGTGGAAGGCGCAGACGACGTCGGCGGTGAGGGTGGGTGCGATGGTTTCGAAGTAGCCCTGGCGTACGGGCATGTGCAGGTGGTCGCGGGCGAACTGGGCGGCGGTGTCGCTGACCTCGATGCCGCTTGCGGTGATGCCGGCCTGGTGGGCGGCTTCGAGGAAGTAGCCCCCGGCGGGACCGGCTTCCAGCAGCACGGTGGGACGGACGGTGGAGAGCAGCCACCGCAGTCGCCGCCGCGCCTCGAACCGGCGCGGCGCGGCCCGGAAGTAGTCGTCGTAACCGCCCTCGGCGAAGTAGTCCTCGTCGTAGCGACCGTCCTTCTCGGCCTGCTCCTGCGCCGTCCAGCCGAAGCCGCAGCCCTCGCAGCGGCGCAGCAGCCCACCGAGTTCGGGCCGGTGGGCCTGCCGGGGCCCGCACACCACGCACCTGGCGGTGCGACGGTCGACGCTCATCGCGGACCTCCCGTACTCGGTGACAGCACGGCGGCCGGCGCGCGCAGCAACCGGTGCAGCCGCATCCGGTCGCTCGCACCCACGTGCCCGCCGACGGCGAGCAGCGTGCCGGCGACGAGCAGGGTCAGCGCCGCGCGGGTGGAGACGGCGAGGGCGGCGTCGAGTCGTCCCGGGCCGTCCGGCAGGTACCGGCTGGCCGCCGCGGTGACCAACCCGGCCGCGACGGCCGCGGCGAGGGGCGGCCAGACCGCCCGCACCAGCGGGGCCAGCGGCCGGGCCGTGGCGGTGTGGAAGTAGACCAGGAAGTACCCGGTGCTGAGCACCACCGCGAGCGCGGTCGACAGCGGTACGCCGAGCGGTCCGCACAGCAGCAGCATCGGCACGGTCAGGGCCAGGTTGAGCACGACGGAGAGCACCACGTACCGGGTCTCCAGGCCGGGCCGGCCCTCGGCGCGGGCGGCGATCGTCGCGGCGCCGGTGATCAGGTTCAGGGCGTACGCGGGGGCGAGGATCATGATGTTCGCCGCCGCCCATTGGACCGGATGGCCCAGCCACAGTCGGACCAGTGGGTCGGCGCTGACCATCAGGGCCGCCGTGGCCGGGGCGAGGAACAGCGCGAGGTACCGGGTGGCGGCCAGGTAGAACGAGTCCAGCCAGCCGGAACCCCGGGTCGCGGTGCGGGCGACCGCCGCGGGGAAGAGCACGATCAGGGCGAAACCCGGGGGCAGTCGAAGCAGGTTGAGCAGCCGGCTGCCCAGGTCGAAGCCGCCGGCCACGGCGGGACCGAAGGCGCCACCGAGGACGAGACGGTCGACCTCCACGTTGACCATGCCCGCGCCACTGGAGACCTGCACCCGCAGGCCGTAGCCGCCGATCCGGCGGATGTCGGCCAGGTCCGTGCGCCCCCACCGGGGGGACAGGTCCGGGCACTGCCGTCGGGTCGTCGCGGCGAGCAGGAGGGTACGGAGCACGCCGGTCGCGGCGGCCGAGGCGGCCAACGCCGCCAGGCCGCCGCCGAGGCGGACCACCAGGATGGCGAGGGCTGCCCCGAGGATCGCGGTGCCGGCGCTGATCGCGGCGAGTGAGCCGTACCGTTGGCCGCCTTCGAGCACGGCCCGCCACGGCAGCTCCACCGCACCGGCCACCAGGCCGACCACCAACCAGAGGGTGGCCTGCCACGCCTCGTCGGCCAGGTCGCCGAGGCGCAACAGCCCGGCGAGCCACGGCCAGCACGCACCGAGCGCCCCCAGGGTGAGCAGGCCCAGCAGCACGGCCCAGCCGAGCCCCAGCCCGAGCAGCCGGCGCACCAGGTCCCGATCCGCAGCGCTCTCGGCCCGAGCCACCTCGCGGACCAGTGCGGAACCGAGGCCGAGGTCGATCAGGGCGGCCATCGCCAGCAGGCCGGCGAGCACGACCCAGATCCCGAACTCCCGGGGCCCGAGCCGTTCGTAGACGACGGGCACCGAGACCAGCCCGGACACCGCCATGACCACCCGCGCGGCAAGCATGCTCGCCGTGTTGCGGGTGACCCGGGCTCCGTCCGCGCGGACCGTACTAGCCACGGGGAAACCCCCGGAACAGCTCGACGACGGTCAGCAGGAGCAGGGCCAGGTCGACCCGCATGGAGCGGCAGTTGAGGTAGAGCAGGTCACACCGGAGCTTGTCCTCGACGGTGGCCGCGTACCCGCCGGTGAGCTGCGCGATGCCGGTCAGCCCCGGTCGGATCAGATGCCGCAGGTCGTAGTCGGGCAGCCGGGTGAAGCCGGCGATGAACTCAGGTCGCTCCGGGCGGGGCCCGACGAGGCTCATCTCGCCGCGCAGCACGTTCCAGAGTTGGGGCAACTCGTCCAGCCGGGACCGTCGTAGCCAGCGGCCCAGTCGGGTGATCCGGACGTCGTCCGGCCGGGCCAGGACCGGGCCGGTGGTCTGCTCGGCGCCGACCCGCATGGTCCGGAACTTGACGACCCGGAACAGCCGGCCGCCCGCGCCGACGCGTTGCTGGAGGTAGAACGGTGGGCCGGTGAACGACACCACGGCGGCGATCACCACGATCAGCGGGACCACCACGACGGCGCTGAGCAGGGTCACGCCGACGTCGAAGAACCGCTTCAGCCGCTCGCCGCGCGGTCGGGCGGCGCCCGATCCCAGCCGGATCCAGGGCAGCCCACCGAAGCGGGCCATGGCCGGGGCCCGCAGCAGGCCGTAGACGGGTCGGGCCAGCACCATGATCTCGACACCGGCACTCAGGCAGCTGGTGACGATGCGGTCGTCGATGCTCTCCAGGGAGTGCTTGAGGAGCAGGAGTCGAGGGCGGACGCTCGCCAGCACCCGGGCGAACTCCTCGGCGCAGGTCGGCACCGGAAGTCGGACGGCGACATCGAACTCCTCGTCGAGGCGGTCGGGCGTCGTGGCCGGGTCGTTCGCCTCGAGCACCACCACGCGGGCCCGCCGCCTGTGCTGGTCGGCCCGGGTGGTCCGCTCGTAGTGGGCGAACAGCTCCTGGAGCTGCACCGGAAACTCCGGGCGCTGGGACACCTCGGATTCCGGTGCGGTGGTGAGGTCGTGCCGGGTCGCGTTGTCGTTGCCTGGCATCGGAGCCGAGTCCGCGGTGACGGGACCGGGGGTCTTCCTCAACGCGCCGACCTCCTTCTCCGTCAGGTCCTTCGAGGGCATGCTGGCGAGCACCCCGGGAGTAAGCTACTAGTCACAAATGCCCCATTAGTCCCGGATCGGTAAAAACGGGACCCTAAGTACTGAACCGCCTATATCAACCCAGACCATTGGGTGAAACATCCGTTTGATGGGCGTTTGGTGGGTTACGGTCGTGCCCGGTCGTCTGGTGCCGCAGTGGCCGACAGCCCCGTCGTTCCGAGGAGTTCCCCATGGACCTGCCCGTTCCCGCCGTCGCTGTCGACCCGCCGACGGACCTGATGCCCCGGCGCGTGCTGGTGACCGGAGGCGCCGGCTTCATCGGCAGCCACGTGGTCGCCCGGCTGATGCTGATGGGCAGCCAGGTCCGAGTGCTCGACAACTTCTCCACCGGCCGGGTCGAGAACCTGGCCGACGCCGCGTACGGGGGGCTGACCGAGGCGGACGTCGTCTCGGGTGACATCCGTACGCCCGAGGGTGTCGAGGTCATCCACCAGTGGCAGCCGGACGTGGTGGTGCACCTCGCCGCACAGCCGAGCGTCCCGGCGGCCCGTCGGTCGCCCCTGTACGACGCCGACGTGAACGTGTTCGGCACCGTCAACGTGCTGGACGCCTGCGCCCGGGGCGGCGTACGGCTGGTCATCAACGCGGCCAGCAGCGCCGTCTTCGGCAGCGTCGCCCCCCACGACCTGCCGGTCCGCGAGGACCACCCGATCGCCCCGGTGAGCCCGTACGGCGTGAGCAAGGCCGCCGGTGTGCACTACCTCGACTGGTACGCCCGTCAGCACGGCCTGTCGTCCACCTCCATGGTGTTCGGCAACGTCTACGGGCCACGGCAGGAGGGCAGCGACTGCGGCGTGGTGTCCCTGATGGCGGATGCGCTGCTCGGCGGCCGGCAGGTGGTGATCTACGACGACGGCACGCAGACCCGGGACTTCATCCACGTCAGCGATGTCGCCGAGGCGATCGCCGCCGCCTGTCACCACCCCGGGGTGGGAATGGTGAACATTGCCTCGGGTCGGCAGACGAGCGTCAACGAGGTGTACGACACCGTCCGGGAGGCGTCCGGCGTCGGCAACGCGGCCCGCTACGAGCCGCTGCCCTGGCCGGGGGAGGTGCGCAACATGGCGCTGGACATCAGGAAGGCGCGGGAGCTGCTCGGGTGGTATCCCAAGATCGGCTTCACCGAGGGTGTACGGATGACGGTGCGCGACGCCCGCCGCCGCCAGGCCGGTGGCCAGATCCTGTCCCCGGTGCGGGCGCTGGAGCAAGCCATCAGCCGCTGACCTGCCAGCACGTAATTCCCGTCATCTGACCGGGAATTTCATCGAACAGTCTAACTCTTGCGGGTCGGCATCCATTGCTGCCACGATGGCCGTCAATGCCTTCCGTCCCGAAGGAGTGGTCCCCATGGCGGTGTCCCGCCGCAGGTTCGTCACATCGGTTCTGGCCGGGTCCGCCCTCGCCACCGCCTCCACCTCCGAGCTGCTCACCAGCCTGGCCAGCCCCGCGCACGCCGCAAGTCCCCCCGGGGACGTGGTCGGCAAGGTGACCGTCGGCTACCAGGGCTGGTTCAGTGCCCCCGGCGACTCCGCGCCGATCGGCGGGTGGTGGCACTGGAGCCGCGACCGCTTCCAGCCGCCGTCGCCCGCCAACACCACGATCGTGTCCTGGCCGGACATGCGTGAGTACACGCGCACCTACCCCACCGCGTACCCCAACCTGGGCAACGGCCAACCGGCCACCCTCTTCTCCTCGTACGACCAGCAGACCGTGGACACCCACTTCCGCTGGATGCAGGAGTATGGCTGCGACACCGCGGCGCTGCAACGGTTCAACCCGATGGGCGACGAGGGCCCGACCCGCGACGCGATGACCCAGAAGGTGCGCTCCGCCGCCGAGCGTTACAACCGCAAGTTCTACATCATGTACGACGTCACCGACTGGCTGACGTTCCAGTCGGAGATCAAGACCGACTGGACGACGAAGATGGCCGCGCACACCGCGTCGTCGGCGTACGCCCGGCAGAACGGCAAACCCGTCGTCTGCATCTGGGGTTTCGGCTTCAGCGAGGCCAGCCGACCCTTCACCCCCGGCCCCTGCCTGGAGGTCGTCAACTGGTTCAAGGCCCAGGGCTGCTACGTCATCGGTGGCGTGCCCACTTGGTGGCGGCAGGGCATCGAGGACTCCCGCCCCGGCTTCCTCGACGTCTACCACGCGTTCCACGCGATCTCACCCTGGATGGTCTACCGGGCCAGGACCGTGGAGGAGCTGGACTCGTACTACAACAACGTCAACGTCGGCGACATGGCCGACTGCGCGGCGCGGGGCATCGACTACCTGCCCTGCGTGATGCCCGGTGACCTCGCCGGCGGCCACCGCAAGCACGGCGACTTCTACTGGCGGCACATCTACAACATGGTCCGGCTCGGCTCCCAGGGCCTGTACGTCTCCATGTACGACGAGTACAACGAGGGCAACCAGATCGCCAAGACCTCCGAGACCCAGGCCACCACCCCGGCGGGCGCGAACATCCGCGCCCTCGACGAGGACGGCGTCGCCTGCTCCTCCGACTACTACCTGCGCATCACCGCCGACGGCGGCCGAATGCTCAAGGGACAACTCGCCCTCACCCCGGTCCGCCCCACCCCACCGATGATCGGCACCCCACCCCCGACCGGCGGCGACCTCGCCGCCGGCCGGTCCACCTCGGCCAGCAGCCAGAACGGCCCCTTCCCGCCGTCGAACGCGGTGGACTCCGACGCCGGCAGCTACTGGGAGAGCGGCGGCGGCTCCTTCCCACACTGGTGGCAGGTCGACCTCGGCGCCAGCCACCAGGTCAACAAACTCGTGGTGCGACTGCCCGCCGGCTGGGGTGCGCGCACCCAGACCATCACCGTGCAGGGCAGCGTCGACGGCAACTCCTTCGCCACCATCGCCGGGGCCTCCGCGTACACCTTCGACCCGGCCACCGGCAACACCGTCACCCGCACCCTGACGACCACCACGACCCGCTACGTCCGGCTGAGCATCGCCGGCAACACCGGCTGGCCGGCGGGCCAGCTCGCCAAGGTCGAGGTGTACGCGGGCAGCACCACCCCGGACAACCCACCGACCGCCCCGAGTGGCCTCACCGTGACCGGCAAGACCTCGACGAGTGTGTCCCTGTCCTGGACCGCCTCCACCGACGACACCGGAGTGACCGGATACCAGGTACGCCAGGGTGGCACCGTCGTCGCCACCGTCACCGGCACCACGGCGACGGTGAGCGGGCTCACCCCGTCCACCGCGTACACCTCCACTGTCGTCGCCCGCGACGCCGCCGGCAACACCTCAAGCGCGTCCTCGGCGGTCACCGTCACCACGGACGCCGCGGCCAACGCGGACCTGGCCCGGGGCCGGTCCACAAGCGAGAGCAGCCACGTCCAGAGCTACGGGTCGGGCAACGTGGTCGACGGTGACGCGAGCAGCTACTGGGAGAGCAACAACAACGCGTTCCCGCAGTGGGTGCAGGTCGACCTCGGCGCGACGCGCACGGTCGGGCGGGTGGTGCTGAAGCTGCCGCCGTCGTCGGCGTGGGCGAGTCGGACGCAGACCCTCTCCGTGCAGGGCAGCGCCGACGGGGGCAGCTTCGGCACGCTCGTCGGAACGGCGGGGCGGACCTTCAACCCCGCCACGGGAAACCAGGTAGCGCTGACCTTCACCGCCGCGCAGACCCGTTACGTGCGAATCACCGTGACGGGCAACACGGGCTGGCCAGCGGGGCAGTTGTCGGCCCTGGAGGTGTACCCCAGCTGACCGACTAGCTCGCCGCCCCGCCCCGCCCCGCCGCCCCGCCCCGCCCCGCCCCGCACCGCACCGTCGATCATGGAGTTGTGGTGGGTGACAAAACACCCATACAGCCCCAAATCAGGCACCACAACTCCATGATCGACGAACCAACGCGCGATCTTGCACCTTCTGTTTCAGCACAAGGGGCATAGTGCCTGAATCGGCATCCGAAAGTGCAACATCGGCGCCGAGATGGCTCATGGCGCGACTGACGCGTGGGACGGCAGAACGCACACCTGTACGTCGTGTCGACGGCCGATGGTCCTTGCCGGGCACGACTTCGCCGCACCCGTCGGCACAACGACTCCGGGTGGGCGGCGGTTGCGGCAGTTCTGGGGGCAGGGCTGTGCTACGAGGGTTTCGAGATGTGCGGGTGTTCGCGCGAGCCCACGTTCCGCCACGAACGAGCGCGCGGGTCCGGATGCGGCGGCGGGTCACCAGCCGCCTCGGACTGCCGGAGGCTGAGGCGCTGGCTGCTCGGGATCCCCACGACCTTCGCTGACCCGCCGAGGCAGCGATGCTCGATCGCTCGCGGCGATCCATAGATCTTGGACACTTTCCGTCCTGTCTGAACGGAAATTGTCCAAGATCTCGCGTTGTGTGGCCGAGGCGAACCCAGGAAGTGGCGGCCTGTGGCTCACCCGTTGACGGACGTGCGTCGGCGTACGTCGTCTGCCGGGTTGATGGTGCGGACCGGGTCGGGCACCGGCCCTCGGGGTTGCCACTCGCGGGGGTAGCCGAGGGAGACCTCCTGGAAACGCACCCCGTCGTGGAACGTGGTGCGGGGGATGTGCAGGTGACCGTAGACGACGGTGGACGCGTCGAAGCGCAGGTGCCAGTCGCTGGTGCGGACGGTTCCGCACCACTGGGCGAACAGCGGGTACCGCAGGATGTCTGTGGGTTCCCGCACCAGCGGGTAGTGGTTGACCAGCACCGTCGGCAGCGCCGGGTCGCGTTCGGCCAGCCGGCGTTCGGTCTCGGTGACCCGGGCGTCGCACCAGGCCGCCCGGCTCGGGTACGGGTCGGGGTGCAGCAGCGCCTCGTCGGTGCACACCACCCCGGCCTGGTACGCCAGGGCCAGCGACTCCTCCTGCGTGCGCGCCTCGGGCACCCGGAACGTGTAGTCGTAGAGCACGAAGAGCGGGGCGATGGTGGCCGGGCCGCCGTCGCCGTCCCACACCGGGTACGGGTCCTCCGGGGTGAGCACGCCCAGCCGTCGGCACATCCGCACCAACTCGCGGTAGCGCTCCTCGCCGCGCACCGTGACCGGGTCCCGCGGTGGCGTCCACAGCTCGTGGTTGCCCGGTGCCCAGACGACCCGCTCGAAGCGGCTGCTCAGCAGCCCGAGCGCCCACTCGATGTCGGCGAACCGGTCGGCGACGTCTCCGGCGACGAGCAGCCAGTCGCCGGGGTTGTCCGGGTGCAGTTCCTGGACGAACGCGCGGTTCTGCGGGTGCCCGACGTGCAGGTCGCTGACAGCCCGCAGCCGGGGCGGAAGTTTCACCCTCCGAGGTTAGGACGACGCGGGAGGGTCGGGAAACCCCTGTTCCTGTCGTTCGGGCCGATCTGACCGCCCGCATATCCGTGGGCCGGGCGGGAAAGCGCGGGGCGTCCGACAGCCCAGACCGGAGCAGGAGTAGACATGCCTTTCATCACCGTGGGGACGGAAAACTCCGCACCCATCGACCTGTACTACGAGGATCACGGTTCCGGTAAGCCGGTGGTGTTGATCCACGGCTTCCCGTTCAACGGTGCGACCTGGGAGAAGGAGACCACCGCGCTGCTCAACGCCGGATACCGGACGATCACCATCGACCGGCGCGGTTACGGTAATTCCGCGCAGCCGGCGTTCGGGTACGACTACAACACGTTCGCGGCGGACCTGGACGTGTTGATGACCGAGCTGGACCTGAACGACGCGACCCTGATCGGTCACTCGATGGGCACCGGCGAGGTGGTCCGCTACCTGGGTAACTACGGCTCGCAACGGGTGAGCCGGGCCGTGCTGCTCAGCCCGCTGCAACCGATGCTGGCCAAGGCGAGCGACAACCCGGAGGGCGTCGAACGGAGCCTCTTCAAGGGCTTCCAGGACGCCATCCTCAAGGATCGCTTCGCCTACCTGACGTCCTTCTGCGACGCGTTCTTCAACCCGGACCAGAACATGGGTAAGCGGGTCAGCGAGGAGGCGTACCGGGCGCACTGGCAGATCGGCGCGATGGCCTCCGGCAAGGCCACCCACGACAGCGTGGACGCCTGGCAGGAAGACTTCCGTCAGGACCTGCCGAAGATCAACATTCCGGTGTTGATCGTCCAGGGTGACCAGGACCGGGTGCTGCCCTACCCGGTGACCGGTCAACGGCTCGGGCCGATGATGCCGACCGGGCAGCTCGTCACGCTCAAGGGTGCGCCGCACGGCATCCCGTGGACCCACGCGGACGAGGTCAACAAGGCGATCATGGACTTCATGAAGCAGCCGGCCAAGGCTCGCGCCTGACCCGTACCGGTAGCCGCTCGGACGCCAGCGCCAGCACGGCGCTGCGACACCCGGCCCACGGTTTCGCACCCGGGGCCGGGTGTCGTCCGCGTTCAGGGCCGGCGGGCCACCACCGCGCCGTTGGCGCCGGGCGCGTCGAACGGCACCGTTCGCACGTCGACGAAGCCGGCGTCGGTGAGCCAGGCCGCGTACTCGGCGCCCGAGTAGTTCCGGCCGCCCTCGGTCTCGACGAGCATGTTCATCCCCATCAGGGCCGCCTCCGGTGGCCCGGTGCGCTCGTCGTTGAGCAGCAGTTCGCAGACGACGATCGCCCCACCGGGCGGCAACGCCGCGTGGCACCGGGCCAGCAACGCCCGGTTGGTCGGCTCGTCCCAGTCGTGCAGGATCATGCTGAGCAGGATGACGTCGTGCCCGTCCGGCAGCTCCGGGTCGGCGAGGAAGTCACCGGCCACCGCGTCGATCCGCCCGGTCAGGCCGGCCTCCGCGATCCGTTCCCGGGCCCGCACGCAGACGTGCGGCAGATCCAGGACCGTGGCCCGCAGGTCGGGCAGGCGGCGACAGAACTCGATCGGGAACGCGCCGGCACCGCCGCCCACGTCGAGCAGCCGGCGGTGTGCGGAGAAGTCGTACGCGTCGGCCAACGCGCTTGCGGTGAAGCTGGACGTGGAGAACATCGCGTCCCAGAACTGCGCCAGCATCTCCGGGTCTTCGGTGTCGAACATCGACTGCTGGGCCTCCGGGTCCCAGGTCAACGGCCGGTCCGTGCGCAGCGCGTCACCGATGCGGTGCCAGGGCAGGTAGGTGCGCAGGTCCGAGTAGCGCACCTGCGCGCCGAAGTAGTACGGGCGCCCCTCGACCAGGAACTGCTCGGCCAACTCCGAGTTGCGGTAACCGTCGCCGGCCTTCTCCAGCAGCCCGAGCGAGGCACTTGCCGCCAGCAGCAGGTCCGCGGGTCGGTCGGGCAGCCCGAACTCGGCGGCGGCCTGCTCGACTGTCATCGTCCGCCCGCCGGCCAGCCGGGTGAACAGACCCAGCTCGACGCCGGCCGCGAGTGTCTTGAAGCCCCACACACCGGCCACCAGGCGCATGAGGGGAGTGGGAGTGATCACCAGGCCATGAGATCACACATCAGACGTTTCCACGATGGATGGTCACGCCCGGATCAGCGTCACCAACCCCGCGGCCACCAGCACCCCGGCCCAGAGTCGGTCCACGTTGAACCAGGCCCGGCGCAGCACACCGACCCCGAGCACCTGGTAGACCAGCAGCGCCACGGCCAGGGCGGTGCCGAGCATGGCCACGGTGTGCACGCCGGCCGCCGCGAGGCCGGACAGCGCGCCCACCGGCGCGGCGGCCAGGTGCCCGGCGTGACCCCCGGGCACCGGCTCGGCCACCAGCACCGGCACCAGCATGAGCCCTGCCCCGTGCGCCGACGACATGAGGAACGACCAGGCCGCGAGCTGCGCTGCCGACAGTCGCATCCCCGCCCAGCGGAAGTGCCGCTCGGAGAGCAGTCGCCAGAGCCCGAAGGCCACGAGCAGCACCCCGCCGACCACCGCGAGGGTGCTGCTCGCCGTCACCGAGCGGGTCGCGGCGACAAACGCGGCGACGATGGCCACCGAGGCGAGATGCCCCGCCGCGATCGGCGGCAGGGCGCGCAGCAGCGCCAGCCGGTCGCGCTCCTGAAGGCCCCGCGCCACGGCGAAGAGCCACCCCATCGCCGGGTTCAGACCGTGGAACGCGCCGAGCGCGGCGAGCGTCGCCAGGGTGGTGACGGTCACGGGAAGCAGTACGAGTCGGAGGACGCGTCCCCGCCCTGCAACCGGGTCTGGTGCACCCGCAGGCCCCGGAACTCCTCCCCGTGCGGAAAGAACCGCTGATCGGGGGTGAGCCCGCCGCCGTCCACGTCGACGTCGAGCTTGGCCAGCCAGGCGCCCACCCCGTCGGGGTAGAACTGGTCGTCCCACGCGCCGTAGAGCGAGTTGCTGACGTAGACCCGCCGGCCGTCCCGGCTGACCTCCACCATCTGCGGGCCACCCGCGAGGGCCTCGTCGGGTGCGGACGGGTGCGCGGTGCGGCGGACGATCCCGCCGAGGTGCACCGAACCGGTCTGCACCGGGTGCAGCGGGTCGCTGACGTCGTACTGGCGCAGCTCCCCGGTGCCCCAGCAGGAGACGTAGAGGAACCTGTCGTCCACGGACAGGTCGATGTCGGTCACCAGCGGCGGCACCGCCCCGAACGGCTTGAGCAGGTCGGGCAGGTCCTTCGGGTCGGCTGGCTCGGCCGGGATGTCGATGACCTTGGTGACCGCCCAGGCGTCCCCGTCGCGGTGCCACAACCAGATCGACGCGGACAGGTCCTCGACGCTGATCACCACCCCGACGAACCCGTACGACTTCGTCGGGTCGTGCGCCGGCCGCAACTCCAGCGGCATCTGGTACTGGTCGCCGAGGTCGACCCGTTGGACGTGCCGGCGTTTCGCCAGGTCCCAGAAGTGGATGGCGTGCCCGTAGCGCCGGCCCAGCAACAACTCGCCGATGATGCCGTCCTCGATCATCGCCGGGGTGCCCCACTCGCTGGTGACGAGCACGTCCTGGGTCAGGTGCCACCACACGTCGTACGCCAGGAACTGTGGCCCCCGGTCGGCCTCCCACGCCCCGCGTACCTCGAAGGTGGTGTGGTCGAGGATGGCGATGCCACCCGGGCCCTCCTCGCCGTCGGCGCCGCCGAGCGCGGAGAGGTAGATGCCGTCCGGGCCACAGTGGACGGTGTGCGGCCGCGAGTAGCCGGCCCGCTTCGCCAGTTCCTCCGCCCCGATCACCTTGACGACCTGCGGCTGGCGCGGATCGGGCTGGGTGTCGAGCACGTGGATGCGCGACGACCGCAGGCCGGGCACGATCAGGTAGCGCCGCTCGACGTGCGGGTGCGGGGCGGTCGGGCAGAGCGCGCTGCTGCACGCGTTCCAGCCGAAGTGGTGCAGCTCGTCACCGACGTACGGCAGGTCGGTCCAGCCGACGACCCGGCCGTAGTCGGGGGAGTCGGGGTCGGTGTCCAGCACCACGATGGCGTCCGGACGGGTGGCCGTACGGTCGAAGGCCGCCACGTAGGCGAGCTTCTCCGCCGCTGCGGTCACCGCCTCGCGGGGCGAGGGGTAGAACGTGGGGTCGGGGGTCCAGCGGGTCATCACAGCTCCGCTCGTCAGGTGGTGGGAACGCCGAGTCGGTCGAGCAGGTGGCGGCGCAGCGCGCCGAAGGCCGGGTCGTCCGGCGTACGGGTGGGGCCGAGGTCGACGGGCAGCTCGGCGGCGATGCGGCAGTCGTCGAGGAGCAGGATCCGGTCGGCGAGCAGCAGCGCCTCCTCGACGTCGTGGGTGACCAGCAGGGCGGCGAAGCCGTGCTCGGCGCGCAGCCGGCGCAGCAGGATCTGCATCCGCAGTCGGGTCAGCGCGTCCAGGGCGCCGAACGGCTCGTCGAGCAGCAGCAGGTCCGGTTCACGGACCAGGGCCCGCGCCACTGCCACCCGCTGCGCCTGCCCGCCGGACAGCTCGGCCGGCCAGGCGCGATCTCGCTCGGCGAGACCGACCTCGGCCAGCGCCCGCCGGATCCGCCCCGGGCGGTCCGCGCCGGACAGCCCGAGCCCGACGTTGTCGGCCACGCGTTTCCACGGCAGCAGCCGGTGCTCCTGGAAGACCACGGCGGCGGTGCCGTGCACGACGCTCGTTCCGTCGGCCTCGCCGTCCAGCCCGGCGAGAATCCGCAGGAGCGTGCTCTTGCCGGAACCGCTGCCGCCGAGCAGGGCGACCACCTCACCGCGGTCGATGGTCAGGTCGACCCCGGCCAGCACGACCGTCGGCCCGAACGCCCGGCGCACCGCGTGGGCGGTCAGCACCGGCTCGGTGCCCTTCAGGTGGCCCGCAGTCCGCGACGCCATGTCAACATCCTCCTCTCCGCAACGCGCAACGCAAGGTCGGATATCAGTCCGAGCAGGGCGTAGACGAGCAGGCCGAGCACCACCACGTCGGTCTGGCTGAACTCCCGCGCCTCCATCATCAGGAAGCCGATTCCGGTCTGGGCGTTCACCTGTTCGCCGACGACCAGGCTGAGCCAGGCCGCCCCGATCGCCAGCCGCAGGCCGAGGAAGAGCGACGGTAGCGCGCCGGGCAGCACCACGTGCCGTAGTCGGGCGGCCTGCCCCAGGCCGCAGGTGCGTGCCGCCTCCACCAGTCGTTCGTCGATGTCCCGGATGCCGGCGTAGGTGTTGAAGTAGATGGGGAAGAACGCGCCGAGCGCGACCAGGCTGATCTTGAGTGACTCGCCGATGCCGACCCAGATGATCAGCAACGGGACCAGCCCGAGGTGCGGCAGCATCCGGGCCATCTGCACCGGCGGGTCGACCAGGTCGTCGCCGAGCCGCAGCAGCCCGGCCACGGTGCCCAGGGCCAGGGCCAGAAGGCCGCCGATCAGCAGACCCGCTCCGGCCCGGGTGAGGGAGTCCAGCAGGTGGACGCCGAGGGTGCCGTCCCGGCTCAGCCGCCACCCGGTGGCCAGGACGTCGCTCGGTGCGGGCAGCTTCTCGGCCGCCAGCAGCCCGGTCCGCGCGGCCAACTCCCAGCCCAGGACCAGCACCACCGGGCTCACCACCCGCCGCCAGCGCCGGGCCGGCCGCTGACGACGGGGTACGACAGGCGCCGTCGCCGTGACCTCGTCGGGTGCCTCGACGAGCGTCGTCCGACTCACTTGAACACCGCGCTGAACCGGTCGTCGATCCGGGAGCGGAGGTCGACCGGCCCCGGGATCAGGTCCAGGGCGATGAAGGTGTCGGTGATCGCCTGGAGTTCGTCGCCGATCGCCGGGGTGACCGGGGCGAGGGGCTTGGCGCTGCGGGCCAGGGCGCGGCTCGTGACGTCCTGTGGGATCTTCAGCTCCGGTGCGAGGGTGCTGGCGCGCTCCTCGGGGTGGGCGATGCCCCAGTCGGTCACCTCGCGGTAGCGCTGGAGGAAGGCGCGGATCTCGTCCGACCGCCTGTCGACCGCCTTCGGCGAGGCCAGGACGTACTCGCGGTTGCTGGCCAGGCCGGTCGCGTCGGCGAGCACCTGGACCCCCGGCTGCTCGGCCAGGGCGAAGTACGGGTCCCAGATCACCCACGCGTCGATCTGCCCGCCGTCGAACGCGGGCCGTCCCTCGGCGGGCTTGAGGTACTTGACCTGGATGTCCTTCAGCGTCATGTTGTTCGCCTCCAGCAGCCGAACCAGCAGCCAGTGCACATTGGAGCCCTTGTTGAGGGCGACCGTCCTGCCCTTGAGGTCGGCGAAGCTGCGGTAGCCCCGGTCGGCCTTGACCAGGACGGCCTCACCCTGCGGGATCGGCGCCGAGGTGCCGATGACGGAGAACGGGATCTTGCCGGCGGCGGCGAAGACGGGCGGTGCCTCGCCGACCTGCCCGATGTCGATGGAGCCGGCCTTGAGCGCCTCGGTGAGCGCGGGCCCGCTCTCGAACAGCGACCACTCCACCTCCGGTGCGGCGTTGCGCGCCTTGACCAGGCTCAGCCCGCCGAAGCGCTGGTAGCCGATCCGGAGCTTCTGCGCGCTGCCGCCGTCCGCATCGGCGGACCCGCCGCACGCGCTCACCGCTGCCGTGGCGAGCAGTGCCACGGTGGTGAGCGCGGCCGTCAGGAGGCGGCGCCGCGGGTGGCGACTCGTCGACGGGGTGGGCATGGCGGCTCCTCGGGTCGGGCAGGCGGGGGTGTCGACGCATCGACAACTGTCGGCGCCGGCAGTAGCCTACTAACCCGATAGGTTTTATGGGTAGGCTGTCGGCGGGATCGTCCCACCCCTCAGGAGGTGCCGCCCCGCGTGCGCCGACCACCCCGCTGAAGGAAAGAGCCGCGATGACCCTCACCTTCCACTGGTTCCTGCCCACGAACGGCGACAGCCGGGACATCGTCGGCGGCGGACACGGCGTAGCGACAGGTGCCGCCGGAGGCGCCCGGCCGGCCAGCGTCGCGTACCTCGGGCAGATCGCCCGCAGCGCCGAGCAGCTCGGCTTCGTCGGCGCGCTCACCCCGACCGGCGCCTGGTGCGAGGACGCCTGGCTCAGCACCGCGATGCTCACCGAGGTGACCGAGCGACTCAGGTTCCTGGTCGCCTTCCGACCCGGGCTGCTTTCCCCCACCCTCGCCGCCCAGATGGCCGCGACCTTCCAGCGGCTGTCGAAGGGCCGGCTGCTGCTCAACGTCGTCACCGGCGGCGAGTCATCGGAACAGCGAGCCTACGGCGACTTCCTGGACAAGGACGCCCGGTACGCGCGCGCCGACGAGTTCCTGCACGTGGTGCGGGCGCTGTGGCGCGGCGAGACCGTCGACCACGACGGCACCCACGTCCGCGTCGAACAGGCACGACTGCACCGACCGCCCGACCCGGTCCCGCCGGTCTACTTCGGCGGGTCCTCCGCCGCCGCCCTCCCGGTCGCCGTACGACACAGCGACGTCTACCTCACCTGGGGCGAGCCGCCGGCCCTGGTCGCCGACAAACTGAACCGGGTTCGCGCGCTGGCCGCCGAGGCCGGCCGGGAACTGCGCTTCGGCATCCGACTGCACGTCATCGCGCGGGACACCGCCGAGCAGGCCTGGGCGCAGGCCCAGCGCCTGCTCGACGGGGTGTCCGAGGCCGACATCCGGGCCGTGCAGGAGGGGCTGCGCCGCAGCGAGTCCGAGGGGCAGCGCCGCATGCTCGACCTGAACGGTGGCTCCCGCGACGGCCTGGAGGTCGCCCCCAACCTGTGGGCCGGGGTCGGGCTGGTCCGTGGCGGGGCCGGCACCGCGCTGGTGGGCAGCCACGCCGAGATCGCCGACCGGATCGCCGAATACCACGCGCTCGGCATCGACGAGTTCATCCTCTCCGGCTATCCGCACCTGGAGGAGGCGTACTGGTTCGGGGAGGGCGTACTGCCGATCCTTCGCGAGCGTGGGCTGTGGCGGCACCCCGACGGCCGGCAGGCCAGCGCGGCGCACGTCGACGTCCCGTTCGCCGGGTCGCCCGCACCGGAGCCCGTCGGGGCCCGCTGACCGGCCGCCCCGCCCGAGCGGGTGCGGTCAGGCGCGTCGGCCGGCCACCCGTCGGCCGACCCGCCGCCCGGCGAGGCTCACCACGGTGCTGCCGGCCGCCATCCCGACCAGCACCAGAATCCCCCCGACCACCCACAGCCCGCTGTCGTCGGTCGACGCGGCCCGCCACGACCAGGCCGCCGTGAACGCCACCGTCATCACCGACGCCACCAGCCACGGGCTGAGCCGCGCTCCGGCGAGCGCGGCCAGCACCACGAGCGTCAACACACACCCGATCACCTGCCACAGCTCGTACGGGCCGCTGCTCGCGCCGGTCTGCGCGTCGACCGTGTACTCGGTGTCCCAGCCCAGCCAGAGGATCCACGTCCCGACCGTGGCCGCCGCCAGGAACAGAACACCGAGCAGTGCGCGGGTATCCCTCGTCGCCGTCATCCAGTGATCATCCCTCGCCCGCCGCCACACCGGAACACACGTTGGCACCCGGCTCGATCCCCAATGGACTGTTGCCTCGGTCGGTGGCGATCCTCTACGGTCTGCTCAGCGGTGGGCGGTGCGGTCCGCATCCGACCCGACACCGCCGGTTGCCCGTCGTGCGGGCCGGGATGGTGGAGTCCCGGGTCGACCCTTCGGCGGTGACCCGGCGGTCGTGTGATCCCAGCTCGTACCCCGGGTGTTGCTGCCCGGCGCGGCTCCCCGCGGGGCCGACGGCGAGCCGGGGCACGCCGACCCACCGGGAGAGCCCCGTGTTCCTCAGCCCGCACGAACAGGACCGCCTGCTCGTCCACGTCGCGGCCGATGTCGCCCGCGCCCGCCGCGAACGCGGCCTGCGCCTCAACTACCCCGAAGCCGTCGCGATCATCACCGCGTTCCTCCTCGAAGGCGCGCGCGACGGGCGGTCGGTGGTCGACCTGATGTCGGCCGGCCGGACCGTGCTCGGCCGCGACGACGTCCAGGACGGCATCCCCGAGCTGCTGAGGGAGGTGCAGGTGGAGGCGACGTTCCCGGACGGCACCAAGCTGGTGACGGTGCACCACCCGATCCCGTGATCCCCGGGGAGATCCTGCCGGCGGCCGACCCGGTCGAGATCAACGTGGGTCGTCCGGTGACCACCCTGCTCGTGGTCAACACCGCCGACCGTCCGGTGCAGGTCGGCTCGCACTACCACTTCGCCGAAGCCAACCCCGCCCTGTCGTTCGACCGCGCCGCCGCCTGGGGGCAGCGGCTCGCCGTCCCGGCGGGCACCTCCGTCCGGTTCGAACCGGGCGTCAACCGCAGCGTCGACCTCGTCCCGCTCGGCGGCGCCCGCGTCGTGCCCGGTCTGCGCGGCGAGTGCGCCGGGCCGTTGGACCCGTCGCCGCACGCACCCACGGCCGACGGGTCGCCGCGGTGAGCGCCGTGCGGCGGGACCGCTACATCGACCTGTACGGGCCGACGACCGGCGACCGGATCCGGCTGGCCGACACCAACCTGCTGATCGAGGTGGAGACCGACCACTGCGTGGGCGGCGACGAGGCGGTCTTCGGCGGCGGGAAGGTGATCCGTGAGTCGATGGGGCAGTCCCGGGCCACCCGCGCCGAGGGGGCACTGGACACCGTCATCACCGGCGCGGTGGTGCTCGACCACTGGGGGGTGGTCAAGGCCGACGTGGGCCTGCGCGACGGGCGGATCGTGGCGCTCGGTCGGGCCGGCAACCCGGACACCATGCCCGGGGTCCACCCCGACCTGGTCATCGGCCCGGGGACCGAGGTGATCGCTGGAAACGGGCGGATCCTCACCGCCGGCGCGGTCGACACCCACGTGCACTTCATCTGCCCGCAGATCGTCACCGAGGCCCTGTCCAGCGGGATCACCACACTCGTCGGCGGCGGCACCGGCCCGGCCGAGGGCACCCGCGCCACGACGGTCACCCCGAACGCCTGGCACCTGGCCCGGATGCACGAGGCACTGGACACCATGCCGGTGAACGTGCTGCTGCTCGGCAAGGGCAACACCGTCTCGGAGGAGGCGCTCTGGGAACAACTGCGCGCCGGGGCGGGCGGTTTCAAGCTGCACGAGGACTGGGGCACCACGCCTGCCGCGATCGACGCCTGCCTGCGGGTGGCCGACGCGTCCGGGGTCCAGGTGTCGATCCACACCGACACGCTCAACGAGGCCGGTTTCGTCGCCGACACCCTGCGGGCGATCGGCGGTCGGGCGATCCACTCGTACCACACCGAGGGCGCCGGTGGCGGGCACGCACCGGACATCATCACCGTGGCCAGCGAACCGAACGTGCTGCCGTCGTCGACCAACCCGACCCGGCCGTACACCGCGAACACCCTGGCAGAGCACCTGGACATGTTGATGGTCTGCCACCACCTCAACCCGTCCGTGCCGGAGGACCTGGCCTTCGCCGAGAGTCGGATCCGACCGTCCACGATGGCCGCCGAGGACCTGCTGCACGACCTCGGCGCGATCTCGATCATCGGCTCCGACGCGCAGGCGATGGGCCGTGTCGGGGAGGTCATCCTGCGGACCTGGCAGAGCGCCCACGTGATGAAGGACCGGGTCGGCGCGTTGCCGGGCGACGGGGCCGCCGACAACCACCGGGCCCGACGGTACGTGGCGAAGTACACCATCTGCGCCGCGATGGCCAACGGGCTGGAACGGGAGATCGGCTCGGTCGAGCCGGGCAAGCTCGCCGACCTGGTGCTCTGGGATCCGGCGTTCTTCGGCGTCCGACCGCACCTCGTGCTCAAGGGCGGCATGATCGCGTACGCCCAGATGGGTGACGCCAACGCCTCGATCCCGACACCGCAGCCGATGCTGCCGAGGCCGATGTTCGGGGCGTACGGTGCGGCGGCGGCCGCCACCAGCCTGGCCTTCGTGGCCCCGGCGGCCCTGGACGCCGGGCTGCGCCTGGACGTGCGACGCCGGGTGGTGCCGGTGAGCGACGTGCGGTCGCGGGGCAAGGCCGACCTGCCGGAGAACAACGCCATGCCGCGCATCGAGGTGGACCCGGACACCTTCACCGTGCGGATCGACGGGCAGGTGGTGGAGCCGGACCCGGTGACCCGGCTGCCGATGACCCAGCGGTACTTCCTGTTCTGATGACGACGCCGAGCCTGCTGTTGCTGTTGGCCGATGGGCGCTTCCCGGCCGGGGCGCACGCGCACTCCGGTGGTCTGGAGGCGGCCGTCGCCGCCGGCCGGGTCACCGACCTGGCGTCGTTGGAGGCGTTCCTGGCCGGACGGCTGGCCACCGCCGGCCTGGTCGGGGCGGCGTTCGCGGCGGCCGCACACCGGGCGGCGGAGGTGCCGGCGCGGTGCGCCGGGCGGTCGGAGGTGCTGGCTCGGCTCGACGCGGAGCTGGACGCCCGTACCGCCGCCCCGGCGTTGCGGGTGGTCTCGCGCCGACAGGGCCGGGCACTGCTACGGGCCGGCCGGGCCATCTGGCCGGATGCCCCGTTCGCCGACCTGCCGGCGACACCCGTCGGGGCGCACCAGCCGCTGGTGCTCGGGCTGCTCTGCGCCGCGGCTGGGCTGTCCCGCGTCGAGACCGCAACGATCGCCGCGTACGGGACGCTGACCGGGGCGGCGAGCGCCGGCGTACGTCTGCTCGGTCTCGACCCGTACCAGGTCCAGGCCCTGCTGGTCGGCCTGGCCGACGCCTGCGACGGCACGGCCGCCGACGCGGCGAGGGCCGCCGACGACCCACCGGAGCGGATGCCGGCCGCCGCCGCTCCACTCGCCGACATCCATGCCGAAATCCATGCCACCTGGGAGGTGCGTCTCTTTGCGTCCTGACACCGTTGTGCCGAACGCTGTGCCCGCCGTCGAACCGACCACGCCGCCGCCGGCCACCCCACCCCACGACGAGACCGTCCCGCACACCCACCCGGAGCCGGGGGTGGACCCGCACCCGCCGTTGCCCCGTGCCGGCCGTGCCCTGCGGGTCGGCATCGGCGGCCCCGTCGGGTCCGGCAAGACGGCCCTGGTGGCTGCGCTCTGCCGTGCCTTCGCCGACGAGTTGCGGCTCGGCGTGGTGACGAACGACATCTACACGACCGAGGACGCCGACTTCCTCCGCCGGGCCGGGGTGCTGGACCCGGCCCGGATCCGCGCGGTGGAGACCGGCTGCTG
Source organism: Micromonospora sp. NPDC048835 (assembly GCF_040649995.1). Taxonomy (NCBI): domain Bacteria; kingdom Bacillati; phylum Actinomycetota; class Actinomycetes; order Micromonosporales; family Micromonosporaceae; genus Micromonospora; species Micromonospora sp. NPDC048835. The sequence continues at coordinate 136,055 of NZ_JBEZGM010000013.1, read as the reverse complement.
CCCGCACACCGCCATCCGCGACGACATCGGCGCCAACCTGGACGCCGTCGACGAACTGGCCGAGACGGTCGGCCCGTTGGACCTGGTCCTCGTGGAGAGCGGCGGCGACAACCTGACCGCGACCTTCAGCCGTGGGCTCGTCGATCGGCAGATCTTCGTGGTCGACGTGGCGGGCGGGGACAAGGTGCCCCGCAAGGGCGGTCCGGGGGTCACGGCCGCCGACCTCCTCGTGATCAACAAAACCGACCTGGCACCGATGGTGGGTGCCGACCTCGCCGTCATGGACCGGGACGCGCGGGCCCGGCGCGGCGACCTTCCGACCCTCTTCCTGTCCATCGTGGGAGACCCGACGGCAACCCCTGTCGCGGCCTGGATCCGGCACGAGTTGGCGCACCACGCCGCTCTGCATCCGCTCTCCGTAGCGGCGGAACCGGCCTGATGCGTGCGCTCGCCCGGCTGGTCGCCCGGGCCGACGGTCGGGGTGGCACCGTCCTCGTCGAGGTGCATGGCGAGACGCCGTTGCTGTTGCGCCAGACCCCGACCGACGGTGGTGTCGCCACGGTGCACCTCGTCGGCGGGGCCGCCGGGCCGCTCGCCGGCGACGATCTGCGCCTGGAGATCGAGGTGGGTACGGGCGCGGCGGTCCGGGTGCGGAGCGTCGCCGCGTCGATCGCCCTGCCGGGTCGCGCGGGTGCCGTGTCCCGGATGGCGGTGCGGGCGGTGGTGCACGCCGGTGCCACGCTGCACTGGCTTCCGGAGCAGTTGGTCGCGGCGGCCGGCTGCGCGCACCTCGCCGAGTCCCGGATCGAGTTGGCCGCCGGTGCGAGCCTGCGCTGGCGCGACGAGCTGATCTGCGGCCGGTACGGCGAGACGCCCGGCGGTGCCGTGGTGCACACCCAGGTCGACTACGCGGGTCGACCACTGCTGCGCCAGTCCCTCGCGGTGGGGCCGCACGCACCGGGCTGGGCCGGCCCGGCCGTGCTCGGCGGTGCTTCGGCCACCGGGTCGCTGCTGGTGGTCGACCCGTCGCAACCCTCCGAAGCGCCGACGGTCGAGGGCAGTGTCGCCCGGCTGCCGTTGGCCGGCGGTCCGGCGACCCTGTGGACCGCTACCGCCCCCGACGCGCAGACCCTGCGCGCCTACCTCACCGGCTAGGAAGCCCTGTTGGTCCGCCCGGCCCCCGGGGCCGTTCTGGAGGCGCACACCGCGGAGAGCGTGATGTCTGTGAGTCATCACGATGACTCACAGACATCACGCTCTCGGGCGAAGGTCGTTCGCGGCCGGGTGGCGTTGGCGGCCGGGTGGCGTTGGCGGCCGGGTGGGCACACGTGGCTGGGCGGCGCAAGCGGTCGGGTGCCGCGTGTGGCTGGGTTGCGCTCGGGGCCGGCCCGGTTCGCGATCCTTGTCGCGTCGGGAGCAGGGTGAGGCGGCGGCTTGCCCAGGAGGTGGTCAGTGAGCGTGTTCCCGTGGCCGGGCCGGGTCGAGGCGGCCGATCAGGCCGCCGAGCTGGCTGACCAGGTCGGCCGCCTGCTCCACGCCCAACTCGGCGAGGCTGGCCCGGACCCGCTCGTCCAGGCGGGCGTGCTCGCGGCGGCCGCGAGTGGTCAGGTAGGCCCGGATCCGTCGTCTGTCGATCGGGTCGATCCGGCGGAAGACGAGGTTGCGGTCGACGAGGTGGTCGACCAGCTTGGTGAGGGTGCCCGGTGGCAGCGACGCCTCGGCGGACACCTCGCTCATCGGGTGACCCTGGCCGTCGGCGAGCAGGCACAGCACCCGCCACGCCTCGATGCTCAGCTCGTCGTCGGCCAGGACGGCGCCCAGCCGGCGGGAGAGCAGCCGTTCGGCGCGGGTGAGCGAGCGCAGCAGGTCGGCTGACGCCCCGGGCACGTTTGACATGAGACTCCCTGGGCCGGCGGCCCTGTCATGGTAGCGAGTCGTCCCGGCCAGTGGTGAGGGCTGGTCTTCCGTCGTGGGCCGGACAATCATGTGCTCATGTCCGCGCCGGCACCGCCGTGGCTGACCGTCGACAGCGCCGTGGTCAGCATCGCGCTGGTCTACCCGATGCGCGGGCCGGCCGGCATGTTCGGCCCCACCTGCGAGCTCTGCGCGCAGCTCGCGGTGGAGGAGGTCAATCGGTGCGGCGGTGTGCTCGGCCGGGAGCTGCGGTTGGTGCCGGTCGACGGTGGCGCGCCGCCGGCCGAGGTCGCCGCCGAGGTCGAGGCGTTGGTGTCGATGGGGGCCGTGCAGGGGGTGACGGGGTGGCACATCTCGTCGGTGCGCCAGGCGTTGGCGCCCCGCGTCGCGCACCGGGTGCCGTACGTCTACACCGCACTCTACGAGGGTGGTGAACGCACCGAAGGGGTCTTCCTGACCAGCGAGACGCCGGACGCCCAGCTGTGGCCCGCGATGCGGCTGCTCGCGGCCGAGCAGGGGGTACGCCGCTGGTTCGTGGTGGGCAACGACTACGTGTGGCCGCGCCGCACGTCGCGGGCGGCCCAGCGGTACGCGTTGCGCGGCGGTGGGCAGGTGGTGGGCCGGCACTTCCTGCCGTTGGACGCGCACGACTTCACCGAGGTGTTGCGCCGCATCGAGCACAGTGACGCGGACGCGGTGCTGATGCTGCTTGTCGGCGCCGACGCGGTGCGGTTCAACCGCGCGTTCGCCAGGTCCGGGTTGGACCAGCGCTGCCTGCGGCTGAGCACGCTGATGGACGAGAACATGCTGCTGGCCAGCGGTGCCGGCGCGACCCGGGGGTTGTACAGCACGGCGGGCTTCTTCGCCGGGCTGGTGACGCAGGAGAATCTCGACTTCCACGGCGAGTTCGCCAGGCGTTTCGGGGTGGAGGCGCCGCCGCTGGGCAGCCTGGGGGAGTCCTGCTACGAGGGCGTCATGCTGCTCGCCGCGCTGATCGGGCAGGCCCGCACCCTCGACGTGCGGGCCATCGAGACGGCCGCCGACACGGTCGCCTACCACGGGCCGCGGGGGCGGTTGCGGCTGCGGCAGCGGCACGTACGCCAACGCATCTACCTGGCCGAGGCTGCCGGGCTCGACTTCACGGTCCTCGCCGAGCTCTGAGGCGGGCACTGGCGGTCGGCTCAACGGCCCCTTGACAGCGCCACCCGATCCCGTCCTAAGATACTTCCTGCGTGAAGCATCTGGCCGAGGGGTCAGTGCACACCAATTCGTGTCCACCGTCGACGGTTTCGCCCGTCGACCATTGTGGTGACACTTATCCCGCGTCTTTCCGAACGGCCGACACCGTTTCCTCCCAACGGTGTCGGCCGATTTTTCGTGGGTTCTCGGCGGGATCATCGGAAACAGTCAATTAAGGACTGGGAAACACCCGCGCAATCATGCCGGTCGACGCTTTCCGTGCCCATACCCGAGCCGGTGCCCTGCGCGGCGTCCACCCGTCGACCCTGGCATCGCCCACGTCAGCTCCATCGGACCGCACCGACCGCCCTTACGCCCTTTGAGTGCACCGCAGGGAGAGTAGATGTCACTATTCCGGGGCCGCCGCATCCTGGCGGGTGCCATGACCCTGGTCGCCGCGGCCGCGATGACCGCGTGCGGCAGCAAGACCACCGACGAGGGCGGCGCGACCGGCGTCACCGCCGACGTCTCCGGCGACACCGTCAAGGTGGGCCTGCTCAACTCGCTCTCCGGGACCATGGCGATCAGCGAGGTCACCGTCCGCGACTCCATCATGCTCGCCGTCGACGAGATCAACGCGGCCGGCGGTGTGCTCGGCAAGAAGATCCAGCCGGTCGGTGAGGACGGCGCCTCGGACTGGCCCACCTTCGCGGAGAAGGCCGAGAAGCTCATCTCCGAGGACCGGGTGGCAGCCGTCTTCGGATGCTGGACCTCGGCCAGCCGTAAGGCGGTCAAGCCGGTGTTCGAGAAGAACAAGGCGTTGCTGTTCTACCCGGTGCAGTACGAGGGTCTCGAGCAGTCGCCCTACATCTTCTACACCGGAGCGACGACCAACCAGCAGATCGTTCCCGGGCTTGACTACCTCAAGTCGCAGGGCGCGAAGTCGGTCTATCTGGTCGGCAGCGACTACGTCTTTCCCCGCACCGCGAACAAAATCATCAAGGCGTACGCGGCGGCGAACGGGATGACCGTGCTCGGTGAGGATTACGCGCCGTTGGGCTCCACCGAGTTCGGCACCATCGTCAACAAGGTCAAGTCGTCCGGCGCGGCGGCGGTGTTCAACACCCTCAACGGCGACAGCAACGTGGCCTTCTTCAAGGAATACAAGTCGGCGGGCCTGACCGCCACCACGATGCCTGTGGTGTCGGTGTCGATCGCCGAGGAGGAGGTCAAGGGCATCGGCACCCAGTACCTGGAGGGCCAACTGACGGCCTGGAACTACTACCAGACCACCCCCGGCGCGGCGAACTCGAAGTTCGTGGCCGCGTACAAGGCGAAGTACGGCGCGGACAAGCCGACGAGCGATCCGATGGAGGCCGCGTACGTCAGCGTGCACCTGTGGAAGGCGATGGTCGAGAAGGCCGGCGCCTTCGACGTGGAGAAGGTCCGCGCCGCCTCGGACGGCATCACCTTCGACGCGCCGGAGGGTCTGGTCACCGTCGACGGCAAGACCCAGCACATCGCCAAGACCGCCCGGATCGGCAAGATCGGCGCGGACGGCCTGATCAGCGAGGTGTGGAACTCCGGCAAGCCGGTCGCTCCGGACCCGTACCTCAAGACCTACCCGTGGGCGAGCGGCCTGAGCTGACGACGCCGGCCCGGGCGGGGCGCGTCGCGCGCCCCGTCCGGGCCACCCGACCAGCAGTTCGGAGTACCCACCGTGACAGTTCTCTTCGGTCAACTCTTCACCGGCATCAGCATCGGCGCGGTGCTGCTGCTCATCGCGCTCGGCCTCGCGCTGACCTTCGGCCAGATGAACGTGATCAACATGGCGCACGGTGAGTTCATCATGGCCGGTGCGTACACCACCTACGTGCTCCAGCAGAGCATCACCGGCGCCGGCGCGTCGCTGCTGGTCGCGCTGCCGGTGGCGTTCGTGGTCGCCGGCACCATGGGCGTCCTGCTGGAGGTGCTGCTCATCCGCCGGCTCTACGCCCGGCCACTGGACACCCTGCTGGTCACCTGGGGGGTGTCACTGATGTTGCAGCAACTGGCCCGGGACATCTTCGGCAGCCCGAACGTGCAGACCCGCGCGCCCGAGCTGCTCACCGGCAACGTGGCGTTGCCCGGCGGGCTGACCATCGCCAACAACCGGCTGTTCATCCTGGCGCTGGCGTTGACCGCCGTCGCGGCGCTCACCCTGGCGCTGCGGCTCACCCCGCTCGGGCGTCGGATCCGCGCGGTGGTGCAGAACCGCGACCTCGCCGCCGTGTCCGGCATCGCCACCTCCCGGGTCGACCGGACGACCTTCTTCCTCGGCTCCGGCCTGGCCGGGCTCGCCGGGGTGGCCCTCACCCTGCTCGGTCCGATCGGCCCGACCATGGGCACCAACCTGATCATCGACGCCTTCCTGGTCGTCGTGGTCGGCGGGATCGGCCAGCTCAAGGGCAGCGTGATCGTCGCCTTCGCCCTCGGCGTGCTCCAGGCCACCGGGGAGTACCTGACCACCCTCAGCGTCGCCAAGGTGATCGTGTTCGTGGCGATCGTCGCGTTCCTCCAGTGGCGGCCACAGGGCCTGTTCACCCTGCGGACCAGGAGCCTCGCATGACCGCTGTCACCCCCGCCCCGCCCGACACCCCCGAAACACCCAGCACCGCCGTGCGACCGGCCCCGGCCGGGGTCGTACCACCGGGCCGCCGGGACGGCCGCTCACGGCTGCGGGCCCTGGCCGGCTTCGCCTTCGGCGCGGCGCTGCTGTTCGCCGTCGCCCCGCTGGTGCTCTCGGACTTCCGGCTGGCGTTGCTCGCCAAGTACCTCTGCGTCGCCATGGTCGCGATCGGCATCGGCATCGCCTGGGGCCGGGGCGGGATGCTCACCCTCGGGCAGGGCGTCTTCTTCGGCCTCGGCGGCTACGCGATGGCCATGCACCTCAAGCTCGCCGACGCGGGCCCGGGCGGGATGCCGGACTTCATGCAGCTGTACGGGCAACTCGACGAACTGCCGCTGTGGTGGCGACCGTTCGCCAGCCCGTGGTTCGCGCTGCCGGCCACGGTGCTGCTGCCGATGGCTGTCGCCTTCGGGCTCGGGTCGCTTGTCTTCCGCCGCCGGGTGCGCGGCGCGTACTTCGCCATCCTCAGTCAGGCGCTCGCCGCGGCGATGGTGATCCTGCTGATCGGCCAGCAGGGCACCACCGGCGGCACCAACGGGCTGACCGACATCAAGGGCTTCTTCGGCTACGACCTGGACGACCCGGTCAACCAGCGGATGGTCTACTTCATCATCGCCGGCACCCTGCTGGCGTTGCTCGCGCTGACCCGTCAGCTCATCCACAGCCGCTACGGCGAGTTGCTGGTGGCGGTCCGCGACGGTGAGGAACGGGTGCGCTTCCTGGGCTACGACCCGGCGTCGGTCAAGCTGGTGGCGTACGTGGTCGCGGCGGGCATGGCCGGGCTGGCCGGGGCGCTGTTCGTGCCGGCGGTGGGCATCATCTCGCCCGCGCTGATCGGGATCGTCCCGTCGATCGAGTTCGTCATCGGGGTCGCGGTGGGTGGTCGGGCGACACTGCTCGGGCCGGTGCTCGGCGCGGTGGCGGTGGCCTGGGCGCGTACCGCCCTGTCGGAGCGGTTCCCGGGCACCTGGACGTACCTGCAGGGGTTGCTCTTCGTGGTCGTGGTGGCGTTCCTCCCCGGCGGCCTGGCGTCGCTGTGGGCGCTGGCCCGCCGCCGCGACGGCGCCGCGGTGGTGCGCCGACGGCAGTGGTCGCCGCTGGGCCGACGACGGGCCGAACGGGCGGAGGTGCCGGCGCGATGAGTGGCGAGCGGTTGGACGGGTTGTCCGTCCGGGACGTCCGGGTCAGCTTCGACGGTTTCACCGCCGTCGACGGCGTTTCGTTGGAGGTGCCGGCCGGCGACATCCGGTTCCTGATCGGGCCGAACGGGGCCGGCAAGACCACCCTCGTCGACGCGATCACGGGGCTGGTCCGGGCCGCCGGCTCGGTCCGCTTCGGCGACGACGAGCTGCTCGGCCGGCCGGTGCACAAGATCAGCCGGCTCGGCATCGGACGGACGTTCCAGACCTCGACGATCTTCGAGGAGCTGTCGGTGTTGCAGAACCTCGACATCGCGGCGGGTGCCCGGCGCAGCCTGGCGACCCTGGCCCGCCGCCGCCGGGGCGTCCCCGACGAGGTGGCCGCCGCCCTGGAGACGATCGGGCTGGCCGACCGCGCCGCACACCTCGCCGGGACGCTCGCGCACGGTCAGAAACAGTGGCTGGAGATCGGCATGCTGCTGGTGCAGGACGCGCGGCTGCTGCTGCTGGACGAGCCGGTCGCCGGGATGAGCCACGAGGAACGCGACGCCACCGGCGAGCTGTTGGAGGCGGTCAGCCGGGACCGCACGGTGGTGGTGATCGAGCACGACATGGACTTCCTCCGTCGGTTCGCGCGCAGCGTCACCGTGCTGCACGCCGGTCGGGTGCTCAGTGAGGGCACTGTGGCGCAGGTCCAGGCGGACCCACGCGTGCAGGAGGTCTACCTTGGCCACCCGGTCGACGCCGGGTCGGCCCGTACCGGCCGGGAGGCATGATGCTGACGCTGCGTGGGGTGCACGCCGGGTACGGGCGTTCTCGGGTGCTGCACGGGGTCGACCTCGCCGTCCCGCCCGACGGGGTGGCCGCCGTCCTCGGGCACAACGGTGCCGGCAAGAGCACCCTGCTGCGGGTCGCCGCCGGGCTGCTGCGCCCGAGCGCCGGCACCGTCGAGCTGGACGGCGAGGACGTCACCCGCGCCGGGCCGCACGAGCGGGTGGCGCGGGGGATGGCGTACGTCCCGCAGGGCCAGCAGTGCTTCCCGCACCTGACCGCCGCAGAGAATCTGCGGCTGGTCGCCGACGGCCGGCGCGACGGGGCGGTGGCCACGGCCGAGGTGCTGGACCTGTTCCCGGCGTTGCGGCCGCTGCTGCGGCGTCGGGCCGGGCTGCTCTCCGGCGGCCAGCGCCAGCAACTCGCCATCGCCCGCGCCCTGATCACCCGGCCGCGGCTGCTGATGCTCGACGAACCGACCGAGGGCATCCAGCCGTCGGTGGTCGCGGAGATCCAGGAGCGGATCGCCGAGCTGGCCCGGCAGTCCGGGTTCAGTGTGCTCCTCGTCGAGCAGCACCTGGGCTTCGCGCTGCGGGTGGCAGACCGTTACCACGTGTTGGAGTCCGGCCGGGTCACCTCGCACGGGGACGGGGGTGTCACGGCGGAACGGGACGTCCGGGCGGCCCTGGCGGTCTAGACCGCGCCGTATTGGAGGGACAGCCCGGTGGCGGCCCGGTCGGCGGTGATCTGCATCATGCTGCCCAGCATCGTCGCCCGGTCGGTCACCAGGGCCGTCCCGTCCGGCGCGTAGGTGATCCGGTCGCTGACCAGCACCGGGGCACCCTCGGCCTCGTCCAGGTGCCGGGCCACGTCCGCGCTCAACACCTCCGGCCGGATCGTCTCCGCCGCCCGGGCCACCACCACCCCGAGGTCGGCCAGGGCCGCGTACAACGAGGTGCTGGTGAAGTCCACGTCGTGCAGGCGGTTCGCGTGCGGCTCGCGTACCCAGGAGACCTGGTGGATGGCGCGGCGGCCGGCGAACGCGCGGACCCGCTCGAGGCGCAGGCCCGTCTCGGCCTCGGCGACCCGCAGCCGGGCCGCGACGCGCGAGGGCAGGCGGCGCTGCGCGCGGGAGATGACCGTCGTGCGGACCTCGTGGCCCTGCTCGCGCAGGTCGTCGCCGAAGCTCCGCAACGACCCCAACTGGTACGCCGCGTGCGACGGTGTGACGAAGGTGCCCTTGCCGGGCTGCTGGACGATCAGCCCTTCGACGCTCAGCTCGCGCAGGGCCTGGCGCAGTGTCATCAGGGTGACGCCGTACGCCGTGCTCAGCTCGCGTTGCGCGGGCAGTGCCTCGCCTGGCGCGTAGTGACCGTCGCGGATCTTGGCGGCGAGGTCGGCGGCGATGGCCCGATAGCGTGCCACTGGTCCGCCTCCCGACGCGTCGACTGTCCGCTCCCGTCATCGACGGCCACCGCCGATCATCGCACGGGGGCCACCAGGGGCAGCGCGGCCCGCAGCGACGCCACGAACGCGCCGACCTCGGCGGGGCTGGCCCCGTCGAGGATGCGCCGCATGACTGCCGCCCCGACGATGACTCCGTCGGCGACCTCCGCCGCCTCGGCCGCCTGTTCCGGGGTGGAGATGCCGAAGCCCAGCAGTACGGGGAGGTCGGTGACCTGCTTGAGCCGAGCGGCGAGCGTGACGGCGGACGGTGCGAGCCGATCGCGTTCGCCGGTCGTGCCCATGATCGAGACGGCGTACACGAAGTTCCGGCTGCGCCGGCCGATCTCGGCGAGCCGGTCGTCCGGCGTGGCGGGGGAGGCGAGCAGACTCACCTGGACACCCGGCACGTTCAGCCCGGCCAGCTCGTCGAGGGGCAGGTCGGGCACGATCAGGCCGGTCACTCCGGCCGCCGTCAACGCGTCGCCGAAACCCGGCCGCAGCGCGATGTTGGCGTACGTGCTGGCGACCAGGGGGATGCCGACCCGCGCTGCGGCGAGGTCGTCCAGGACCGACGCGGGCGTCGTGCCCCGGGCGAGCGCCGCGTCCGAGGCCGCCTGGATGGTGCGACCGTCCACCGTGGGGTCGGAGAACGGAAGTCCGACCTCGACCAGGTCGGCTCCGGCGTCCTCGAAGGCGTTCAGGTACTCCGTCCAGCCCGGCACGATCCCGCCGGTGATGTAGGGCATCAGCAGCTTCATCCGAGATCCGCCTCCGCGATCAGCGTGGTCACGTCCTTGTCGCCGCGCCCGGACAGGGTGACGAGCACCGTCGACCCGCTCGGCAGCTCCGGCGTGCCGGCGGCGCGGACGACCCAGGCGACCGCGTGGGCCGACTCGATGGCGGGCAGCACGCCCTCCGCCCGCGCCAGCCGGATCGCGGCCGCCACCGCCTCCCCGTCGGAGACGGTGACGTACCGGGCGCGTCCCAGATCGCGCAGGTACGCGTGCTCGGGCCCGACGCCCGGGTAGTCCAGCCCGGCCGCGATCGAGTGCGCCTCCTTGATCTGCCCGTGCTCGTCCTGGAGGAACAGCGACTGGAAGCCGTGCAGCACCCCGATCTCGCCGTTCGACGCGCCGGAGCCGCCCTCGGCCTCCACCCCGACGAGCTTCGCCGATGTCTCGACGAACCCGGCGAACGTGCCCGCCGCGTTGCTGCCGCCGCCGACGCAGGCGACCACGTAGTCGGGGGTGGCGGTGGGCAGGTCGGCCGCGCACTGCCGCCGGGCCTCGTCACCGATGACGCGCTGGAACTCGCGGACCATCAGGGGATAGGGGTGCGGTCCGATGACCGAGCCCACGCAGTAGTACGCCTCGTCGACGTCCGTCACCCAGTGGCGCATGGCCTCGCTCGTGGCGTCCTTCAGCGTTCGGCTCCCGCTTGTCACCGGAACGACCTCGGCGCCCAGCAGCCGCATGCGGAAGACGTTGTGCGCCTGGCGTTCCACGTCGCGTTCGCCCATGAACACCGTCACCGGCAGACCCAGCAGGGCACCGGCCGTCGCCGTCGCGACGCCGTGCATTCCCGCCCCGGTCTCGGCGATCAGGCGGGTGCGCCCCATGCGCCGGGCCAGCAACGCCTGCCCGAGCACATTATTGATCTTGTGCGAGCCGGTGTGCGTCAGGTCCTCCCGTTTGAGCAGCACCGTCACGCCGAGTTCGGCCGACAGTCGCAGGGCCGGCGTCAGGGGCGTCGGCCGTCCCACGTGCGCCGACAGCAGCGCGGCGAGGCTGCCGCGGAACCCGGGGTCGGCCCACGCCTCGGAGAAGGCCTCGGCGACGGCCTCGCAGGCGGGGATGAGGGACTCCGGCACGTACCGCCCGCCGTAGCTGCCGTACCGCCCGGACACGACCGCCGACCGCACTGTTATAGAACTCATGCCACTGTTATAGAACAGTTCGGTCTACCCTGGCAACAGGGGACGCGCCGCGTCGTCCGCCGACAGGCCTCGGGGAGCCGGTACGCTTCGTAGAATTCCTGCCATGCCGGAGATCGTCGAGTTGCTGGCCTCGCCCGTGCACCGCTTCCTGGGTCGGCCCGCCGACGGCCCCGCACCGGCCCCATCCGGCGAGCTGGTCGGCGCCGTCCGGATCCGGGCCGGCCTCGGCATCGTCGGCGACAGGTACTTCGGTCAACAGGCACACCGCGACGCCAGCGTCACGGTCATCGCCCAGGAGTCGCTGCCGGTCGGCATCGGCCTGACCGAGGTGCGGCGGAACATCCTCACCACCGGGATCGCCGTGGACGAGCTGATCGGCAGAGTCCTGGTCCTGGACTCCGGCGACGGCCCGGTCAGCCTGCGGGTCAACCGGGCGGCCCGGCCGTGCGCCTGGATGGACGTCACCGTCGGCCCGGGGGCGTGGAAGGCGCTGCGGACCACCGGCGGCATCCGCTGCACGCCCCTCACCGACGGCACCCTGCGCATCGGCCCGCTCGACGCCACCGTGACCTGAGGACGCCAGCTCGGTCAGACCGCGCTGATGTGCGCGGCCAGGACCCGCCAGCCGTGCGGGTCGTCGTGGACCCACGTCCTGGTGTAGCGCAGCCGGGCCGTGGCCGCCGCACCGTCGAAGACGCCGGACACCCGGCCCACGAAGAACGTCACCCCGGTTTTGCCGACGACGAGCAGGTCCAACTCCTCCTCCACCAGCTCCTCGACGACCGAGCGACGGTCCCGGTAGGCGGCCAGGTCATCCTGCTTGGTGTACGTACGCCCGTCCGGGCCGACGGCGATCAGCTGGTCGACGAGCAACTGGTCGAGGGCGGCGACGTCGCCGGCCCGTTGGGCGGCCTGCAGGGTGCGCTCGGCGTCGAGCAGCTCGGCCTCGCGTGCGCTGTCCGGCATCGTGCCGTCCTCCCGGTCGGGTCCTACCCGGTCTCGATCGAGCCGGGCCGTCCGAATTGTGGCAGCCCACCCGACCCGGGCCCAGCGGGGATCGCCGCCGACCCTCACAGACTCAGACGAATCCGTACGACGGTCTCGCCGGGGAGGCTGAGCACGGCGACCTCGTCACAGATCTGCTCCACGATCGCCAGCCCGCGACCCCGGACCGAGTCGGTGGCCGGCATGCTCCGGCCGAGCGTCCGCGTCGGCCCGTGGTCGACCACGTCGCAGAAAAGCTGGCCCGGCTCGGCCCAGAGCCGGACCCAGCCGCCGCCGGTGGTGTGCTGCAACGTGTTGCTGGCCAGCTCGCTGACCGCGAGCGTCAACAGCTCCACCCGCTCGGGCGACAGGCCGCGGGCCAGCGCCCCGGCGTTGACGAACGCGCGCAGCGCTCGTACGTCGGTCGCGACCTGATACGACATGGTGTCCGCGGTGTGGGTGGGGACGATCTGCTCGGCCACGGCCTCCCGTCGCTCGCCCGGCATCAGCCCACCCGGTGCGGCTGCCCGGCCAGCGGCACCGCGATCCACGCGGGTGTCGTGGGCGGACGAGCCTCGAAGTGCGCCATCGGGCAGCGGGAACCCTTCTCGTAGCTGTTGTCGCCACATCATGTCACCCACTGACCCCTTGACCGTCTCGTCCGTTCGGCGGTTGATCACCTGCGGGCCGGTATGACCGGCCTCGCCGGTCCGGTGGGGCAGTCGCGTCAGGGGGCCGCGTCGAAGGCGATGGACTCGCTCAACTCCCGCCACCGCGCGTCGGACGCGGCGAGGGCCTCGGCGGCCGCGTGGGCGGCGGCCACGGCGTCGGCGCCGAGCAGCAACCGCAGCGGCGGGTCGTCGACCCGGGTGATTCGGATGATCGCCTGGGCGGCGCGGACCGGGTCGCCCGGCTGGGTGCCGTTGGCCTGGCGCAGCCGCTGCACGGCCGGGTCGATGACCAGCCGGTACGGTTCGCTGACCGGCAGGGCGCTCATCGACGAGCCGGCCCAGTCGGTGCGCAGCCCGCCCGGCTCGACGTTGGTGATCCGGATCCCGAACGCCTCGACCTCCCGGGCGAGCACCGCGGAGAAGCCGCTGACCGCCCACTTGGCGGCCTGGTACGCGCCCAGACCCGTGCTCGCGACCCGACTGCCGACACTGGAGATCTGCACGATGTGCCCGCGCTCCTGCTCGCGCATCACGGGCAGGGCGGCCCGGGACAGGTTGACCACGCCGAAGAAGTTCGCCTCGATCTGCGCCCGGAAGTCGTCCTCCGACATGTCCTCGATCGCGGCGACGTCGGCGTACCCGGCGTTGTTGACCAGGATGTCCAGCCGGCCGAACGTGTCCACGGCGGTGCGGACGGCGGCGCGGGCGGCGGAGGGGTCGTTGACGTCGAGGGCCACCGCGCGGATCTGGTCACCGTGCCTGTCGACCAGGTCGGCGAGCTGTGCCGGGTTGCGGGCGGTGGCCACCAGGTGGTCGCCGTCGGCCAGGACCGCCTCGGCGAGGGCGCGGCCGAGACCACGCGAACAGCCGGTGATGAGCCAGACTCGCGGCACGGTGTTCCCTTCGTGTCGGTGGACCGTTCGCCGTCAGGGACGGATGTCCAGAGCGCCGATCAGCCCGTCGCGCAGCGTGAATCGGTACCGCAACTCGACCGGGCTGCCGGGGAAGTCGCCGGTCAGCCGGGTGAGAGCCAGGTACGAGTCGCCCGCCTGGGCGTCGACCCGGACCGGCTCGGCGGTGTACGAGTAGGCGTCCATCGTCTTCTGTCGCCAGGCGCGGATCGAGGCCCGCCCGTCGTACAGCCGGTCCTCGTCGGCGACGCTCGCGGTGTCCGCGAAGCAGGCGACGAAGGTGTCCAGGTCCCGGTCGTTGACGGCCCGGAAGTACCTGTCGATCACCTCGGGCAGGTCGAGGGCCATCTGCTCCTCCTGCGGCACGGGCCGCCGTCGGCAGCCGTCGGGTTCCCGGTCCGACCTCACCGTACGAGACGTGAACCGCACCGCGCGGAGCAACCGGCAGAACGCATCCCGCTCCCGCTGCCGGGTTTGCTGCCGGTGGGCCCGGGTAGCCACGCGTTTCCGAAGGCGAAGGGCGGGGGCATGGCCGAACTGGCGTTCGTCGACAAGGTTGCGGCACGGGCGGGTCTCTCGCCGGAGCAGGCGCGCCCGCTCACCGAGGCGGTCCTGCGGACCCTCACCGAGCGGCTCAGCGGCGGGGAGGCGGGCGCGTTGGCCCCCCACCTGGCCGACGAGCTGAGCCCACTGCTGGTCAAGGCCGCCGAGCCGCCGGAGACGTTCGGCTACGACGAGTTCCTGAGCCGGGTGGCCGACCGCGCCGGGATCGACCGTCCGGCCGCCGAGCGGGGCACCCGGGCGGTGCTCCAGACGATGCACCGGGTGGTCGGGCACCGGGAGTTCGAGGACGCCCTGGCCCAGCTCCCGGCGGACCTGCGGGCACTGGCGCAGCCGCTGCCGCACGGTCCCTGACCGACGCGCGCCTCCTGCGTCGGTGACCGTTCGGTCCCTGGCGCACCGCCACGACACCGGATCTACTGTGCGTTACCGATCGAACGCGCAGTGGCGGTTTCCCCGCGCCCGTCCGCCGGGTCGTCGCCGCTCCGATCAGAGGAGCGTCCCCCTTGGCGTCCATGGTGTCCCCGCGTCCCCTGCTGACCGCAGCGACGACCGTCGTCGCGATGATCACCCTCGCTCCCGCTCCCGCCGTCGCGTCCCCGCACAGCTATCGGGTCGTCGACCTCGGCACCCTGAGCGGAGGTGACGGCGCTGCGACGGCGATGAACGATCGCGGCGACATCGTCGGCTGGAGCACGGTCGCCAGCGGCGCCCGGCACGCCGTGCGGTGGCGCCACGGTGTCATCACCGACCTGGGCGTGCTACCGGGTGACACGGATTCCAGCGCCGTGGACGTCAACGAGTTCGGTGACGTGGCGATCACCTCGTTCGGTTCGGACTACCTGACCCGCGCTGTGCTCTGGCGCGACGGTCAGCTCCACGACCTGGGCACCCTGGGCGGGGAGAACAGTGTGGCAATCGGCGTCAACGACCGGCGGCAGGTGCTCGGCACCAGCGAACCGGCCGGAGACATGCCGCACCGCTTCCTGTGGCGCGACGGGGTCTTCACCGACCTGGGTCGGGAGTACTTCTACGAGTTCACCACCGACTTCAACAACGCCGGCGACGTGGTGGGCGGGTTCAACGTGCCGCCACAGGACTACCCGTGCACCTGCGTCGGTGGCCGGCTGCGCGACGGGGTGTTCACGCAGATCGGCAGCGAGGCCCTCGGGGTCAACAACCGGGGCCAGGTGGTGGGCGCGGCGAACGGCCGGGCGTTCCGCTGGCAGAACGGGACACTGACCGACCTCGGCACGCTCGGTGGCGACTGGAGCCGCGCCACCGCGATCAACGACCGGGGTGAGGTGGTGGGCCGGAGCACCACCACCGCCGCGTGGCACCCGTTCCTCTGGCGCAACGGGTTGATGACCGACCTGACCACCCGGGGCGTGTGGGAGACCGACTCGATCGAGGACATCAACGTCCGGGGCCACCTCGTCGGCGCCCGGGGGAACCGGCCGGTGCTGTTCCGCTGAGTGTCGCTCCTCGCGCGGCGAACGCGTCGGGGCGCGGCCTGACCCGCCGGTCAGACCACGCCCCGTCGTCCTGGGTCAGCCGGTTACCCCGCTACTGACCACCCACTTCTGGTGGGCGCCGCCCGCGTACGTGCCGAGCTGGATCTGGGTGCCGTCGCCGGTGTTACCGCCGGCGGCCTCCATGATCTTGCCGGACTGCGGGTTGCGGATCGACCCGTCGCTCTGTGGTTGCCAGACCTGTGCGCCGGTGCCGTTGCAGGTCCAGAGCTGGATCTTCGTGCCGTTCGCGGTACCGGCGTTGTCCACGTCCAGGCACTTGCCCAACACCCGGTACGTGTCGCCGACCCGCATCCACGACTGGGCCGCGGTGTTGTTGCAGGTCCAGAGCTGGATCTTCGTGCCGTCGGCGGTGCCCGCGTTGTCGACGTCCAGGCACTTGCCGCCGACGCCGGTGATGGTGCCGCCGACGGGCGGTGGCGGGCTGCCCGGGATGGAGTTCAGCGTGTACCACGCCTCGGTGCTCCACAGTGACTGGCCGCTGGTCGAGGTGAACGGGCGCGGGGAGCGCAGGTGCACCACCCGGCCGGCCTTGCGACCGGGCACCGTGAGACTGACCTTCTTGCCGTCCGCGGAGAGGGTGGCCGAGGTGACGGTCAGGGTCTCCTCGTCGATCTTCGGACCGCCGTAGGCCGAGGTGGCCACGTACCGCCACTGCTTGAGCTTGTAGCGCGCGGCCAGCTCGGCGGCGGTCGCCGTCGACACCGGCTGGGTGTACTCCACCTCGAAGCCCGTCGTGGTGGCGCGCATCGCGAGCATCTCGAAGGTGGTGGCGGTGTTCGGGGTGAGCTTCTGCAGGCCGTACGACAGCTTGCCGCTCTGACCCCAGTTGCCGCCGGCGCCGAGCCCGCCGACGTAGATCGCGCCGTCCGGGCCGACGTTTACCTCGGAGACGCCCGCCTCCAGGCCCTGGGTGAGCCGGAACAGGGCGCCCTGGTACTCGCCGTTGACCTTCTCCACATTCGCCCGTTGCAGACCGCCGTACGTCACGTCGCCGATGACGAACTGGCCGGCGTAGCGCCCGCTGGTCAGGTACATCGGTGTGCTGGGGGAGTTGGCGATCTCGTTCTGCGGCATCCACAGCACCGGCGGGGTGACCGTGGCGGTGTCGAACGGACCGGCCGGGTTCGTGTAGTGGTTGAAGAACCGGCCCTGCTTGACGTGCACCAGCTTGGACGAGGGCAGCCAGCCGCCCTGGTTGTCGGTGACGAAGATGCCGCCCTCCGGGCCCCAGCCGATGCCGTGCGGCGTCCGCAGTCCGCCGGCGACGTAGCTGACCGCGCCGGTGTCCTTGTTGACCTTGAGGGTGGTGCCCCGGTTGGTGGCGGGCTGCGGGTTGGTGGTGGCGCCGCCGGAGTTGATCGACACCGACAGGTTCAGGTAGAAGAACCCGTCGGCGTAGAGCAGGCCGAACGCGAACTCGTGGAAGTTGCCGCCGTACGGCCAGGTGGCCACGGTCTCCAGCCGCTCGGCCACCTCGTCGCCGCCGGTGTTGACCAGCCGGGTCAACCGCTGCTTCTCGGTCACGTAGACGACCCCGTCGACGACCTTGAGCCCCATCGGCTCCTTCAAACCGCCGGCGATCTTCTTGGTGGTCACGGTGCCCGGGCTGGTCGACCCGCCGGTGTTGCCGAGGATCCAGACCTCACCGTCCTGCGAGGTGCCGGACTGGTCGCTGCCACCCCAGGTGCTGACGACCAGTCGGCCGTCGGCAAGCCAGTCCATGCCGGTGACCTTCGGCTGGAAGCCGCTGGGCCGCAGGTTGGTAAGCGTGTAGCCGGGGTGCACACCGGTCAGCGGCAGGCCGTCACCGGGGGTGTCGGAGACCCCCTCGCACTCCTTGCGCCCGGGCGCGGTCACCCGGACCACACCGGCGTCCGTGCTCAGCGCCGAGTTCGGTACGACCGCGAAGGTCGACGAGCCGGGCGTCCTCCACTCCAGGGTGATCTGCTGCCCGCCGCCGCGCTCGAAGTGGTCGATGCGCAGCGGGTGCAGACCGGCGGTGAGGGTGACCGTGCCCTCCTTGGGCGGGGTCGCGCCGTGCAGACCGTCATGGTTGATCACCACGGCGTTGTCGATCGTCAGCTTGGATCCGTCGTCACTGCTGAGCCGGAAGGTGTAGCTGCCGGCCTGGGTGGTGGTGATGTTGCCGAGCACCTGCGAGACGAAGTTGTCCTCGAAGCCGAAGTCGGCCGCCGAGGTCCAGTTGATTGTGGACATCAGCTTGTCCACGTTGGGGGTCTGGGCGGGCTTGAGGGTGCACAGCTCGGAGAGCGGCACCTGCACGTCGAAGACGCGCAGCGTGACGCCCGGCTCCTGCGCGGGGGCGGCGGTGGCGGGGACGGCCCAGAGGCCGGCGGCGAGGACGAGTGCCAGCGCACCCAGGACGGGATGGTGGATCCGGCGTAGCAGGCGTGTGCCCATCGTTCCTCCAGGAGGCAGTGGAGTGTCCGACGGCCGGCGCGGATCAGCGGTGAGGGTGACCGTCGGGCCCGGCTCCGTAACGTCCTCGACGCCGACGAGTGACAATGCGGAAACACCGGGTTGATGGGTCGAGACATTAAGGCGTTTCGATTGGAGTGTCCATGGCTTCGCCTCGATACATCAAAAGTTTCCTATGTCCGTGCGAAAGTTCGTGACGGTACGCGGATAATGCCCGGATAGCGCGGGCGTCTACCTCCGTCCACGCCCCGTCGGACCGTCGGGCCGACGACGGGCTGCCACCAGCACGATCGCCGAGACCACGACGACGATCAGGGCCGGGATCAGCCAGGCCGGGAACCCGCCGCCGCGTTGCTCCTCGGTGGCGCCGGCCGGTGGGCTCGCCGGTGCGTCGGTAGGGTAGATGGCGCTGCCGGTGGCACCAGGGCTGGCAGCTCCCTCGCTCTCGGCCTGGGCGACGAGCGCCGGGTCCGGCCCCGCCGTGGGTGCCGACCAGCCGGCCGGGGCAGCCGTTGCCGCACCCTGGTAGTCGAAGGTCACCTCGCCCCGCACCGCCTCACCGTCGGAGGCGACCGAGAGGTAGCTGGCGGTGTAGCGGCCCTTCGCCGGCCAGTGCGCGACGGTGACCAGGGCCGGGAAGCCGGTGTGGTAGAGCCGTGGCTCGAACACGCCGTTGACCATGAAGTACTCGGTGACCGGCTTGTCCAGCCGCTTCGGCTCGCCGTGGGACCAGCCATTGTCCACCCGCGACCCGTCCGGCCCGCTGATGGTGAAGTGCGCGTTGGAGGCCGGCTTCTCGGTGAAGTACAACGCCAACTGGCCCAGCGGCTCGCGGACGACGGTGCCCTTCAGCGGCGTGGACGTCGCCAACTGGCCGTGCGCGGACGCCGGGGCGACCGGCAGCAGCAGCGACACCGCCAGGGTCACCACCAGCGCCAGCGCGACACGAGCCGAGACCTTACCCACAGTGACGAGCTTCGATTGCATTCGTTCATCATGGTCATGTCCCCGGCACCGAACAAGACGTAGAGTTCACCTCCCCGACGATCACCCCGACACCCGTCCCCCCGCGTCGTTCGGAGTCCGCCCGTGTTCCTCCGTACCCCCGCCGCCCGCACCCCCGTCACCCTCGCCGCCGCGACCCTCGCCGTCCTGCTCCTGGCCGGTTGCGGGCAGGACGACGACCCCTCGGTGGCCGCCCCCTCGACGACGGCGACGTCCCTCGCCCCGTCGAACGCGCCGGCCCCGACAGTCACCGCCGTACCCAGCGCGTCCGCAAGCACCGTGGCGGTGGACCACCAGATCACCGTGACGATCGCGAAGAAGCGCGTCGATCCGCCGACCGGTCGGGTCACCGTCGGTAAGGGCAAACTGGTCCGGATCACCGTCACCTCCGACGTGGCCGACGAACTGCACGTGCACGGCTACGACCTGGGCGCCCGGCTGCCGGCCGGCACACCCGGTTCGGTGGAGTTCCGGGCCGACCAGACCGGACTGTTCGAGGTGGAGACGCACGACTCCGAGCTGGTCCTGTTCCAGCTCGTCGTCCGCTGAACGACATGACGGCCGCCCCCACCGTGCTGGCACACGGCGTGGGTGGCCGTCAGGACCTGCCGATCACGCTGCCGCAGTTGGTCGTCGCCGCCGCGCTGACGCTCGTCGTCACGTTCCTCGCGCTGGGTCTGCTCTGGCGCGAACCCCGGCTCGACCGGGACGCGGCAGGCGGCCGGCCGGTGTCGCGCCAGCTCGCCCGCCTCGTCGACGCGCAGGCGTTCCGGTGGGTGCTGCGCGGGCTCGGCCTGCTCGCCGCCGCCTGGTTCTGCCTCGGTCTGCTGGGCCCGGACACCGCCGAGAACCCGACCGCCGGGGCGCTCTACGTGCTGCTCTGGGTCGGGCTGGCCCCGCTGTCGTTGCTGCTCGGCCCGGTCTGGCGGATGGTGAACCCGCTGCG
Organism: Micromonospora sp. NPDC048835; assembly: GCF_040649995.1. Classification (NCBI taxonomy): domain Bacteria; kingdom Bacillati; phylum Actinomycetota; class Actinomycetes; order Micromonosporales; family Micromonosporaceae; genus Micromonospora; species Micromonospora sp. NPDC048835. The sequence continues at coordinate 115,950 of NZ_JBEZGM010000013.1, read as the reverse complement.
TACGGTGCATCTGCTCGGCGCGCTGGCCGCCCGGCGCGACTCGGACCGCGGGCTCCGGGAGCTGCCCGCCAGCGTCGGGTGGTGGCCGGCCGCCGTGACCCTGCTCGGTTTCGTCTGGCTGGAACTGGTCGCCCCCGACCGGGCCACCCTGCCGGTGATCACCGTCTGGCTGACCGGGTACGCGGTGGTCCTGCTGGCCGGCGCGGTGGTGTTCGGCGCACGCTGGTTCGACCACGCCGACCCGTTCGAGGCGTACAGCACCCTGATCGGTCAGCTCGCCCCGATCGGCCGGGCCTCCGACGGCGTCCTGGTGTGGCGTAACCCGCTCGACGGGATCGCCGGCCTGCGCCCCCGCCCCGGGCTGGTCGCCGTGGTGGTCGTGCTGCTCGGCTCGACCATGTACGACAGCCTCTCCAACGCGCCGGGCTGGTTGCGCTTCAGCCAGGAGAACGGCCTGCACCCGGCAGTCACCGGCAGCGCCGGCCTGAGCGCCGTCATCGCCGCCGCCGCGGTGGCGTACCTCGCCGCCACCCGCGCCGCGGCGCGCATCGGTCGCGCCGACGCGGCCGACGCCCGCGCGGTGCCGGGCGAGATCGCCCACTCCATCGTGCCGATCGCCGTGGGGTACGTGGTGGCGCACTACTATTCGCTGCTGATCCTGGAGGGTCAACGCACCGTCGCGCTGCTCTCCGACCCGCTCGGCACCGGCGCCAACTGGCTCGGCACCGCCGACTGGGAGCCACACACCGCGCTGGTCACCCCCTCCGGCGTGGCGAGCGTCCAGGTCACCGTCATCATCCTCGGGCACCTGCTCGGCACGCTGCTCGCCCACGACCGCGCCCTGTACCTGTTTCCCCGCGCCCGGGCGGTGGCCGGCCAACTACCCCTGCTCGCGCTGATGGTCGCCTACACCATCGCCGGCCTGCTGCTGCTCTACGCGGGGTAGGGCCGCCCGGCTCGGACCGGTGCGCCATGATGGCCCGTGGACTCCGATCTTCAGCACTACCTCGACGACCTCGTCAGCACCGCCCGGGACGTGCTCGGCACCGACCTCGTGGGCGCGTACGCGGCCGGCTCGGTGGGGCTCGGGGCGTACCAGGCCGGGCGCAGCGACGTGGACGTGGCGCTGCTCAGCGCCGGCCCGCTCACCGAGGCCGCCAAGCGGACGCTCGTCGCCCGGCTGCGGCACGAGGCGCTGCCCTGCCCGGCGCGCGGGCTGGAACTGGTCGTCTACGACCGGGCGCTGGCCGCCTCCGGCACCCCCGAGCCCGGCTTCGAGGTCGAGCTGAACACCGGGGCCGCCATGCCGTTCCGCCGCACCCTCGACCCCGCCGACCGCCCGGCGACGGACGGCCGCTTCTGGTACGGCCTCGACCGCAGCATCCTGCACCAGAGTGGATTCGCACTGCTCGGGCCGCCAGCGGGGGAGGCCTTCGCCGACCTCGCCCCGGCCGACCTGCGCCGGCTGCTCATCGAGGCGCTGACCTGGTGGCTGGCCCTGCCCACCCCGCCGGCCGACCAGCCCGCACCCGGCACCGAGGACGCCGTACTGGGCGCCTGCCGATCGCTGGTGCGCCACCGCGACGGCGTCTGGCTGGCGAAGGTGACGGCCGGCCAGCGACTGATCGACACCGGCGACCCGGCCGAGGTGATCGGTCGGGCGGTCGCCGCCCGGCACGGCGGGCCGCCGCCCACCGGGGCACAGGCCCGAGCCTTCCAACAACGGGTACGCGACGAGATCGCCGGCTAGAAGACCTGTCCTGAGCGGCTGATGAACCGCATGCGTCGCAGATGTTCCGACATCGCTTCGCGGTAGGTCGCCGACGGGGTGATCGGCACCGACGTCGAGGCCGCTGAGTCAATCGAAGCGGCAGCGAAGGCAGTTGGCGTCGACAGCTGTACCGAGTGAGCGCCAGATCGTCCTTCAGATCCCCGGTCAGCGGGTGTCGGTGGTGCAGCACCCGACGGTGCAGCCGCTGTCGCCGTCGACGGCAGGGGAGCGCAAGGCGGCACCGGGGGCGCAGCAGGCGTCCCCGCGCCACGCTTCGCGGCCTTCCTTGACCGCGACCGCGGCGATGATCAGAGCGGCTGCCGGGTCGGCCCACCACCAGCCGAACAGCGAGTTGACGGCCAGCCCGACCAGCAGGACCACCGACAGGTACGTGCACAGCAGGGTCTGCTTGGAGTCCGCGACGGCCGACGCAGAGCCGAGCTCCCGACCCGCGCGCCGCTGCGCGGCCGACAGGACCGGCATCACCGCCAAGGAGACCGCGGCCAGGATCAGGCCGATCGTGGAGTGCCCCGCGCGGTCCGCCCCGATGAGCGCACGGACCGACTCGACGGACACGTACGCGGCGAGGGCGAAGAACGACACCGCGATGACGCGCAGCGCGGCGCGCTCCCGTCGTTCGTGGTCGGGGCCGGAGAACTGCCACGCGACAGCGCTGGCCGAGGCCACCTCGATGACGGAGTCGAGCCCGAACCCGATCAGCGCGGTCGAGGACGCCATCGTCCCGGCGCTGATCGCGACGATCGCCTCGACGACGTTGTAGGTGATGGTCGCGGCGACGAACAGACGGATCCGCCGGACCAGGGTCGCGCGTCGCCCCGGTGTCGGGCCGAGCGACACCAGTGGTAGGGGCGCACCCATCAGCAGCACCCCTCGGACGCGGCGGTCGGGCAGGCGGCGGGATCGACGGCCAGGACAAGGCCGAGCAGATCACCGAGGGCGTGCGCGAGGCGCGTGTCGGCCAGTTCGTACCGGCTGCGGCGCCCCTCGGGTACGGCCACCACCAGGCCACAACCGCGTAGGCATGCCAGATGGTTGGAGAGATTCTGTCGACTGGTACCCAGCAGGTCGGCGAGTTCGGCCGGATAGCCGGGTCCTTCGCGCAACGCGAGCAGGAGCCGGGCGCGGACCGGGTCGGACAGGGCGTGACCGAAACGGGCGAGGACCTGCCCGTGCGTGAGCGTCTCCACGACCGGATCATACATCAGAAGCTGAATAAACCGGATCCTGAACTATTTCCACGCCTACCACCCGCCTCCGCACGATCCAGGGCTTGCGTAACCGCAACTTCTGGTGGTTGGCCGCGGCTTGGCCGGTGCACGGTTGCGCGGGCGGGCACCATCGGCGCTCAGCGGACCGGGCGGGACTCCAGCGAGGCGAAGAGCAGGTTGAGACCCTCGGTCATGGTCGGGTGGGTGATCACCGCGTCCCGCAGGGCGGTCCACGGCATCCCGGCGAGCATGGCCAGCTGCACCGAGGTGATCACCTCACCGGCCTCGGCGCCGAGCAGCGCCGCGCCGAGGATCCGGTCGGAGCGGGTGTCGACGACCGCCTTCCACATGCCCTGGGTCTGGCGCAGGGTGCGCGCCCGGGGGATGGCGGCGACCGGCAGGTGGGCGACCTGGACGTCGTGCCCGGCGCGACGGGCCTCGGTCTCCGTGAGCCCGACCCGGGCCAGCTCCGGGGTGGTGAAGACGGTGTACGGGATCAGCCGGTCCGCGGTGCTGCGCCGGCCCCCGGCGAGGTTCGCCCGGATGATCCGGTAGTCGTCCAACGAGACGTGGGTGAACTGAGGGCTGCCGGCGACGTCCCCGGCCGCCCAGGTGCGTTCGGCGGTGGTCCGCAGGTGCTCGTCGACCTCCACGAAGCCCCGCTCGCTGAGCCGTACGCCGGCCGCGTCGAGCCCGAGCCCGTCGGTGACCGGTTCCCGGCCGGCCGCCACCAGCACGTCGTCACCGACCACCACGCTGCCGTCGTCGAGCGTCACCCGGAGCGAGCCGTCGGCGTCCCGGTCGACCCGCGCCGCCGCCACCCCCACCCGGACGTCGATGCCGTCATCGAGGAAGACCCGCATCACCGCGTCGCTCACGTCGGGATCCTCGCGGGTGAGCAGCCGTGGACCGCCCTCGACAAGTGTCACCGCGCTGCCGAACAGCGCGAACATCTGCGCGAACTCGACCCCGACGGTGCCGCCACCGAGCACCACCAGCCGGGCCGGCAGCCGGTCCAGGTGCAGCAACTCGTCGCTGGTGAGCACCTCGGCCTCGGCCATCCCGGGCACTGACGGCAGATGGGGGCGGGTACCCGTGTTGATCACCACGTCGTTTCCGCGCAGCAGCCGTTCGCCGCCGTCGGCGAGCGCCACCCGTACCGTCCGTGGGCCGACGAACCGGGCTTCACCGATCACCAGGTGCAGGCCGGAGTCGAGGAACTGCTGCCGGTTGGCCGCGACCATCCCCTCGACCACGTCCTGCTTGTGCGCGCGCAACAGGTCGATGTCGACCCGGCCGCCCTGCACCGTCAGACCGAGCGCCGACGCGTCCCGCAGTTGGCGGGCGGCCCGCGCGCTCGTCACCAGCGCCTTCGTCGGGATGCAGGCGACGTTGATGCAGCTGCCGCCGATCATGCCGCGCTCCACCATGGCGACCCGCTGCCCGGACCGGGCGACGTCCATACTCAGCGTCTTGCCGGCCTTGCCGCCACCGACGACGAGCAGGTCGAACTCCTCCGGTTGGTCGGTCACCGGGCGCTCCTCTCGGTCACCGGCCAGGCCGGCGGGCCACCGCTGGTGCGCGGCGGCCAGCCCAGCCTGCCAGCTCCGACGTGCGCGGCGCCCCGGTTCCCCGCAGAATCCGCCCCGCCCCCGCCCCCGCCCCCGCCCCCGCCCCCGCCCCCGCCCCCGCCCCCGCCCCCGCGATCTTGCACTTACTGTCCCGGCGTAGCTGGCATTCCGCCCAATTCGACGACCGAAAGTGCAAGATCGACGCGGGTGGGGGCGTTCCTTGCGGCCCGGCGCGGGATCATTGGGGGATGCCTGATCTGCCGCTGCGGTTCCGTGCCCGGGTTCGCCACGAGGCGGATCGCACGTACGCGGTGCTTGTCGAAGGACCCGCCGGGGAGGTGCTGGTCGGCGCCACCGGCAGTCTGCGGACGGTGCGCACTGTGGCACGCGAGGGTGCCGCTCGGCTGTACGGGGTGGCGGCGGAGCAGGTCGACGAGGACCACCTGGAGATGGTGATCCCTCAGCCGCCGTATGGGCGCGACGGGCAGTGGGTGCGCATCATCTCGGCAGGCGAATCGACCGCGCCGGACGACTCGGTCGACCTCGGCATGGCCGGACAGGCGCACTGGTTCGGCCCCGAGGGCGCCTGGTTCGTCACGGTGGCCGGTTCCGGCACCGCCGTCTATCCCAGCGAGTACCTCGACTTCGTCCCGGCTCTCACCGAGGAGGAGGTCGCCGAGCTGCGGAGGTACGTCGCTCGGTCAGCTCGATCTTCCTCGGGAGTGTCCGGGTCGTAGATCGACGGCCGGGCGCGCGACCTTCGGCCGGGCGCGCGACCCTGCCGGACGCTCGGCCCGGGCCCGCGCGGATTCGCTCCGGGCCCGGGTTCGAGCGCTGCTGCGGTCAGTGTCGGGCGGCGCCGTTCTCACTTGGCTGACCGAACGCCAGGAACGGCACGGGCGTCGGCGCGTCGGCGCCGATGTGGCGAGGAAAGGTCGGCTCGGTGTCGTCGGCGCTCGCCTCCCGTGCTGCCATCGACTCGTCCGCCACCGTCTGCTCGTTGTTCGCCTGCTCGGCCGGGGCGCGGTCGCCGTGCACCTGCTCGGCCGAGGGCCGGTCGCCATTGGTCTGTGCTGCCGGGGTCAGGTCGGCGTAGCCGTTCTGGAACGGGCCACGGTCGGCAGGTGCCGGGTCGAGCTGGGCGCGGTCGCCGGCGGCGCGGTCGGCGGCGGCGGGGTCGGCGGGGTCGGCAATCGCGCGGTCGGCGTCCGCGTCGTCCGGGGTGGGTCGCTCGGCGGACCGCCTGTCGACGTCGGTGCGGTCGACGGTGAGCCGTTCGACGCCCACCCGCTCGGGGGCGGGGCGGTCCGCGCTGGAACGGGAGCCGACCATCGGGTACTCAGCGGTCTCCGTACCGCCGGCTGCCGCGGCCATGACCGCGGCGGCGGCGAGGTCGGCCACCCGCTTCGCCTCCCGCTGTACGCGGGCGCGGACCTCCTTGGCGTGCCGCTCGGCGGAGTCCCCGGCGCGGCGGGCCTCGTCCAGTCGGGCGCTCTCGGCGGTCAGGTCGCGGCGGACCTCGCTGAGCCGCTGCTGCATCCGGGACAGCTCGTTCTCCAGCGTCTCACCCTCCTGGCGGATCTCGGTGAGCTGCTGGCGGCCGGTCTCCAGCTCGGTGTGCAGCTCGGCGGCCTCCTGCCGGCGTTCCTCAAGCTCCTTCTGTAGGGCGGCGAGCTGCTGCTGGTGGCTGGCGGCCTGCTCGTCGGCGCGGTTGCGCAGCTCGGTGACGTGCTGTTGCGCCTCGGCCAGCAGCGCGGCGATCTGCTGCTCGGTCGCGCTGCGCTCCTCGGCCAACTCCTGCTCGGCGGCGGCCTGCTGCTCGGCGATGTCCCGCTCGGCGGCGGTACGCCGTTCATTGACCTCGCGCTCCACGTTGGCCTGCCACTGGGCCATCTCCTGCTGGTTCTTGGAGCGGGCCGACTGGAGTTCCTGCTGGATCTGGGTACGGGCCGACTTCATCAACGCGTCGGCGGCGACCCGGGTCTGGTTGAGCTGCTGCGCGCTCTGCTCGGTGATCCGCTTGGCCTCGTGCTGGGCGCGCTCGTGCGCGGCCTCACCGTCGGCCCGCAACTGCTCGGCGTGCTCGCGGATCGCGGTCAGCTCGGCCTCGGCCAGGGCGCGCCGCTCCTCGTGCGCCTGCTCCTGCTCGGACCGCCGGGTGGCCAGCTCCTCCGACAGGTCCTGACGTGCCTGCGCGGCCCGCTCACGGGTGTCGGCGAGGATCCGCTCGGCTTCGCCGCGCAGCTCGTTCGCGCGGTCGGTGGCCGACTCGGTGATGATCCCGGCCTGCTTCTCGGCGAGCGCCATGATCTCGCCGACCATCGGGCCCAGGTCATGGAACGAGGCGCGGTCCACCTGCACGGGTTGCTCCTGAAGCTCGGCCAGCTCGGCACGCAGCCGCTGCACCTCGGCGGTCAACTCTCGGACGCGGACGGCGGACTGTCCATGCTCGCGGCTCAGCATCGCGATCTGGCTGTCGAGCTGCTCCAGGTGACGGTCCACCTGGCGTTTGTCGTAACCGCGCAGGGCGAGCTCGAAGCTCGGCCGGGAGGCCGCATCGTCGCGTGCTGCGTTCGGCTCAGCGCCGATGGACATGCACCATCCTCCGTACGATCGGGGGCGTCAGGGTCGGCGGTCGCCTGCCCCACGGGCCGTCAGTGTGGCGCAACGCTACCGCCGAGCGGACCTGATGCGAAGTCCTGCCCCACCACCTCTCACGTTGCCGCCCGTTGTTCCCCCGTTCCTGCGCCGATCATGGAGTCGTGGTGCCGGAAAGGTGGCGCTCCACCACCTTTTGTCATCCGGCACGACTCCATGATCGGCGCTTGTCGACGTGCGAGGCGCAGGACTGACGGTCAGCGTCGGCGGGCTACCAGGACCGCGTCGTGCAGGGTGGTGGTCTCACCGTCCGGCATGGTGGCGGGGCGGGAGCGTTCCTCCGCCGTCAGCACCTGCCAGTGGGCCGGGTCCAGGTCGGCGGCGACGTCCTGCGCGGTGTACATCATGTCCGGCATGTGCATCCGGTGCGCCGACCCCCACAGATCCGACGGGTGGTGCCCGACGATCAGCAGGACGCCGCCAGGTGCCACCGCGGCGGCCAGCCGACCGAACAACTCCCGCCGCTGCTCCGGGGGCAGGTGCATGAACTGCGCGGACACCAGGTCGTACGCCTGCTCGGCGGGCGGCTTGTCGCGCAGGTCGGCGTGGGTGAACTCGATCCGGTCGCCCACACCGGCGGTCTCGGCGTGCGCGGCGGCCCGGTCCAACGCCGTGCTGGAGATGTCCACAGCCGTCACCTGCCAGCCGCGCTCGGCCAACCACACCGCGTCGGCGCCCTCGCCGCTGCCCACGTCAAGCGCGCGCCCCGGCGTCAGGTCGCTGCCCTCGGTGACCAACTGCGGGTTGGGCCGGCCGCTCCACACCGAGGGGCGGGACTGGTACCGCTCCTCCCACGCCGGCTCCTCGAACGTGGTGGCCACCAACTGCCGGTACGCGGCCACGGCGTCGCGGGTGTCCTCGGCGATGAGGTCGGCGTTGATGGCCGCAGCGGCGTTCAGCCCGGCCCCGGCGGACGTGATCACCTGTCCACGCAGGTCGGCCACGTTGCCCGCCACCCAGACGCCGTCCACGGTGGTCGCGCCGGTGGCGTCGGCGGGGATCTGGGCGCCGATGACGTGCTCGCCCATCGTCACCTCCTCCGGGGCGAGACCCAGCCCCACCAGCAGGTCGGAACGGGGGGTCAGCCGTGTTGCCACCACGATCGCGTCGAGCGCCACCACCCGGCCGTCGGCGAGCCGTACGCCGGTCAGCGCGTCGTCGGTCACCTCCACCGCGGCGACCGGGCCCGGCACCACCGCGATGCTGCGGGCGGCGAGCCGCTCGGCGGTCTCCGCGTCCGGTGCCGGGGCGTCGTGCAGCAGGAGCAGCACGCTCGAACTCCACTGTCGCCACATCTCGGCCTGGTGCACGGCGAGCGGCCCGGTCGCCAGGATGCCGATCCGACGGTCCCGCACCTCCCAGCCGTGGCAGTACGGGCAGTGCAGCACGTCGCGACCCCACCGCTGCGCCAGGCCGGGCACGTCGGGCAGCTCGTCGGTCAACCCGGTGGTCACCAACAGGCGGCGGGCCCGCACCGACTCCCCGTCGTCGAGGCTCAACCGGAACCCGTCGTTGTCCCGGGTCGCGGCCTGCACCCGTCCGGTGCGGAACTGCCCGCCGTACCCGGTCACCTCGGCCCGCCCGACCGCGAGCAGCTCGCCCGGCGGCGTCCCCTCCCGGCCCAGGTAGTTGTGCACCCGGTCGGCCGGCGCGTTGCGTGGCTCACCGGAGTCGACCACCAACACCGACCGGCGGGCCCGGCTCAGCGCCAGGGCCCCGCTGAGCCCCGCCGCGCCGCCACCGACCACCACCACGTCGTACGTCTCGTCCACAGTTGTCTCCCTCGTACCGTGTCGTCTGCGCCCACCATCCGTCGCCACCGGCAAGGTGGCAACTATCCTTGCCGTTATGGCAAACGAGGACAGTGCCGCGCTGGCGGCCGTCGGCCCCCGGCTGCGTGCCCTACGTCACCAACGCGGAACCACCCTGACCCAGCTCGCCGACCTCACCGGCATCTCGGTGAGCACCCTGTCCCGGCTGGAGTCCGGCAGCCGCCGGCCCACCCTGGAGCTGCTGCTCCCGCTGGCGAGGGCCTACCAGGTCGCCCTGGACGAGCTTGTCGACGCCCCCGCCACCGGCGACCCCCGGGTACGCCCCAAACCGATCGTCATCCACGGCGTGACCTACCTGCCGCTGACCCGCCGGCCGGGCGGCGTGCAGGCGTTCAAGCAGATCTTCCCGCCGGACCCGTCCGCCGGGGGCCGGAAACCACAGGCACACGAGGGGTACGAGTGGCTCTACGTGCTCTCCGGCCGGATCCGCCTGCTGCTCGGCGACCGAGATCTGACGCTCAGCCCCGGCGAGGTGGCCGAGTTCGACACCCGCATCCCGCACCTCTTCCTCAACCCCGGCCCGGGCACCGCCGAAGCTCTCAGTCTGTTCGGGCCGCAGGGGGAGCGGCTGCACGTCCGCGCCCGCCCGGCCGCATCCACACCCGATCAGTGAACTCGGGGCATCCAGGCCGCCGGGACACCCCGACTTCAGCAACCTCGGGTCGATGTGTCGATCATTGGCGGTCGTGGCTGCTGGCAGATCCGCGTTGGCGACTTGTTCATACCCTCCTGACATGACCACGCGGCAGGCGAGCGGACTGAGCACGGTGCAGGGCCACTACTGGCACGCCGTCCTGCTCGGAAATCGCTCGCTGGCGCGTCGCCTGCAACCCAGGGCGTTCCTCGACCGGAGAGCCTTGGGGGGTGTGTTGCTGGGAACGTTCCGGGTCGTACTCCGCTGGCTCGACCCGAACCCGAACGACCATGCCGAGATTCGCCAATTCGCCGAGCGGGTGACCAGTTACACCTACGCGACGTACGGCGTCCCCGTGGATGAGGTGTCGCAGTGCATGCTTCGAGAGATGGGGGAGGCGCCGGACGACGACGTCGAACCCGCGCATCCGGGCATCGCGGAGTTGGCGGTCGTCATGACCGGCGTGCGTGATCTTGAGCTTAAGCCAGGCGACATCGATCGTATGATCAGCGGCGGCGAGGAATTCGCGAGGCAGTGGGGAATCACCCTCGCTGCCTATCGCCCCGGGCCCATCATGCGGTGGCGCTTCGAGATGGCAGAGGGTCGCTGGTACGGGTACTCGGCCCGGAGACGTTGGAGCGCGGAGCGCATGGGTGCCTTCACCAACTGGCTGCGGGACGACGACCGCGCCGTGTGAGGCACCGTGGAGCCGTCGGTGCGAGGATGGCGCGATGACCGATGCGGCACACCGTCACCGCACCGACCGGATCGATCACCGCGACATCGTCGTGCACGAAGTCCCGGGCTTCCGCCCGCTGACACTGGACCTCGTCGTGCCGGTGGCAGCACCCCGACCGGTCCCCGTCCTGCTGTGGATCCACGGCGGGGCGTGGCTGTTCGGCTCACCCAAGCAGCCACCAGAGTGGCTCATGGCGGCGGACCCGTTCACCGCCGCCATCGATGCCGGCTTCGCGGTCGCCGCCGCGCAGTACCGGCTCAGCGGCGAGGCGCACTTCCCCGCCCAACTCGACGACGTGACGGCGGCGGTGCGCTGGCTGCGCCGACACGGCGACACGGTGGGCGTAAACGGCGAGCGGATCGGGGTGTGGGGCGAATCGGCCGGCGGGCACCTGGCCTCCATGGTCGCGCTGCGGGGGAACGACCAGGACGACAACAGGGTGCAGGCGGCCGTCTGCTGGTACGCACCGTCAAATTTCTCCACCATTCAGTCGCAGGCACACCCGTCCGGAACGATCGACCACGACGCGGCCGACTCGCCCGAGTCACTGCTGATCGGCGCCCCGTTGGCCGACAACCCGGCGGTGGGCCGGGCGGCCAGTCCGATCACCTACGTCACCGGGCAGACCCCACCCATGCTGCTGGTCCACGGCGACCAGGACCTCGTGGTACCGGTGGGGCAGAGCGAGGAGTTGGCCGCGGCACTGACCGCGGTGGGAGCCGACGTCAAGATGTCGGTGGTGCGGGGGGCCGACCACTGCTTCGTCGGAGCGCCGCTGGAACCACTGATCCGCGACACCCTGGCGTTCTTCACCCGGGTCCTCGCCCCCGACACCGGGGCGCTGCCGCCTCACTAGGGTGACCCGGTGACCGCCTACGACGTCGCCGCCAAACTCCCCGACATCGACCGGCTGCGCCAGCGCTGCAAGGCGTTGGCCGTGCTCGAGCGCATCATCGACGGCGGCGAGCCCTACTACGCGTACACCTCGACCTGGGGCACGGACGAGGCGGCGCTGATGAGCAATGGCAGCGGCGACGAGTGGGCCGTCGTGTTCACCCCCGACGGGGCCTTCATCCGGCTCCTCGACCACGAGTCGGCGATGTCGCCGTACCGCCATCCGGACCACGAGCTGTGGCCCGGCCTGGTCGACGGCGTCCCGGAGGTTCTGCGTCCGCAGCTCACGGAACCGGCCTTCTCCGACGAGGACGGGCTCTTCGTCGCAACCACAGTGCTGTGGCGGCTGGTGGGGGACGACCGCTGGCACGCCGGTGCCGGCATCTCCTTCCCGCCGCACCGACCGTACGACGACAACGGCCCGGACGGGTCCGGGCTGCTCGACATCCTGCTCGACGACATCGTCGACCGCTTCGTCGAGTTCGCCGCCGACTACTACGAGCTGACCGTGGACCGGTCGGCGGTCGAGCACATCGTTGCCCACCGACCGCTCACCGACGCTGTGACAAAGGCACTGAACCCTCAGCTCAGCGTTGCCGACCTGCGGACGGACCTCGCCGCGATCGGCTACCCGATCACTGGCGCCGGGACGGTCGAGGTCGGCCCGCACGACGCGTTCTCCGTCAACGGCCGATTGTCTGGTTACCGGAGATCGTCCGGCACAGAATCAGTACACGCCCCGTGCCCGATCTGTGCAGAACGACCGTCGCAATTCCGGCCAAAAGGGTGAAGAGTCGCCTAGCCGACAGCCATCTGTCTGTTCGGAGACACTAGCTGGAGTTTTCGTGAGGCCCAGGTGTAGTAGGCACAGCCTGTCGGTACGTCCGTCTTAGCCGGCTTCTCCGTCACGTCTCGGATTAGGGGTTCGAGTCCCCTGGGTACACCAGCATTTTCTCTGTTTGATCTCGGTATCGAGTGCGGCCATGCCGATCACGTAGCACCTCTATCTAGATCGCAGGCGTACGAGGATCCTTCGGGCCTCGTCGCGTACGCCAGCGTCTTCATCCATCGCCAGGTCCCGAAGATGCTTGGTCAGACGGTCAACACCCTCGGTCGTCATCCAGTTAGGGTTGCAGTCCAGAGCAGCTTGGATCTCTTCGGCAGTGGCTTGTTCGGCGGCATGGCTACGGGCTAACAGCACAAGGCGTAGGCCCATGGCGTCGTTGCGTTCTAGCAATGCCTCGGCCGTTTCCCAGGTAACCGCAGTGTCTTGGGGATCTAGGAGAAGGCGGTGGAGGACGTCCGCTACGTCGTCGATCCCACGAGATTTCGCAAGATGCCGGCCGGCTGCGGCGCGAGCCGACCAGGCAGGAGAGTCGGCATCCCTAATGGCGGTGCCCAGCCCTTGATCGTCGGAGAACTCCATGCCCACAGCCTGCCAGGCGATCGAGGGGCCCAGCAGGGGTTGGCAGGCACTACGCTCGCTGGCCCTGACTCAACCCGATTCCCAAGCTGAGAGTGGTTCGCCCGCACCTAATAGATTGAGCTGGATTAGCGCAAGATCGTTGGTTGGATGAGGGGTGAGCGTTGGTGGTTCGACAAGGTGTGCCCTGGTTCCCGATCGCGCGGCTCCTGCTTGCGCTGGTGTGCCTGTGGCTGACGGTCGCCACGACACTAGACCCCGATGGTGTGTGGTGGGTTCCGCTGACCTTCGGTGCCTGCACCATCGTCGCTACGGGGAGCACCGTTGCTTGGCTGCGGGAGCACCGCAATCGGAATGGCCGGACGTAGCCGGTAGGCCGGTGTCGGACAGCCACGGTGACAGCAACGAGGCCAGACATTGAGGGCCGGGTACGGCGCAGCGGACTATCTTCCGACGTCCGAACCGTGCGCGGACCAGCCCGGACGGAGCGCCCAAGATTTGCAAGCGAGGGGTCAGCGCTGGCTGGACCAGCACCAGAACATCGGAACGCCGAGCGAGCGGCTAGCGGCAGCGGCCGATGCCTAGCGTTCAGCAGCTCGGGTAAATCATAGGCAGCCTTAACCCAATTCGCTCGCCACTCCGCGACGGCCTAGCGTCAAAGGATGGCCGGCAGGCTGTGAGTCGGGTGCCGGACAGATGGCGGTTACCGTGCGCCTATGGTCCGCTACTTTCGATCACCATGAAGGATCTGGGACGGTACTGGGGCTATCTGGCGTTCATCATCCTCGTTACGGCCTGGTGGACTCGCTCTGTCGGGCCGGTGGCGCTGCTCGTGCTGTCCATACTGGTGACAGGCTTCTTCCTGTTCCAAGCGCCTGTGTGGTGCTGCGCTGTCAACCGGGACGGGTCCCTCTGCCGGAACAACTCGGCTGGCCTCCTGCTCGGATGCAGCAAGCGGCAGCACAAGTGGCAGAAGCTCAGGATGACCATCGTCCCGAACGCCTGGCGTCAGATGAACCGCGGGCTTTGGGCGTCGCCCAGGGAAGGACTGACGACCCTGGGCGCGATCGTGGGGATGCTTTCGGCGGTCGCGGCCACAGCGGTCAGCGTTGCTGGACAGTTTGCTGGCAGGGCGTGACCAGCTACCTCGCGGACGGGTGCAGAACAGGCATCGCTCGACACGATGCGGTCGGTGGCGTACAGCTCTTTGCCTAACCGGGCATGCGGTGCGTGGTGAAGTCCGGCGCGGATACTGGCGTGGTGAAGGAGCAGGAGCAAACGACGGAGTTGACCCGCTGGACCGTTCACGGTGAGCGGGTGGTTGACGACTCCCGCCGGGCGCGGCTGAGCATCGCCGAGGTGGAGTTGCCGGACGGAGTTCGTTTCGAGCAGTACGTGATCCGGGCTCCCCGGTCGGCCATGGTCGCCGTGCTCGATGATCGGGAGCGCCTGTTGTTGATGCGGCGGCACCGGTTCGTGTTCGACCGGTGGGTGTGGGAGTTGCCCGGTGGCTACGTCGACGACGAGGAGCACCCGGCGCAGTGCGCGGTGCGGGAGGTCGAGGAGGAGACCGGCTGGCGGCCTCAAGGGGTGGAGCCCTTGCTGTCCTTCCAACCGTGGGTCGCCACTGCCGACGCCGAGAACCTCCTGTTCCTGGCTCGTAAGGCTGAGCGCATCGGCGCACCTTCGGACGTGAACGAGGCGGAGCAGGTCGCGTGGCTTCCGCTCGACGAGGCGTACGGGCTGGTGTCTCGGGGTGAGATCGTCGGTGCCGGCACGGTTATCGCGGTGCTGGAGTTGGTCGCGCGTAAGGCCCGGGGAGAGCTGTGACGGTCAGCGCCGCCGACCTAGCGTGGCGTCTATGCGGCCGGTGAAGTACCGAACGGCGGGTAGCCGCCGGTGCGGAGTGAGTTGAGTTTGCAGGTCGCGGAGGTAGCGGACGGCTCTGGCGGACCGTAGCTGGGTGGTCAGGCTCAGGGCTTCCGCGCCGATGGCGCAGGCTCGGTCGGGTTCGCCCTGTTGGGCGTGCACGCTGGCAAGCAGTGCGAGGTTGAAGGCTCGGCCGCGTATGTAGCGGTTGTCCATGCGCAGGGACCGGACAGCGAAGCGTTCGGCGTGGGTGTTGCGGCCGAGGGCGTGGAAGCAGTGGCCGAACTTGGCCGACAAATACGCCTCGTCGAAGTAGCTGAGCCATTGCGGTTCGGTGCTGCGGTCGGCTCGGTCGAGGGCTTGTTCTGCCTGGTGCAGGGCTGCGGCGCAGGCCCGTTCGTCGTTGGCTTTGGCCAGGGCGTGGGCTTCCATGACGTGGGCTTCGGCGGTCAGGACGGGGATCCCGGCGCGGCGGGCGATCTGGCCGGCGGCGCGGGCGAGGTCAAGGCCGGTGGTGGTGTGGCCGAGGTAGGTGGCCTGGTGGCTCATCGCGGCGAGGATCTCCGCGCCGAGGCCGTCGTCTCCGGCGGCGTGGGCGAAGTCCAGGGCGAGGGTGAGGTACCGCTGAGCGGTGCCGTGCGCGGCGATGTCGTACGCCTGCCATCCGGCGAGCTGAGCCAGTTCGGCGGCGGCGCTGAGCAGCCGCTGACCGGTGGCCTGGTCGTAGCGGCCGTCGGTGAGCAGCGGGGTCACCTCCTGATGAAGGCAACGGACGACGGTGTCGCGAGCATGGCCGCCGCCGTACTGGTTGTCCAATTGGCGGTAGGTCGCGGTCATCGCGCGGATGGTGTCAATCTCGGGTTGACCGACGGTGTTGCGTCCGGGTTGGGTGACCGGGGTCGGGTCGGGTGCGGTGAACCAGCGCAGCGCCGGCAGGGTGTAGCCGGCGGAACTGAAGGCCACCTGCCGGAGTACGTCTCGACGGTTCACGTCACCTCGCCAAAGCTCTGCGGCACTGCGTACGTCCTCCTGCCAGGTCCGGTGAACCGGCTCGCTGGGGGTGCGCCGGTCAGGGCCGGTGGGTGGTGCGGCCTGGCGGGGTGCCAGCCCCATCGTGGTACGCGCCTGGTCGGGCATCCGGCAGCCGTCGGCGATCCGCTCCAGAACGTCTATCGAGGTGACCTTGCGTCCGGCCATGATCCGGCTGACGTAGCCCTGTTCCAGCCCGACGGAGGCCCCGATCCGGCCTTGACTCGCCCCGGTGAGACCGGTGATCCAGCGGAACAGTCCGCCGATGTCGCGGGCGGCCAGGGCGGTCAGTACTTCGCCGTGCGACCACGCATCCTCCGGTATTCGCAGCGGATCGAGCCTCACGGCAGCTCCCAGCGTCGCAGTCCGACTACTCAAAGTGTTCAGATCGACAGCCTAGGGCGACCATTCGCACTGGTCGAGCCGTCCCATGTCACCGTGACATGACCGCTGGCCATGGAACGGCCCACCGCCGGCCGGGATGGTGGGCGCATGTCCTTCAATGTCGACAGCCCTCCCGAAGAGCCGCCCGCAGAATGCCAGCACCGTCTGCTGTGGCGGTTGGCCCGCGCGCTCTGGGAGGCTCACCGGCCCGACAACGCCGGCTTCTGCGTGGCCACCGGCTGCTGGCACACGAACCAACGCGACCCCTGCCGGCTGGCCCAACTCGCCCAGGAAGGGATGCGCACCGCGTGCGGCGAAGCCACCCCCGCGTCGCCACCCTGGATCGCCGTCACCCGCGAGCGCCTGGCGGCCGGGGACATCGACCCCGTGGACGCCGTCGCCGAAGCCCTCTGGCACCACCGCCACACCCGCCGGGCAGGGCGGTGACCGATGGGAGCCATCTACACCTCGACAGCCTTTAGGGAGTACGCGAAGTCGCAGGTGGCCCATGCGGACATCCTGCTGACCAAGCACGCCGAGTCGGCCTTGAGTCTGTGCCGCTGCGGCCGACTCCACCCCTGCGACGAACACCGCCACTGGCTGGAGATACGCACTCACTTCAGACAGTTCCTCGTCGACGAGCAGTACAGCAGCGAAGTACAGCAATCCTGCCCACCGAACCCGACCAAAAGCGACCCCAGCACGCCGTACGACCTCGGATGACACGCGATCGGACCGGCTCGCCGAGAGTTCACACCGCAGACGTCGGTGGCCGTGGTGCAAGTAGTCACCACGATCGGCGCTCGTCACACAAGGTGCCAGGCCAGTTCGTTGATCGCGTTGGAGCGCAAAGGGGCGCCAAGACCCGAGCATTTTCACCGAAACTGCTGCCTCAGCCGGTCCGGAGGCAGCAGTTTCGGTGATGGTGAGTAAGGCGCCGCTCGCAGGCGTGGTCTGACGCGTCGTCAGGCCACACGATCGGCGGATCGCCGCCCGCGCCGTGATGGTGAAGCGCTGCGGGGGCCGGACCGGTTCCCCTCCGGTCCGACCCCCGCGATCAGGTCCGCGTCAGGCGCGGAGCCTGCGTTGCCGGACGACCAGCAGCAGCGCTGCGCCGAGGAGCACCGCCAGCACGCCGGCGCCCATCCAGAGCCCGGCCGGGAACGACGTGCCGGTCACCGGGAGCTTGCCCTTCACCGGGATGGTGATGGTCGACTCGGGGGAGACCGGCGCCGGGCCGTCCGGCGGGGTGCCGGTCGCCGTCGCGGTGTTGCGCAGCGACCCGTGGTGGTAGTCGGCCTTGCTGACCGTGTACGTCGCCGCGCAGGTCACGGCGGCTCCGGCCGCGAGGGTGACGGCGCCGTTCGGGGTCCGGTCGGGGCCGCAGGTGATCGGGCCGAGGTTGGCCGTCGAGGCCGGCGCGGTCAGCGTGTCGGTGATCGTCACGGCGGTCAGCGGCACCTGGCCGGTGTTGTTGACCACGAACTGGAACGGCACGTGCTGCCCCGGCCGGAAGATCTTGTCGGTGCTGCTCGACTTCACCACCGTGATCGCCGCACCCCGGGTGGCCGTGACCTCGGCCGTGGCCGGCGCGGAGCGTACCGGTGCGGGTGGGTCCTGGCCGGGGATGGTCGGCGGCGTGCCGGAGGCGACGGCCGTGTTGGTGATCCGACCGGCCTCGATGTCCGCCGCGGTGACCGCGTAGGTCGACGTGCAGGTGGTGCTCTCGCCGGCGGCCAGGGTGACCGTGCCGCAGGTGATCGCCCCGGGTGTCCCGGTGCCGGAGAAGTCGGTCTCGTCGACGGTCACCGCGCTGAGCGACGTGGTGCCGGTGTTGCTCACCACGAACCGGTAGGTGACCACGTCACCGGCCGCCGACACCACTGTCGGCGTCACCGACTTGGTGATGGCGATCGCCGGGTGCGGGATCGGGATGTCCACGGGCGACGGTGGGGATACCGGCGGCGGCCCGAACGGCGGCGTACCCGTGGCGGTGGCGACGTTGCGCAGCGACGCACCGGCGAAGTCCTCGGCGGTCACCGTGTAGGTCGACCGGCACTGGATGGAGGCGCCCGGCGACAACGTCACCGCACCGTTGGGGATGTTCTGCGGGCCGCAGGTGATCGGCCCGAGCACGCCGCGCTCGGCCGGTGGCAGCACCGTGTCGTTGACCGTCACGTCGGTCAGGGTGAAGCCGCCGGTGTTGACGACGAGGAAGGTGTACGGCACCTGCTGACCCGGCGCGGTGATCGCCACGGTGGTCGTCGACTTGATCACCTCGATGTCGGCGACGAGGCCGGACTGCGGGATGGTGAGCGTCGACGGTGGCGAGTCGACGGGCGTGCCCCCGCCCGGCGGTGTGCCGTGTGCGGTGGCGACGTCGGTGACGCCGTCGTTGTCGAGGTCGGCCTGGGTGACGGTGTAGGTGGCCGTGCACACGGTCTGCGCGCCGGGGGCGAGGGTGGTGGCGGCGCAGGTGATCGGGCCGAGGTTGGCGTTCGACGACGGCGGGGTCTGCACGTCTGTCACGTTGACGTTCGTCAGCGTGAGCCCACCGGTGTTGACCACGTGGAACCGGTACGGGACCTGCTGCCCGACCGCGTGGATCAACGCCGTCGTGGAGGTCTTCACCACCTGGATGCTGGCGACCAGCCCCGCGTCCGGGATGGTGAGCGTCGAGGGTGCCGAGTCGATGGGCGTCTCACTGCCGGGCGGTGTGCCGTGTGCGGTGGCGACGTCGGTGACGCCGTTGTTGTCGAGGTCGGCCTGGGTGACGGTGTAGGTGGCGGTGCAGGTGGTGTTCGCGCCGGGGGCGAGGGTGGTGGCGGCGCAGGTGATCGGGCCGAGGTCGGCGTTCGACGACGGCGGGGTCTGCACGTCTGTCACGTTCACGTTGGACAGCGTCACGGTGCCGGTGTTGGCCACCAGGAAGCGGTAGGGCACCTGCTGCCCGACCGTGTTGATCGAGACGGTGGTGGACGACTTCAGCAGCGAGATCGACTGGATCAGGTCGGCCGCCGGAATGGTCAGCGTCGAGGGCGCCGAGTCGATCGGGTTGTCACCGCCGGCCGGTGTGCCGTGCGCGGTGGCGACGTCGGTGACCTCGTCGTTGTCCAGGTCGGCCTGGGTGACGGTGTAGGTGGCGGTGCAGGTGGTGCTCGCCCCGGGGGTGAGGGTGGTGGCGGCGCAGGTGATCGGGCCGAGGTTGACGTTCGACGACGGCGGTGTCTGTACGTCGGTCACGTTCACGCCGTTGAGCGTCACGCCGCCGGTGTTCGCCACCAGGAACTGGTACGGCACCTGCTGCCCGACCGCCGTGATCGTCGTGGTGGTCGACGACTTCACCAGGGAGATGCCGGGGACGACCACGTCGCTCGGAATCGTCAGGGTCGCCGGTGGCGACTGCACGGGCGGCCGACCACCGGGGGGTGTGCCCTGGGCGGTCGCGCTGTTGCGGACCGAGCCGAAGTCCAGGTCGGCCTGGGTGACGGTGTAGGTGGCCGTGCAGGCGGTCTGCGCGCCGGGGGCGAGGGTGGTGGCGGCGCAGGTGATCGGGCCGAGGTTGGCGTTCGACGACGGCGGTGTCTGCACGTCTGTCACGTTGACGCCGGTGAGGGTGAACCCGCCGGTGTTGATCACGTGGAACCGGTACGGGACCTGCTGCCCGACCGTGGTGATGGACGTGGTGGTGGAGGTCTTCAGGATCGCGATGGAGGCGACCAGGCCGGTCTCCGGAATGGTCAGCGTCGCGGGCGTCGAGTCGACCGGGGTGCCGCTGGGCGGTGTGCCGTGCGCGGTGGCGACGTTCGTGACGCCGTCGTTGTCGAGGTCGGCCTGGGTGACCGTGTAGGTGGCGGTGCACAGGGTCTGCGCGCCGGGGGCGAGGGTGGTGGCGGCGCAGGTGATCGGGCCGAGGTTGGCGTTCGACGACGGCGGTGTCTGCACGTCCGTCACGTTGACGCCGGTGAGGGTGAAGCCGCCGGTGTTCAACACGTGGAACTGGTACGGCACCTGTTGGCCGACCGTCGTGATCGACGTGGTGGTCGAGGTCTTCATGATGGCGATCGACGCGATCAGACCCGCTTCGGGGATGGTGAGCGTCGAGGACGGCGAGGTGACCGGCGTCCCGCCGCCGGGCGGGGTGCCCTGGGCGGTGGCGACGTTGGTGACGCCGTCGTTGTCGAGGTCGGCCTGGGTCACGGTGTAGGTGGCCGTGCAGGTGGTGCTCGCGCCGGGTGCCAGGGTGGTGACCGGGCAGGTGATCGGCCCGAGGTTGGCGTTTGACGACGGCGGGGTCTGCACGTCGGTGACGCTCACGTTGGTCAGGGTCAGGCCGCCGGTGTTCGCGACGAGGAACCGGTACGGCACCTGCTGACCGACCGAGGTGATGGACGTGGTGGTGGACGACTTGACCACGGTGACGGCGGCGGCGAGCGCCTGCGCCGGGATGGTCAGGGTGTTCGGATCGGAGACGACAGGTGGGCCGGTGGGTGGGCTGCCCTGTGCGGTGGCGACGTTTGTGACCCCGCCGTTGTCCAGGTCGGCCTGGGTGACGGTGTACGTGGCCGTGCAGGCGGTCTGCGCGCCGGGCGCGAGGGTGGTGGCGGCGCAGGTGATCGGGCCGAGGTTCGCGTTCGACGACGGCGGGGTCTGCGTGTCGGTGACGGAGATGCCGGTCAGGGGGGTGCCGCCGGTGTTGACCACGTGGAACGAGTACGGCACCTGCTGACCGACGCTGGTGATCAGTGTGGTGGTCGACGACTTGATCAGGGCGATGTCGGCCGGAGTCGCGCCCTCGCAGGCGAGCGTGGTGCTGAACGGGAAGTAGTGGATCTCGCCACCGCGGTGGTCGAGCGTACGGGTGATGACGCTGCCCTCGGTGTTGCTTGAGGAGAGGTCGGTCAGGCTGGCATTGGGGGCGTAGATCGTGCCCTCGACGGTGGCGGCGTTCGGGGTGAGGGTGAGCGCGGTGGCGGTCGGGAAGTTGAACAGGATGTAGCGCGCCTGCGGCCCGCCGACCCCGGCGAAGTTCGGGGCGGTCCAGGCGAAGGTGTTGCCCACGCCGCTGGTGTCCACGTTGACGAGCAGCGGGGTGCTGGCGGTCGGCTGGCTCGCGAAGGTCAGGATCGCGATGTTGGCCAGGTCGGCGGCGGTCAGGTTGAGGACGTTCGTCACGCCCGGGGTCAAGGTGACGACGGCGTTGCTGCCCGGTGGGATCGGGCGGGGCAGCACATCGCCGTTCGGGGTCCGCAGCACCACGGTGTTGTCGCAGGTGGCCAGCCCGGCAGTGGTGCTCCGGAAGGCGGTGAAGGCCCCGGCGAAGTTGATCGGAGAGGTCGGCCCGACGCTGGCGACCGGCTGCCGGGTGACAAGCTCCACCCGGGGTGAGGCGTCGTAGTCGTTCGTCGGCAGGATCCGGGTGTTGACCTGTGCGCCGTTGTTGTCGGTGTTGCGGACGAAGGCGCCGGTGAGGTTGCCGACCTTGGCGTACCCGTTGGAGAGCACCTGGAGTCGGCTGCCGCCGACGCTGCCGGCGAAGTTCACCCGTCCACCCACGACCAGGGCGCTGGGGTTGGCGTCGCCGGGCACCACGAACGACCCGGCGGTCGCCCCGGCGAGCTGGTAGTTGCCGAAGGTGAGGTCACCGCCGACGGCGAGGGTGCCCTCGTTCTCGTCGTTGTTCACCGTGGCGTTGCCCTCGGTCATCACGCCGAAGCTCAGCGCCGCGGCGACCGGGTCGACCGGGCCGATGGCCTCGTCGACGGCGGCCAGCACCGGGTCGATCCGGTCGGGTGCGGCCGGCAGCAGCAGACCGTTGAGCGCCAGCACGCCCGCCACGGCGGTCAGCGCCGTCGCCCGTGACCTGCGGCCACCCCACCACGAAATCCTCATCACGCCCCCGTTGATCGAATGTGCCACGGGAGCTTATCGAGGCAAAAGTGGAGCTATGCCGCTTTTGTCCAAATGCGATCAGGCCGGGTCGGCTTCGAACTGTGCGCGCCGTACCTCCGTGTTTATGATCGACAACCCGACCGGGGACCCCGACATGGCCGATCGGCCGGCCCGAAGCAGAGGTGAGGTGCGCGACGGTGAACCGCGAGGCGTACGCCTGCTGGGTGCGTGAACCCGGCGCGGCCGAGATCCGGCCGGTGTCGCTGACCGACCCGGGCCCGGACGAGGTACTGGTCCGGGCCAGCTACTCCGGGGTCAGCCGGGGCACCGAGACGCTCGTCTTCGCCGGCAAGGTGCCCACTGACCAGTACGCCGCGATGCGCGCCCCGTTCCAGGAGGGCGACTTCCCCGGCCCGGTCAAGTACGGCTACCTCAGCGTCGGCGTGGTCGAGCAGGGCCCACCGGAGCTGCTCGGGCGCACGGTGTTCTGCCTGCACCCGCACCAGAGCGCGTACGTCGTGCCGGTGAGCGCCGTGGTGCCGGTGCCGGAGGGGGTGCCGGCCGCCCGCGCGGTGCTCGCCGGCACCGTGGAGACCGCCGTCAACGCACTCTGGGACGCTGCTCCGCTGGTCGGTGACCGGGTCACCGTGATCGGCGCGGGTATGGTCGGCTGCTGCGTTGCCGCGTTGGTCGCCCGGTACCCCGGGGTGCAGGTCGAGTTGGTCGACACCGACTCACGCCGGGCGGGGGTGGCCGGGGCCCTCGGCGTCGACTTCGCCCACCCGGCCGACGCCCGGGGTGACCGGGACCTGGTCGTGCACGCCAGCGCCACCGCCGCCGGCCTGCAACAGTCGCTGGACCTGCTCGCGCCGGAGGGCACGGTCATCGAGCTGAGCTGGTACGGCGACCGCGCCGTGCAGGTGTCACTCGGTGGCGCGTTCCACTCCGGTCGACTCACCGTACGCAGCAGTCAGGTCGGCATGGTGGCACCCGCCCGCCGGGGACGGCGCAGCTACGCCGACCGGCTGGCGCTCGCCCTGGACCTGCTCGACGACCCGGCCTTCGACGCGTTGATCACCGGCGCGTCCCGCTTCGCGGAGCTGCCCGACGTGCTCGCCAGACTCAGCTCGGGTGACCTGCCCGCCCTCTGCCACCTCATCACCTACGACGACGGGGAGTGACCGTGTTCAGCGTGACCGTTCGGGACCACATGATGATCGCCCACAGTTTCCGGGGCGAGGTGTTCGGGCCCGCCCAACGCCTGCACGGCGCGACGTTCGTGGTGGACGCGACGTTCCGCCGGCCCGACCTGGACGCCGACGGGATCGTGGTGGACATCGGCCTGGCCACCGAGCAATTGCGGGCCGTGCTCGGCGAGCTGACCTACCGCAACCTCGACGACGAGCCGGCCTTCGCCGGCGTGAACACCACCACCGAGGTGCTGGCCCGCACGATCGCGGACCGGCTCGTCGAGCGGGTGCACGCCGGTGGCCTGGGCGCGGGGGCCCGCGACCTGACCGGCATCACGGTCACCCTGCACGAGTCGCACATCGCCTGGGCGAGCTACGAGCGGTCACTGTGACCGATGCGGGCCGGGCGGTGCACGTCGTCCTGCCCGGTGACATCGACGACCCGACGACACCAAGCGGCGGCAACGCCTACGACCGGCAGGTCTGCGCCGGGCTGGCCGAGCGCGGTTGGTCGGTCCACGAACACCCGGTGCCCGGCGCGTGGCCGCGGCCCGAGCCGGCCGACCTGGCGACGCTGGCCGGGGTGCTCGCCGCCACGCCCGACGACGCCGTGGTGCTGATCGACGGCCTGATCGCCTCGACCGTGCCGGACCTGCTCACCCCGCACGCCCGTCGGCTGCGCCTGGTGGTCCTGGTGCACCTGCCGTTCGACGACGAGCCGGAGGCCCGCGCGTTCGCCACCGCGCGGGCCGTCGTCACCACGAGCGAGTGGACCCGCCGCGCCCTGCTGGCCCGGCACCCGACGCTCGCCGACCGGGTGCGGGCCGCGCCGCCCGGGGTGCGGCCCGCGCCGCCGGCTGCCGGGTCGCCGGCGGGCGACCGGTTGCTCTGCGTCGCGGCGGTCACCCAGCACAAGGGGTACGACGTGCTCGTCGACGCGATGGCCACGCTTGTCGGCCGGCGCTGGACGATGGTCTGCGCGGGCACGTTGACCCGGGAACCGGACCTCGTGCACCGGCTGCGCGACCGGGTGACCGGAGCGGGCCTCACCGGGCGGGTGCGCCTGGTCGGCCCCCTGACCGGCGCGGCGCTGGACGACGCGTACGCCGCCGCCGACCTGCTCGTGCTGCCGTCGAGGGGCGAGACGTACGGCATGGTCGTCACCGAGGCGCTGGCCCGCGGCCTGCCGGTGGTGACCACCGAGGTGGGCGGGCTGCCGGAGGCGCTCGGCCAGGCGCCCGACGGCAACCGACCCGGACTGCTGGTCCCGCCCGGTGACCCGGCGGCGCTCGCCGCCGCGCTGATCCGCTGGCTCGACGACGACGCGCTGCGCGCCCGGCTGCGGCGTGCCGCGCTCGCCCGGCGCGACACCCTGACCGACTGGCCGGTGACCAGCGCGCTGCTTGCCGGCGTGCTGAAGGAGGTGGCGGAGTGACCGCCGAGGAGACCCTGCCGTTCGCCGACTGGCTGCGACTGCGCGAACCGGCCGACGCGGCGGCGCGCGCCGAGGACCTGCTGGAGACCGTCCGGGCCCGGCTGGGCGGCGACACCCCGACGGTGGTCCACGACCTGGGCAGCGGCACCGGCTCGATGAGCCGCTGGTTGGCCGCCCGGCTGACCGGCCCACAACACTGGGTGCTGCACGACCGGGACGCCGACCTGCTGGCCCGGGCCGCCGAGGGCATGAGCGGGGTGACCGCCGCCGACGGCGCTCCGGTCACCGTCCACACCCGCTGCGGTGACCTCACCCGGCTGACCGCCGCCGACCTCGCCGACGGTTCCCTGGTCACCGCGTCCGCGCTGCTGGACATGCTCACCGCCGAGGAGGTCGAGCGGGTGGTGGCGGCGTGCGTCGGTCGACCGGCCCTGTTCGCCATCTCGGTGACCGGTCGGGTCCGGTTCGACCCGGCCGACCCCCTGGACGACACGGTCGAAGCCGCGTTCAACGAACACCAGCGGCGTACCGTCGACGGCCGGCGGCTGCTCGGTCCGGATGCCCCCGCCGTCACCGCCGCCGCGTTCGCCCGGCACGGCGTCGACGTGCGCGAACGGCCCAGCCCGTGGCGTCTCGGCCCGGAGCAGGCCGAGTTGACCGCCGAGTGGTTCCGGGGCTGGCTCGGGGCGGCCTGCGAGCAACGCCCCGACCTGGCCGGCCCCGCCCAGGCGTACGCCCGCCGCCGGCTGGCCGACGCGGCGGCCGGACGACTCACCGTGCATGTCGAACACACTGACCTCCTCGCCGGTGGATGAACCGTTCACGCCCTGGGTACGTGCACTAGGGCAAGTGGACGATCTTCAAAGGGGAGGCCGGCGCCGATGTTCTGGGCCTGGGCACGAGTGGTCGGCGGGGTGGGTCTGCTCGCCGTCCTGCTGTGGCAGGTGGGCACCGGCCCGTTCCTCGCCGGAGTACGACTGATCGACGCCCCGGCGTTGGCGGCGGCGCTCGTCATCGGAGTGCTCACCACGGTCTGCGCGGCGTGGCGGTGGAGCCTGGTCGCCACCGGCCTCGGCGTGCGCCTGCCCCTGACGACCGCGGTGGCGCACTGCTACCGGGCCGTGTTCCTCAACGCCACCCTGCCCGGCGGGATCCTCGGCGACGTGCACCGGGCGGTACGCCACGGCCGCGACGCCGGTGACGTGAGCCGGGGCATCCGCGCGGTGGTCTGGGAGCGTACCGCCGGGCAGGTGGTCCTGGTCGGCGTCGCGCTGGTGGTGCTCGCGGCCTTCCCGTCCCCGGTCCGGCCGTACCTGCCGGTCGCCGCCGGGCTGCTCGTCGCCGGTGGGCTGGTCGCCGTGCTGCTGGCCCGGGTCGTCCCCAACGGCGGCGCGTCCCGCTGGGCGACGGCGCTGCGCACCGCCGTGGCGGACGTCCGGGCGGGTCTGCTGGCGCGGCGCACCTGGTTCGGTGTGCTCGTCGCCTCGGCCGTGATGGTCGCCGGTCACCTGGCCACCTTCCTGGTCGCGGCGCGCACCGCCGGCTCGGACGCCCCACTGTCCCGACTGCTGCCGTTGACGCTGCTCGCCCTGCTCGCCATGGGGCTGCCGCTGAACGTGGCCGGCTTCGGGCCACGCGAGGGGGTGGCGGCCTGGGTGTTCGGCGCGGCCGGCCTCAGCGCGGCCGAGGGGGTCGCCACCGCCACCGTCTACGGGGCACTGGTGCTGGTGGCCAGCCTGCCCGGGGCCGCCGTGCTGCTGGCCCGTCGACGTCGAACTCCGGTCGCCGCCCGGGAAGCCGCCTCCGGCGGCGGCTGTTGAGTCGGTTGTGAGACGGAACGCGTCGCCGGATGGCGGTGACGCCGGACAAAGGAGTCCCATGCCCGAAGCATTGCCGGTTGCCACGATTCGTACGCAGGTCACGGTGCCGTTGGCGTTTCCCGACGGCTACACCACCACCGCCCGGGTGTTCACGTTCAAGGGCCTGGTGGATGGTCGGGAGCACCTGGCCCTCGGCCTCGGCGACTGGGCCGGTGCCCTGGACCGGCTCGCCGCCGGGGGAGCAGCCCCGCTGGTCCGTCCGCACAGCGAGTGCCTCACCGGCGACGTGTTCGGCAGCCAACGCTGCGACTGTGGGCCGCAACTGCGCGAGGCGGTGCAGCGGATCGCCGATACCGGGGGTTTTCTGCTCTACCTCCGACAGGAGGGCCGGGGCATCGGCCTGTACGCCAAGCTCGACGCGTACGCGTTGCAGGACGCCGGGTTGGACACCTACCAGGCCAACGTCGCGCTGGGCCGGGGTGAGGACGAACGGGACTACACCGTCGCCGCGCAGATGCTCGCCACGTTGGGCGTGCCACGGATCCGACTGCTGAGCAGCAACCCGGACAAGGCCGAGCAGTTGACCCGGCTGGGCGTGGACGTGGCCGAACGGGTTCTCACGAGCGTCTTCCTCTCGCCGGCCAACGCCGAGTACCTGGCGGCGAAGGCGGCCAAGGCGGCGGAGGTCGAGGCCGCCGAGGCGGTCGAGGCGGCGGATGTGTTCGCGGGTCGCACTCCTGAGCGGCCCGTCTCCCGATGAGCGGGCGGCCGGAGCCGACGCGGCCGTACGTGCTGCTGAGTTGCGCCGCCTCCATCGACGGGTACATCGACGACGCGTCCGAGCAGCGGTTACTGCTGTCCAACGACGACGACCTGGACCGCGTCGACGCGGTCCGGGCCAGCTGTGACGCCATCCTGGTCGGCGCCGGCACCGTCCGACGCGACGACCCTCGGCTGCTGGTGCGCTCCCCGACCCGCCGGGCCGAGCGGGTGGCGGCCGGTCGACAGGCCTCGCCCGCCAAGGTCACCCTGACCGCCCAGGGTGACCTCGACCCGACCGCGCGCTTCTTCACCGCCGGTGACTCGGCCCGGCTCGTCTACTGCGCCACCGGGGCGCTGGAGAAGACCCGGGAACGGGTCGGCCGACTGGCCACCGTGATCGACGCCGGTGAGCCGGTCGACCCGGCGTGGCTGCTGACCGATCTGGCCGCCCGGGGCGTACAGCGGTTGATGGTGGAGGGCGGCGGGACTGTGCACGCCCAGTTCCTCGCCGCCGGTCTCGCCGACGAACTGCACCTGGTGGTTGCCCCGTTCTTCGTCGGCGACGGCCGGGCACCCCGGTTCGTCGGCGAGGGTCGCTTCCCCTGGCACCCCGGCCGCCGCGCCCGCCTGGCCGAGGCCCGCCAGATCGGCGACGTGGTCCTGCTGCGCTACGCCCTCTCCAGCCGCTGCCCCGCCGACCACCAGTGATCGGCGTGCCGGCCACACCGGGAATTGTTCGCGGGAAGCGTGATGACTGTGCGGCATATTGATGCCTCAGAGTCATCACGCTCGATCGCGTTCATGCCCGGACGCCGGGTCCCGGGTACCCGCCGAGAGGGCGCCGAGTGGGGTCAGTGGCCGGGTGGTCGTACCGACAGGTCGTGGTGGAAGACGTCGCGGGGGTCCCAGCGGGCCTTGACCTGTTGCAGTCTCCGGTAGTTGGGCCCGAAGTAGACCTCCGGCCACGCTCGGCCCGCCGCGGCGAGGTCGACGTCGGGGTAGTTGATGTAGGCGCCGTCCGGTGGCACCCCGCCGGTGTCGGCGTACATGTCCCGGTAGAACTCGCGTATCCAGGCCAGGTGCCGGGGGTCCGCGGCCGGGTCGCCCCAACCGGCGAGGTAGAACAGCAGCATGGACGCGTCCCGCTGGACGGCGGCGGTGGCACTCGGCGCCACGGCGTTGATCGCCCCGCCGTAGGTGTTCAGGCTCAGCGAGCCGGCCGTCAGGTCACTGTCGCGGGTGAGATGGCGGTAGGCGACGTGCAACTGCCGCTCGGTCAGGGGCGCGCGATGGAAGGCGGACTTGACCTTCAACCGCCAGCCCTTGCCGTCGTCGCTGTCGCCGCCGAGGGTCGCGGTCAGCCAGGGCAGCGGTTCCGCCGAGACGGTCGGAGTGACGCCGACGCCGTCGCCGAGCGCCCCGACGAGTTCGTCGAGCAGGTGTCGGCTGCCGTGCGGGACCTGACCGGCGACTGTGTGACCGCCGGCCTGCGGGCGGGACAGGATCAGCTCGGCGTACAGGTGCCTGCCCCGGGAGTCGGGCGCGCTGTTGCGAGCGCACCAGCGGCCGAAGTTGCCGGCGAGTCGGTGGAAGTCCGGCTCGTCCATGCCGGCCCACGGCCAGGTGACGGTGAAGTCGAGCACCCGCGCGGGTGGGGTGGGGAGTGAGCGGAACCAGTAGCGCGTGACGACGCCGAAGGTGCCCCCACCGCCGCCGGTGTGCGCCCACCACAGGTCGCGGTGCGGGTCCGTCGGTTCCCGGGTGGCGACCACCGCACGGGCGGTGCCGCCGCGGTCGACCACGACCACCTCCACCGCGTACAGGTGGTCTGCCACGAGCCCGTGCAGGCGGGAGAGGCGACCGTAGCCGCCGCCCGCGATGTGACCGCCGACGCCGACCCCCGGGCACGATCCGCCGGGAACTGTCACCCCCCACCCCAGGAAGAGCCTGCGGTACGCCTCGCCGAGCGTGGCGCCCGCCTCGATCGCGAACCCGAACCGTCGGGGGTCGTGGTAGACCTCGGTCAGGCCGGACAGGTCGATCACCATCCGGACCGCCGGGTCGTCCACGAACCCCTCGAAGCAGTGCCCGCCGCCGCGTACCGCCACCCGTCGGCCGGTGCGGACGGCGTCCTGCACTGCCGCGACGACCTGCTCGGTCGAGCCGACCACGCGTACCTCGTCCGGCGTGCCCACGAACCGTCGGTTGCCGCGGCGGACCAGGTCCGCGTACCGGGGGTCGTCCGGCCGCACCCGGACCGGGCCGAGTGGGGGCACGCCCCCCGCTGGTGGCGCGGCGGCGGAGACCGGGGTCGGATAGAGGACGGCGGCGGAGGCGACTGCGCCGACGCGGAGCAGATCTCTGCGACTGGGCGGATTCATGCCCTCGATCCTGTGCCCGCCGAACGGACGAGGTGCAGTACTTTCGTCACACGGAGTGCCGTGACGAAACTGGAGGCGGCCATGCTCGGTGTCCGGTGTGTCGAGTGCGAGGCGGACCTGCCCGTCGGCACCGGCCGGGGGCGCCCGCGCCG
Organism: Micromonospora sp. NPDC048835; assembly: GCF_040649995.1. Classification (NCBI taxonomy): domain Bacteria; kingdom Bacillati; phylum Actinomycetota; class Actinomycetes; order Micromonosporales; family Micromonosporaceae; genus Micromonospora; species Micromonospora sp. NPDC048835. Next base: position 86,285 of record NZ_JBEZGM010000013.1, on the reverse strand, counting down.
CTACTGCTCCCGGCGCTGCCAGGCCCGCGCGTACCGCAGGCGTCGTGAGCACGGCCCCACCAGCAGCCCGCGTCGGATTCGGGACCTGCCCGCGCCGACCGGCGGCGACCCGCGCCACCGTTTGGTCGCCCTCGCTGTCGAGTTGGCGGACGCGGGCGGTCTGGAGGCCGTCTCCCTGCGGGTCCTCGCCCAACGCGCCGGCCTGCCCGCCCACGCCGTGTACCGGCACCTCCGGAACCGGGCCGACCTCCTCGCCGCGATGGCCGAGCAGATCACCGCCACCCGACCGCCCGGCACCGCGCCACCACCGCGCGATCCACGCCAACGGCTCGAACGGCTGGCCGGGGACGAGTGGGCGATGTACCGCCGACATCCCTGGCTGCTGGCCATCCTCGCCACCGATCGGCCGCCGACCGGGGCGGCGGTACTCGCCATGGTCGACAGGGTGGTGGCGGCGTTCACCAGCGCCGGGTACGAGCCGGCCGAGGCGTTCCGCGCCTACCTGGCACTAAGCGGCTACGTCCAGGGCATGGCCCTGCTCATCCGGCGCGACCCCGGGGACACCACCTACCACGCCTGGTGGTCGGCGACCCGCACCCGGCTGGAGCGGACCGGCCGTACCCGGGAGCGACAGTGGCTGGCCGCGGCCGGGCAGACCAGACCCGACACCGACCTCGACACCTGGTTCCAGTTCGGCCTGCGCGGGCTGCTCGACGGCCTGCTGCGGGGCCCGGCTCGGTAAGGTGGCCGACGTGCCGCGACTGGTGAAGATCACTCAAGACAATGTGGAGGCCGCGTGCCGGGTGAGCGTCCGGCCCGACCAGGAGGCGTTCTCGTCCCCGGTCGCCTGGTCCCTCGCCGAGGCGTACGCGCAGCCCGAGATCGCGTGGCCGCGTCTCATCGTCGAGGATGACGAGATCGTCGGCTTCCTGATGGGCTTCTTCGACATCGTGTGGGATCCGGCCCACCCGGACGACAGGCGCTCGGGGCTGTGGCGGCTCAACATCGCCGCCGAGCACCAGGGCCGGGGGTACGGCCGCGTCGCGGTACAGGCCGTCCGCGACGAGGCCCGCCGCCGTGGGCACGACCGCGTCTACACGACATGGAAGCCAGGGCCGGACGGCCCGGAGCAGTTCTACCTGAAACTCGGGTTCCAGCTGACCGGGGAGACCAGCGAGGACGAGGTGGTGGGCGTCCACTCCACCCACTGACCGGACGCCACCGACCACCCCGGACCGAGTGATCAGCGGTGCGGCGGGGCCTGCGTACGATGCGGGGTCGAGTTCCCCTCGTCACGGCGGAGGTTCGGGCAATGGCAGGCCAGCACGAGGGTTTCGCTCTCGGCATCGACCTCGGCACGTCAAACACGGTCGCGGTGCTGCGCTGGCCGGACGGGCGGACCCGACCGCTGCTGATGGACGGTCAACCACTCAGCCCGTCCGCTGTCTACGCCGACCCGGACGGCACCCTGCACACCGGCTGGGACGCCCGCCGGTTGGCGCAGGCCGACCCGGCCCGGTTCGAGGCGAACCCGAAGCGTCGGGTGGACGAGCCGACAGTGCGGCTCGGCGACCGCGCGTACCCGCCGGCCGACCTGCTCGCCGCGGTGCTGGCGGCGGTCGGCCGGGCCGCCGTGGGGGCTGTGGGTTTCCTGCCGCCGGCCGTGGTCACCTGCCCGGCCGCCTGGGACGCGACGCGTCGGCAGGTCCTCGCCGACGCGCTGGTGCAGGCCGGCTGGCCGCAGGCGGTCGAGCACACCCTCGCCGGGCCGACACCGCCGGGCACCCGGCTGCTGCGGGAGCCGGTGGCCGCGGCCCGCTACTACACGCAGGTGCTGCACCGCCCGGTGCCGGTCGGTGACGCGATCGCGGTCTTCGACTTCGGTGGCGGCACGCTCGACGTCGCGGTGCTGCGCAACGAGGGTGCGGACCCCTGGGGGGACTCGGGGTTCACCGTCGTCGCCGACGGTGGCCTGCCCGACCTGGGCGGCCTGGACCTCGACGCCGCCCTGGTGCGGCGGGTCGGCGAGCTGGTCGGTGAGCGGCACGCCGCCCAGTGGGACCGGCTCACCCGACCGGCCGATCCGGCGCAGCGCCGCGACCAGATCCGGCTCTGGGACGAGGTACGGGGTGCCAAGGAGACCCTGTCCCGTGCTGGTGTCGCACCGGTCGGCGTGCCGGGAGTCGCCGAGCCGGTCCAGCTGACCCGGGCGGACGTCGAGCGGGTGGCCACACCGCTGCTGCGTCGGGCGGTGCAGCGGGCCCGGGAGGTCATCGCCGCCGCCGGGCTGCGCCCCGACCAGCTCGCCGGGCTGTTCCTCGTGGGCGGGTCGTCACGGATCCCGCTGGTGGCCCGCCTGCTGCACGCCGAGCTGGGCATCGCGCCGACCGTGCTGGACCAGCCCGAGCTGCCGGTGGCCGAGGGCGCCCTGACCGACCTGCCGCTGCGCAGGCCGCTACCCGCCCCGGCATACGCGGGACCGCCGCTCGCACCGCCCGCGCCGGCTCCGGTGAGCCCGCCCGCCCCGGCTGGAGCGCCGGCGCCGGCGCCGGTCGTACCGTCGCAGCCCTGGCCGGGATCCACCCCGCCGGCGGGCCCGCCGCCCGGTCCGGGCCTGGCCGGGGCCACCCCGACCCCGCCCGCCGGGGCGACCCGCTGGCCTCGCGCGCGCTGGGTGGTGCTCGGCGCGGTGTTGGCCCTGGCCGGGGTGGGCACCGCGGCGACGCTCTACCTGACCCGGGACCGCTACCCGGACCTGGAGTTCGCCTCGCTGCGTGAGCAGTCCCGGCTGCCGGCCGGTGCCGAGCGTCCGGCCGACATGTGGACGGCGGTGCTCGACGACCGGGCCTACCTGGCGTTTCCGCTGCCGGACGACCGGCTGGAGGTGGTGGCCGTCGACGCGGGCAATGGCCGCGAGGTGTGGCGCGAGCAGACCGACGTGCGGGCCGACGACTGGGAGGCGATCATCGCCGTCCCCGGCGCGGTCGCGGTCCTCGCCGACGCACCTGGCGACAGCACCCCCCGGCCGATGGCCGTCCTCGACGGGCGCACCGGCGAGCAGCGCTGGCAGCGCGTACTCCGGGGCGACGACGACGTCTACTTCGCCGACGACACGGCGGTGCTGGTGGACCGGGCCGCGGACGAACTGGTCGGCCTGCGCCTGACCGACGGTGCGGCGAAGTGGACCCGACCCAACCCCCGCGACCGGTACGCCGGTGGCCGTACCGTGGTCCGGCCGGTCGGCACGGACGAGGCGGCGGGCGGGCCGGCCTTCCTCGACGGCACGCCCCGCGACCCCTGGACGGGCAAGGGGCGGCGGCTCGTCCAGGTGGGTGCGGACCGGTCGGTGCGGCTGCTCGACATGGCGTCCGGCGCGGTTCTGCGTCAGTGGGGGAGCGTCGCCGACCTCGACGACCTGGTGGTCGCGTACGAGGACCGCCTGTTCGTGGCCGCCAACGAGGGCGGTTTCCAGTTACTGGCGTACGACCTGGGTTCCGACGCCGAGCCGGTGGTGCTGCACCGGTCCGGGAACGACGAGTACCCGAAGGAGCTTGTCGCCTGCGGTGCGCGGCGGGCCTGTCTGCTGCAGGTGCCGAACTTCGACGTCGCGCGCACCGAGGTGGTGGCGGCCACCGAGGGCGAGCGCATGATCAGCTGGTCGGCGCCGGGCGTGACCCACCTGGTGCCGTTGGGTGAGCACGTGCTCGCCCAGCGGGAGTCGCCGGAGCCGACCGTCACGGTCTTCGACGCCGCTGGCAAGCCGGTGCTGCGGGACCGGGGCGGGGTGGCGGTCCGCCTCGACGCCGGCAACCTGCTGGTCTTCGCCAAGCCGCCGAGCGTGGTCGCGGACAACCGGGTGCTGGCCGGGGTGTGGGCCGAGTCCGGGGAGGTCGACGAGTTGGGTGAGCTGAAGGACGTTCGCAGCTCGTCCTGCTCGTGGAACACCCACCTGGTCGCCTGCGGCGCGGAGAAGGACTTCGTGCTGTACCGCTTCACCGACGACTGACGTCACCGGCCGAGGAGCCGGCTCGTACGATGCTCCGGTGAATCTTCGAGGTACGGTCCGCGCCGATCGTCCGTTGGTGGTGCTCGCCGTCGGTGCGGAGGCCCGCTACCTGCCGCCCGAACTGCCGGTCCTGCTCACCGGCATGGGCAAGGTGAACGCCGCGAGCGCCGTCGCCGCCGTACTCGCCGCCGGGCCGCGCCCTTCGTTGCTGCTCAACCTGGGTACGGCCGGCGCGTTGCGCCCCGGGTTGGCCGGCATCCACGAGATCGCCACGGTGCTCCAGCACGACCTGGACACCGACCTGCTGCGCACCCTCACCGGCGAGACCTACGGGGCGCCACTGGCGCTGGCCGCCGAGGGCGCGGTGCTGGCCACCGGCGACACGTTCGTGGCCGACGACGGGGCGCGGGACCGGTTGGCCCTGCGCGCCGACCTGGTCGACATGGAGGGGTACGCGGTGGCTTGGGCCGCCGCGCAGGCCGGCGTGCCGTGCCGGCTGGTCAAACAGGTCAGCGACGAGGCAGGGGAGGGCGCGGCGCGCACCTGGCAGGAGTCGGTGGACGCGTGCGCCCGGGACCTCGCCGAGTGGGCCGCCCGACACGTCGCCTGAGCGGGTCGGGTCAATCGCCGGGTTGCCGGAACCGCAGGCCCGGGGTGGTCTCCCGGGCCGCGCCGGGGAGCAGGACGTGAGCCCCCAGCCCCAGCGCCACGACCACGGTGACCAGCACCGGCGGCCAGTGACCGGCCCAGGGCAGCACCAGCAGCGGCAGAACCAGGCAACCCATCCGCCACCACGGCACGTTCGTCGACACCAGCAGGGTGAACAGCGCGCGGCCGATCACGAACAGGATCGGACCGCCGATGATCAGCAGGAGCCACCGCGCCGGTGTCGTCCCGGTCGGCTGCGAGACGACCAGGTCGAACGCGGCCGCCGTACCGACCACGCCGGCAAGCATCACCAGATGGGTGTACGGGGCCACCCGGGCCGGTCGGCCGGCCCTCGCTCCGGCCTCGAGCAACTCGCCGGCCCGGAAGACGTAGACCTGCCACATCAGCAGCATGACGGCGAACGCGCAGAACAACGAGGTGACCCGGTCACCGTCGAGATCGGTACGGCTGACCCGCATGGTGGGCACCAGGATGATGTCGCCGAGCGCCAGGATGACGAACTGCTGGTACCGCTCGCCCAGGTGCCCGGTGGTCCGCTCGTACTGGTCGATCGGCACCCGGCCCAGCCAGGGCGTCGGGTAGCGGGCCGCCGCGGAGAGCAGGTCGATCGCGATGGCGATGGCCCAGAGCGGCCAGTTCACCTCGCCGGTCACCGCGCCGCCGAGCCAGAAGACACCTGACACCACGAACCAGAACAGGAACCGGGTGGCCCGGATCGTGGCCACCCGGTGGCGCTGCCGTTGCAGTGACGTGATCAGGATGATGCCGCGCAGCACGTGCGTACCGACGTACGCGACCGCGAAGATCAACGCGTGGCCGCTGGTGACCATCGGCAGGGACGCCGCCATCCCCACCGAGCCGACCATGGCGATCATCAGGATGAACTGGATGGGGCGCTGCTGCGGGTCGTAGAACTCGGTCGTGGTGGCGGTGACCGACCAGGTCCACCAGATGGCGGTCAACATCAGCAGCACCTTCGCGCCGCCGGACCAGGAGAGGTTCTCGGTCAACAGCGTCGACGTCAGTGCGAGGGCTGCCACGAACACCACGTCGAAGAGCAACTCCAGCAGAGTGGCCCGGGTCGACCCGTCCGGCCGGCGTACCAGTGCCGCGGTGCCTCCGGTGGTCATGCCCGGCCTCCCGCCGTGTCTTCGAGGATTATCGGCGGTGCCGGCGCGGCCCGTCCCCGGATCGGCGATTCCCGCCGTTCGGGGAAGAGGGCGTCCGGAGGTTGCCACGGCGTCGCAGACCGGGCGATGCTTTAGCGCATCAATCAATCTCGATCTCTTCGGAGGTTCGGATGCGTCGCTCGCCGCTGGCCGCCCTCGTCCTGACCATCCTGCTGCTCGTCGCGCCCGGCGCCGCGCAGGCCGCCGTCCCCGACCGGGCCGCCGCACCCGCACCCGACCCGGTGACCCTGCTGACCGGGGAACGCACCCCGGGCACCGCCTGGGGCCTCGACCCCGCCACCGGCCGGATGACCCTCACCGTCGACGACACCGTCTCCTCCGGCGAGCTGACCGCCCTGCGGGCGGCGACCGACCGGACCGGCGTGGTGCTGCGCCGCGAACCCGGAACGCTGCGCCCGCTGATCGCCGGCGGGCAGGGCATCTACGGCGGCGGCGCACGATGCTCGCTCGGCGCGAACGCGCGCAGCGGCAGCACCTACTACGTGATCACCGCCGGGCACTGCACCGCCGCGGCGGCCACCTGGTACACCGACAGCGCCCAGACGACAGTGCTCGGCACACGTACCGCCACCAGCTACCCCACGAACGACTACGGGCTGATCCGTTACACCGGCCGGATCGCCCACCCCAGCGCGGTCTACACCTACCCCGGCCTGCTGACCATCAACGGCCCCGGCACCGCGTACGTCGGTCAGGCGGTGTGCCGCAGCGGCACCACCACGGGGGTACGCTGCGGCACGGTCACCGGTCTCAACCAGACCGTCAACTACGCCACCGGCGTGATCTACGGACTGATCCGCACCAACATCTGCGCCGAGCCGGGCGACAGCGGTGGGCCGCTCTACGTGGCCTCCACCGGCACCATCCTCGGCATCCTCTCCGGCGGCACCGGCAACTGCACCGCCGGCGGCACCACCTACTACCAGCCGATCGCGGAGGTGTTGGCCGCGTACGGGTTGACGTTGCCCTGACCGGCGGGACGCCGCTTGCCCGTCCCGCGTGGGACACCTAGGCTCGGCGACGCCCAGCACCCCCGCCCCGAGGACGTGTGCCAGATGCCGACCGCCCCCCGACCTGACCCGGCGAGTGTCCCGGCCGGCCTTCCGTCGGTCGAGGTGGCCGCGGTGGGGGAGACGATGGTGGTGCTCTGCCCCGCGCCGGGTGAGCCGCTGGAGCATGCCGAGCGCGTCGCCGTCTCGGTCGGTGGGGCCGAGTCCAACGTGGCCGGTTACCTGGCCCGCCTGGGTCACCGGACGACCTGGGTGAGCCGGGTCGGCGACGACCCCTTCGGCCGGGCCGTCGTCCGGCACGTCGCCGCCGCCGGCGTCCGCGTCGACCAGGTGTGCGTGGACCCGGCCGCACCCACCGGCCTGTACGTCAAGGACCCCGGCCCGGAGGGCACCTCCGTGCACTACTACCGGGCCGGGTCGGCGGCGTCCCGGATGAACCCCGCCACGCTTGCCGACCCGGGGCTGGCCGGTGCCCGGGTGCTGCACCTGTCCGGGATCACCCCGGCGCTCTCCGCGTCCTGCCGGGCGCTCGTCGAGCACGCGGTGACCGACCGGCCACTGGCGCAGGCGCTGGTCAGCTTCGACGTCAACCACCGGGCCCGGCTGTGGCCCGCCGAGCAGGCCGCGCCGGTGCTGCGCGACCTCGCCAACCGCTGCGACCTCGTCTTCGTCGGGCAGGACGAGGCGGAGACCCTCTGGGGCACCAGCGACCCGGCGGCCGTCCGCGCACTGCTGCCCGCGCCGCAGACGGTGGTGGTCAAGGACGGCGCGGTCGGTGCCACCGCACTGGACCGCGACGCCGAACCCGTCTTCGTGCCCGCTCCCCTGGTGACGGTGGTGGAGCCGGTCGGCGCCGGCGACGCGTTCGCCGCCGGCTACCTGGCCGGGCTGCTCCGCGACCTCGGCCCGGTACGGCGGCTACGCCTCGGCCACCTCGTCGCCGCGCAGGCGTTGACAAGCAGCGGCGACAACGCCCCGGTCCCGGAATGGGCCTGGTTCGAGAAGCTGATCGACGCTCCCGCCGACGCCTGGTCGCCGCTCGACCTGACCAGCCCGGCGGCGACGGCCTGAGTCGGGCCGTCCGCAACAGTCTCACCGCGACCCTGGATGGAGTGCACCATGACCACACCGGACTTCGACCACATCTTCGGCGGCGCCCGGGTGATGGCGATCCTGCGCGGCCTGCCGGTCGCCGAGACGGTACGACTCGCCGAGCGTGCCTGGGACCTCGGCATCGACGTGGTGGAGGTGCCGGTGGCCACCGCCGACGCGGTGCCCTCGCTGCGGGCCGCCGTCCAGGCCGGCGCCGACCGTGACCGGATCGTCGGCGCCGGCACCGTAATCGACATCGAACAGGTCGCCGCGGCGGCCGACGCGGGCGCCCGGTTCACCGTCGCGCCCGGCCTGGACCTCGCAGTCGCCGACGCCGCTGCCGCGCGGGGCCTGCCACACCTGCCCGGTGTGGCCACCCCCACCGAGGCCCAGCAGGCACTACAGCACGGCCTCACCTGGCTCAAGGCGTTCCCCGCGATCTCCCTCGGGCCGGCCTGGTTCAAGGCCGTGGCCGGCCCGCTGCCGCAGCTGCGCTTCGTCGCCACCGGCGGCCTCGACGCCAGCAACGCCGACGCGTTCCTGCAAGCCGGCGTACGCGTCGTAGCCGTCGGCTCCGCCCTGGCCGACCCAACCCAACTGGACGCCCTAGCCAAGCTGACCCGCCAAACCCCCTAACATCCCCCCCAACCCCGCGCCCCTGCCTCCCCGCCCCGCCCCGCCCGCCCACCCCGCCCGCCCGCCCCGCCCGCCCACCCCGGCGTCGATCAAGGAGTTGTGGTGGGGTGCAAAAGCCGCTTTCCATCTGATGCCTGGCACCACAACTCCTTGATCGACGAAGAAGGGCGGTGGGGGGCGCCCCGCCCGCCCCCGCCCCGCGCGCCGATCTTGCACTTACTGACGTCGATGTGCCCCTATTCGCGGCTTCTGTCGGGACAGAAAGTGCAAGATCGACGCGCCGAGAGTGGGGACGGTGCGGAGGGTGGGGACGGCGCGCGTAGGGCGGGGACGGCGCGCGGAGGGGAGAGCGGGAGAGGCCGGGGTGGCGGGGTTGCGCCATGGCGTAGGTGCGTCGGGGTTCGGGGCGCGGTTGGGGTGGGCTTTACGTCGATGCTGTGGTGCGTACCACTTCTCGACACAAAGAGGTCATCGTGGCTCTGTCTCACCGGCGCCGCCGATCCGGGCTGATCGCCCTCGGCGCCGCCCTCACCCTGGCGGCCGGGTTCATCCCACCCGGCGCGGGAGCGGCCGCCGCCCCGCCGAACAACCCCGACCGTCCGGCGGGGCAACCCCCGGCCGCGGCCGGACGCGCGTCCACCGTCACCCTGATCACCGGTGACACGGTCACGGTCACCACCGCGGCGGACGGCAGCACGGTCTCCACGGTGCGCCGGCCGGACGGCAGCACCCCGAGTTTCCACCGCACGGTGCGCGACGGCGACACCTACGTCTACCCGGACGCCGCACTGTCCTTTGTCACGAGTGGTGTGCTGGACCGGCGACTGTTCAATGTCACCGACCTGATCGCCGACGGCTACGACGACGCGCACACCGACGCGCTTCCGCTGATCGTGACGATGACCGACGCGGCGGCCCGCAACCGCACCCGACCGGCGGTGGACGGTGCCGAGCTGGTCCGACCGTTGGACAGCGTGCAGGGCGCGGCGTTGACCCGCAAGCGGGCGACCGCCGACCGGTTCTGGACGGCGCTCACCGCCGGTTCGGCGGCCCGTCGGGCGGGTGCCGCCCCGACCCTGACCAACGGCATCGCGAAGGTCTGGTTGGACGGCCGGGTGCACGGCGACCTTACCGAGTCCACCGCACAGATCGGTGCGCCGAAGCTGTGGGCCGAGGGCAACACCGCAAGCGGCGTCGACGTCGCGGTGCTCGACTCGGGGGCGGACGCCGAACACCCGGACCTCGTCGGTCAGATCGCCGAGTCCAGCAGCTTCGTGCCGTCGGAGCCGGACATCCTCGACTACAAGGGCCACGGTACGCACGTCGCCTCGACGATCGCCGGCACCGGCGCGGCCTCCGGCGGCGTCGAGAAGGGCGTCGCCCCGGGCGCCCGGCTGCACGTCGGCAAGGTGCTCAACAGCGAGGGCAGCGGCCAGGACTCCTGGATCATCGCCGGGATGGAGTGGGCGGCCCGGGAGCAGAAGGCCCGGGTCGTCAGCATGAGTCTGGGCGGCGAGGCCACCGACGGCACCGACCCGATGAGTCAGGCGGTCGACCGCCTCAGCGCCGAGACCGGCGCCCTCTTCGTGATCGCCGCGGGCAACAGCGGCCCGGCCACCATCGGCAGCCCGGGGGCGGCGAACTCCGCGCTCACCGTGGGCGCCGTCGACAGCTCCGACCACCTTGCCGACTTCTCCAGCCAGGGGCCCCGCGCCGGTGACGGCGGCCTCAAGCCCGAGATCACCGCCCCCGGCGTGGACATCCTGGCGGCCCGCTCGCACCTCGTGCGCGGCGGCTCCGGGGACTACACGTTGATGAGCGGCACGTCGATGGCCACCCCGCACGTGGCGGGCACGGCCGCGCTCGTCGCCGCCGCGCACCCGGACTGGACGGGCCAGCGGATCAAGGAGGCACTTGTCAGTACGGTCAAGGCCACCCCGGAGTACAGCCCGTACCAGGCGGGTGCCGGCCGGGTCGACGCGGTGGCTGCCGCGCACGCCACGGTCTTCGCCACGCCGAGCGCCCACTCCGGCTTCCAGGCGTGGCCGCAGCAGCCCGGCATGATCGTCGACCGGACGGTCACGTACACGAACGTCGGCGGCACGCCTGTCACCCTGAAGGTGGCCCTCGACGCGGCTACCGCTCCGGCCGGCCTGTTCGCGCTCTCCGCCGACCGGGTCACCGTGCCGGCGGGCGGCACCGCCACCGTGACGGTGACCGCCGCGTACGACAAGCTGCCGGTGGAGAAGCAGGTCAGTGGCATGATCGTCGCCACCGACGACACCGGTGCGGTCCGTGGCCGCACGCTGATCGGGGCGGGTAAGGAGGGCCAGCGGCAGGACCTGACGCTCGTCGCGAAGGACCGCGACGGCAAGCCGCTCGTCGGCAAGGTCATCCTCACCACCGACGGTCTGTTCACCGCCGTGGACCTGCCGGAGAGCGGCACCACGACCCTGCGGCTGCCGGTCGCGACCTGGTCCGGTTGGATCTCCGCGGACGTGCGCGGTGTGCACGGGCCACGTTCCAAGGGCATGGCGATGCTCAGCTTCACCGACGTCACCCTGGACCGGGACCGGACCGTCACCCTCGACGCCCGGGCTGCCCGGCAGGTGCGGGCCGTCGTGCCGCAGGAGGCAGGTGCCACGTCGCTGCGGATGGACATCCACAGGTCCTCCGGGGGCAGTCTCACCGAGAGTCAGGTGCTGCCCGACGACTCGTACGACAGCATGTGGGCGTTGCCGACGGGCCGTAAGGTCACCGACGGGGAGTTCGAGTTCGGTGCCCGGTGGCGCCTCGAACAGCCGGCGTTGACCGTGTCGGCGGGCGGCCACTCGTACGACGACCTGGTGGTGAAGCGCGCGACCCCGGCGCTGCCGGAGGGTCGCCGCCAGTTGGACGCGATCCACGTCGCGGACGCGTCGGCGGCCGGGTTGGCGAAGCGACCGGTCCGGGACCGGGCCGTGGTGGTCCGCCGCAGTGACAGCGTGGACATCGCCACCCAGGCGCAGGCCGCCGCGGCGGCCGGGGCCAAGCTGCTGCTTGTCGTCAACGACGGTGTCGGGCGGCTCCAGCCGTGGGACGAGTTCGCGTGGAGCCCGGAGAGTCCCGCCCCGCTGACCGTCGCCACGCTCGGCGCCGACCAGGGCGACCAGCTCATCGCCTCGTTGCAGCGCGGCGCGGTGCGGCTGACCGTCGAGTCGCACCCGGAGACCAGCTACCTGTACGACGTGGCGCACCACTGGACCGGCGCGGTGCCGGGCGACCTCACCTACCGGCCGACGAAGCGGGACCTGGCCCGGGTGGACGTGGAGTTCCGCAACTACCGGCCGGGCAAGGCGTTGGAGTTCCGCACCGACATCTGGCGGGGCTGGGCGTCGAGCAACCAGGAGACCGCCCCGGCGCAGGGTCGGCGCACCGACTGGGTGAGCGCCGACCAGCGGTGGGTCGACGACGCGTACATCGCCGGTGAGACCGGCCAGCACCTGATGGGGGTGACCGCGTACCCGGCCGGCAAGCCGAGCACCGTCAACTGGTTCGGCCCGATCCAGCGCCCCCGGATGGGCGGCAGCTACACGCCGGTGCGGTACCTGGACACCGTCTACCTGCCCGCGCCCGGCTGGGGCGACGGTGGCGGCCACATCGGTGAGGCGTACGCCAACTTCGACATGGTCAACCGGACCACCCTCTACCAGGGGGACCGGGAGCTGAGGTGGGGCAACGCCGAGTACCTCCAGGTCGGCGGTCTGGCTGAGCAGCGACTGCCGTACCGGCTGGTGGTGGAGAACGACCGGGCCGCCTGGACCAACCCGTACTCCCGCAAGACCCGCACCGAGTGGGGCTTCAGCTCGGCGGCCACCGGGGAGGAGTCGGCGGAGGTGCTGCCGATGATCCAGCTGGACTACCAGGTGGCCATCGACCGGGACGGCAAGGCGTCGCGGCGTGCTCCGCTCACCGTGGTCGCCTCGCACCTGCCCGGCGTCGCCGCCACGATCGGCGCGGTGACCGTGGAGGTGTCCTACGACGACGGGGCGACCTGGCAGAAGCCGCGGCTGACCCGGCACGGCGACGGCTGGCGTACCTCGTTGGCCGCACCGGCGAAGGCCGGCTTCGTGAGCCTGCGCGCCACCGCGCGGGACACCGCCGGCAACACCGTGAGCCAGAGCATCACCCGGGCGTTCGGCCTGCGCTGACGCCACGGCCGCCGGTCGGGGTGCCCCGCGCACCCCGACCGGCGGCCCGTGCCCGGTTCAGCCCGTGCCGGAACCCGGTGACCTCACTGCGGTAGTGCTGTTCATCGGTGCTCATCTGGCTCCTCGACGAGGCGGTCCCAGTCTGTCGTGACCGGCAGCAACTCGCCGGCCAGCCAGGCGGGGCTCTGGTCGTCGTGGTGCGGGTCGCCGGGCACCCCGCAACTGCCCAGCGGGACCACCCAACGGCTGTCCGCACGGTGGGCCAGGTCCCAGACGAAGCGCGCCGCCGGCCCCCGGAAACACCAGTGGGTGGCCCCGGGCACGCTCGAGGTGGCCAGCACGCAGTCGTGGTCACCGTCGAGCCGGGGGCCGGGGCCGGCGTCCGGGTCGGGCAGGGCCCGCCACGACGCCAGCCGGTGCAGGTCCCCCCACGGCGCGGCCGTGGCCGCCGCGTCGGCGACCTCCTCGGCCGCCGCGCCCACCAGCGCGCCGACGTCCACACCGGGCAGCGGCGCCGCGCCGAGCAGGTGCTCCAGCGCGTAACCGACGCGCGGCGTCAGCGCCAACCAGGGCGCGAACACCTCGGGGTACGCGGGCGGCTCGGCCAGCGTGGCCAGCGCGGGGTGGGCGGCGATCCGGCGTACGACAGCCGCCCGCAGGATGGCGTAGGCCGCCGCGTCCGTGCTGTCGGCGGCCATCCGGCGGTCCCAGTTCAGCAGCCGTTCGCGCAGCGCGGCGGCGGCCGGGCCGAGCCCCGTCGCCCCGGCCAGCACCGCCAGCAGTGGCCCGGCCGCGCCCAGGTACGTGTCGGTGTGCACGGTGGACATCTCGTCGGCCGTCCAGGCCGAACGGGTGTCGAGCAGTTCGGCGATGCGGCGCGCCCGGTGCGGTGCGGCGAACTCCACCCCGAGTGGCGCGGCCAGCCCACGCTCGTTTGCCATCACCGCCCGACCGACCACCTCGGCGCGCGGCATCGGCGCGTACCAGCCCCGCCAGGAGTGCGCGGCGTCCCATCCGGGGACCACCCGTCGGCCGTTCTCCGGGTGTCGGACCGGCACCGCGCCGGCGACCCGGTGCAGCAGCCCTCCGGCGGTGTCCGCCGCCTGCACCACGTTCACCGGCTCCACCCAGTGCCGCAGCGCGTGGTCCACCTCAGCCACGGTGCGGGCGCGCAGCAGCTCCGGCAGCGTCGCGAAGCCGAGGTCACCCCGGACCCGGGGCGGGTAGCGCAGACTGACGGCGGTCTCGTCGTCCGGCCCACCGGCGATCACCGGACCACGGTCGGTCTCCACCACCTCGACCTCGACCGGGTCGGCCCCGGCCACCTCGATCGTCTCCACGTGGTGGTGCACCGGACGCCAGCCCTGCGGGCCGAGCGCCTGCACCCCGGGGCCGTCGCGGCGCAGCCGCTCCGCGTACACGTCCTGGTAGTCGGCCATCGCGTTGGTGATGGCCCAGGCCACTTCGCCGGTGTGCCCGAAGTGGGCGATGCCCGGCACACCCGGCACCGCCAGCCCGAGCACGTCGTACTCCGGGCAGGCCAACCGGATCTGCTGGTAGACGCCGGGATCCTCGATGAAGCGGTGGGGGTCGCCGGCGAGCAACGCGGCCCCGGTGCCGGTGCGCTCGGCGGCGAGCAGCCACCCGTTGCTGCCGGCGACGGCCGGGCCGTCGGTGGCGAACCTGTCGGCCGCGTCCGGCCCGAGCCGCTGCGCCACGTGCTCACGCCAGAGCTTGCCGGGGAAGCCCGCGAACAGAATGTGGTGGCCCAGCCAGACCGCGAGCGGTGTCCACGGTTCCCACCGGCCCGGGCGCAGCCCGGTGGCGGCGAACTCCGGCGACCGGGCCGCGCCGGCGGCGAGACCGGCGTTGACGCCGTCCACGTAGGCGTCCACCCACTCGGCGGTCGCCGGGTCCAAGGCGGCGTGGCAGCGGCGCGCGGTGTCGTCGAGCCGGACCTGCCGGACGAAACGGTCCCAGCCGAGCGCGTCGGGGCCGAGGAACGCCGCGCTGCTGCCCCGGGCCCGGTGCCGTTCCACCTCGATCTGCCAGGCCCGGTCGTACGCGGTCACCCGGCCCTGCTCGGTGGCGAGGGCGAGCGGGTCGTCGGCGCGCAGGTGCGGGACGCCCCACGGGTCGCGGAACCGTCGCGTGCTCACGCGGGCTCCGGGGCCAGCGTGGTGGCGCGACGGCGGGCCGCCGGGACGACCAGCGGGGTGCCGGTCTCCGGGTCGTCGATGACCCGGCAGGGCAGCCCGAACACCTCCGTCACCAGGTCGGCGGTGACCACCGATGTCGGCTCCCCGGCGGCCACCACCCGTCCGTCGCGCATGGCGATCAGGTGGGTGGCGTAGCGGGCGGCGTGGTTCAGGTCGTGCAGCACCGCGACGAGCGTACGGCCCTGCTCCTCGTGCAGTCGGGCGCAGAGGTCCAGGATCTCGATCTGGTGGGCGATGTCGAGGTACGTGGTCGGCTCGTCGAGCAGCAGCAGGGGCGTCTGCTGGGCCAGCGCCATGGCGATCCAGACCCGCTGCCGTTGCCCGCCGGACAGCTCGTCCACCGGTCGGTCGGCGAGGTCGTCGACTCCGGTCGCGGCCATCGACTCCTGGACCACCCGTTCGTCCTCGCGCGACCACTGCCGCAGCAGCCCCTGGTGGGGGTAGCGCCCCCGGGCGACCAGCTCGGCCACGCTGATGCCGTCGGGAGCGATCGACGTCTGCGGCAGCAGTCCGAGCGTACGGGCCACCGTGCGGGCCGGCAGATCGTGGATGTCCCGTCCGTCCAGCAGCACCGCTCCGGCGCTGGGGCGCAGCATCCGGGACAGCGCGCGCAGCAGCGTCGACTTGCCGCACGCGTTCGGGCCGATGATCACCGTGAAGGATCGGTCGGGCACCGCCACGGTCAGGTCCTCGGCGATGGTGCGCCTGTCGTAGGCGAGGGTCAGCGCGGCGCCGCCGAGCCGGGAATCGCCGGGTCGCATGGGTGCTCCTTCAAGGGCGTCACGGGTGTTCACAGCCGGCCCGCCCGGCGTTCGATCGCCAACAGCCAGACCAGGTAACCGCCGCCGAGCACGCCGGTCACCACGCCGACCGGGAGTTGGTGCCCGGCGAACGCGCGTTGAGCCAGCAGGTCGGCGCCGACGAGCAGCGCCGCGCCGACGGCCATCGACGGCCACAGGTTCGGGCCCGGTGCCCGGGTCAGTCGCTTCGCCACGTGCGGGGCGACAAGCGCCACGAAGGACACCGGCCCGGCGGCGGCCGCCGCGAACGAGACCAGCAGCACGGCGGCGGCGAGCAGCACCAGGCGGAGCCGGCGTACCGGCACACCCAGGGCGCTCGCCGCGTCGTCGCCCAACTCCATCATCCGCAGCGCCGGGGCGCAGCCGACGAGCACCAGCGGGGCCACCACGACCAGGACGGCGAGCAGCGGCCCGGCGTTCGCCCAACCCCGCCCGTCGAGGCTGCCGGTCAGCCAGAGCACCGCGCGGGCGGCGTCCATCAGCGGCGCCCGGGTGAGCAGGTAGCCGTTGACGCCGGTCAGGATCGCGGCCACCCCGATGCCGACCAGGATGAGCCGGTAGCCGTGCACTCCGCGCCGCCAGGCGAGCGCGTAGATCACCAGGCCGGTGCCGAGACCACCGGCGACCGCGGCGCCGGCCAACGCCAGGCTGCTGCCGCCGAGGACGACCACCACCAGTGCCCCGGTCGACGCGCCCTGGGTGAAACCCAGGATGTCCGGGCTGCCCAGCGGATTGCGGACCAGCGACTGGAACACCGCGCCGGCGAGCGCCAACGCCGCACCGACCAGCAGGGCCGTGACCAGCCGGGGCAGCCGCAGGTCGAACACGATGAACTGCTCCGCCAGGGTGCCGCCGCCGGTCAGCGTGCGCAGCACATCCGCCGACCCCATCGGGTAGTCACCACTGCCCAGGGCCACCAGACCGAACCCGGCCGCGAGCACCGCCGCGCCCGCGCCGACGCCAAACGCGCGGGGGCGGAACCGCAGCGACAACCCCCCAGGGGTACGGATGACGGTCACGGTTGGGCCACCCGTCTGCGGGAAACCAGCCAGAGGAAGAGCGGGCCGCCAAGCACGGCGGTCACCATGCCGACCTGGAGTTCCCCTGGGCGACCCAGCACCCGGCCGAGCACGTCGGCGCCGAGCAGCAACGCGGGCGCGAGCACCGCGCAGTACGGCAGCAGCCACCGCAGGTCCGGGCCGGTCAGGGCGCGGACCAGGTGCGGCACCAGCAGCCCGACGAAGACGATCGGCCCGCAGGCGGCGGTCGCCGCGCCGCAGAGCAGGGTCACCGCGACGATCACGGCGGCGCGGATCAGGGCGGGGCGGGCACCGAGGGCCCGCGCCGCGTCGTCACCGAGCGCCAGCGCGTTCAGCGGACGGGCCGCCCCGAGCGCGACCAGCAGCCCGACGACGATGAACGGCAGCACCCGGGTCACGGTCGCGGGGTCCGCGCTGGCCAGTGAGCCGACCGTCCAGAATCGGAGCCGCTCCAGCGAGGCGGTGTCCAGCAGCATCACCGCGCTCACGTAGGAGTAGAGGGTGGCGTTGAGCGCCGCTCCGGCCAGCGCGAGTCGGGCCGGGGTGGCACCCCGACCGCCGCCGACGGCGTAGACGAGGGCGGTCACCGCCGCCGCGCCGAGCAGCGCGAACCAGACGTACCCGCCGACGGCGGTCACGCCCAGGAACGCGGCGGCGGTGGCGACGGCCGCGGAGGCGCCGGCGTTGATGCCGAGCAGCCCGGGGTCGGCGAGCGGGTTGCGGGTGAGGGCCTGCATGACCGCGCCCGCCACCCCGAGGGCGGCGCCGGCGAGCAGCCCGAGCAGGGTGCGGGGCAGGCGCATCCGGTGCACCACGGCGTACTCCGTGGCGTCGCGGTGCAGCAGCCCGGACCAGACGTCGGCGAGTGGCATGGTCTTCGCGCCGAGCGCGATGCTGAGCACCACGATCACCGCGAGCAGGGCCACGGCGGCGACCAGGCCGGCGGCGCGGGCCATCCGACGGCCCCGTCGGCTCGGGGGTGGGGCCGCTTCCCGGACCGGCACGGGCGGTGCCGGTCGGGTGACGGTGGGTGTGGCGTCCAGTGTGGGCTCCGGGGTGACGGCGACACGGCGAACCGCTGTTGACAATGACCGAGGTTAGGCTAACCTAACCCCGCTGCCCTGGTCGAGCCCGGCCAACCCTTGATCGAAAGACAACACCATGCCCGATGCCCTGTCCGCCCGCCGCCTCTCCCGTCGTGGCCTGCTGGCCGCCGGTGGCGCTGCCACGCTGGCCACCCTGCTTGCCGCCTGCGGCAAGGACGACACCGCGAAGCCCGCCGCCGGCAACGGAAGTGGACCCTGGTCGTTCACCGACGACCGTGGCACGAAGGTCGAGGCCCCGGCCCGTCCGACCCGCGTGGTGGCCTTCACCGGTGTGGCGGCAGCCCTGATCGATTTCGGTCTCGACAAGCAGCTCGTGGGCGTGTTCGGTGAGACCAGGCGCGCCGATGGCACCGTCGACCCGCAGGCCGGCGACCTGAACGTCGAGGGCGTCGAGATCCTCGGCAACGTCTGGGGCGAGTTCAGCCTGGAGAAGTACGCGGCCCTGCGCCCCGAACTGCTCGTCACCCACATGTACGACCCGGACGCGCTCTGGTACGTGCCGGACGAGAGCAAGGCCAAGATCCTCCCGCTGGCGCCGAGTGTCGCGATCACCACCGCCCGGGTGCCGATGACCAAGCCCATCGAGCGGTACGCGGCGCTCGCCGAGTCCCTCGGCGCGGACCTCTCCGCGAAGAAGGTCACCGACGGGAAGGCCCGCTTCGACGCCGCCGCCGAGGCGGTCCGACAGGCGGTCAAGGCCAACCCCGGGATCAAGGTGATGGCCTGCTCCGGCAGCCCCGACCTCTTCTATGTCTCCAACCCGAAGGTCAGCACCGACCTGATGTACTTCGCCGAGTTGGGCGTCGACGTCGTGGTCCCCACCAAGCTCGAAGCCGGCGACTACTTCGAGGCGCTGAGCTGGGAGAGCGCCGGCAAGTTCCCCGCCGACCTGATCCTGCTGGACAACCGCAGCACCGCGCTGCAGGCCAAGGACCTGACCGCCAAGCCGACCTGGCAGCAACTGCCCGCGGTCAAGGCCAACCAGGTGAGCCCGTGGGACGCGGTACCCCGCTTCTCGTACGCCGGCTCCGCGCCGCTGCTGGAGAACCTCGCCACCGCCATCCGGAACGCGAAGAAGGTCAGCTGACATCATGACCGTGCCGACGTACCCCGTCGAGACCACCACGCCGCCACCGGCGGCCACCGCCGCCCAGGCCCACCTGCTGCACGGCGGCTCGGTCGAGCAGTACCGCCTGACGATCGCCGACGGCGTCGACCGGGTCGCCCGTCGGGTGGCCACGGTGGACCGCCCCGGCACCGGAATCACGCCGGCCGAGCTGGCCCCCCTGGTCGACCGGGTGGACCTGGACCGGCCGCTCGGCGACGCCGGCGCCGCCCTCGACGAACTGGAGACCGTGTACCTGCGCGACGCGGTCTGGTTCCACCACCCCCGCTACCTGGCCCACCTCAACTGCCCGGTGGCCATCCCGGCGCTGCTCGGCGAGGCCGTGCTCACCGCCGTGAACTCCTCACTGGACACCTGGGACCAGAGCGCCGGGGCCACCCTCATCGAGCGGCGGCTGATCGACTGGACGGCCGAGCGGATCGGCCTCGGCCCCCGCGCCGACGGCATCTTCACCAGCGGCGGCAGCCAGTCCAACCTCCAGGCGCTGCTGCTGGCGCGGGAGGAGGCGTGCGCCGACGCGATCGGCCCGGCGGCCCGCGCGGAACTGCTGCCCCGTCTGCGCGTGCTCACCTCCGCCGCCGGTCACTTCAGCGTGCAGAAGTCGGCGAAGCTGCTCGGTCTCGCCCCGGACGCGGTGATCGCGGTGCCCACCGACGCCCGACGGCGGGTCGACCCGGACGCGGTGCGCGCGGAGATCGTCAGGTGCCGGCAGGCCGGGCTCGTGGTGATGGCCGTCGTCGGCACCGCCGGCACCACCGACTTCGGCTCGATCGACCCGCTGACGGAGCTGGCCGCGATCTGCGCGGCGGCCGGCGTCTGGCTGCACGTCGACGCCGCGTACGGCTGTGGTCTGCTCGTCTCACCGACGCGCCGGCACCTGCTCGACGGCATCGAGCGGGCCGACTCGGTCACCGTCGACTTCCACAAGTCGTTCTTCCAACCGGTCAGCTCCAGCGCGCTGCTGGTCCGCGACCGGCGGACGCTGGCGCACGTCACCTACCACGCGGACTACCTCAACCCGGCCCGGATGGTGGAGCAGCGCATCCCGAACCAGGTCGACAAGAGCATGCAGACCACCCGCCGCTTCGACGCGCTGAAGCTCTGGCTCACCCTGCGGGTGATGGGCCCGGATGCCCTCGGCACGCTCTTCGACGAGGTCGTCGACCGGGCCGTCGACGCCTGGCGGCTGGTCAGCGAGGACCCGCGCTTCGAGGTGGTGACCCGCTCCGAGCTGAGCACCGTGGTGTTCCGCTACCTGCCCACCGGCCCCGGCCGGGAGCTGGCTGACGCCGCCAACCTGCACGCGCGGGAGGCGCTCGCGGCGTCCGGTCTCGCCGTGGTCGCCGGGACCCGGGTGGACGGCCGGCACTTCCTGAAGTTCACCCTGCTCAACCCGGCCACCACCGTCGACGACATCGGGTACGTGCTCGACCTGATCGCCACCCACGCCGGCCGGTACGTGCACGACCACGCCGCCGCCGACCTGATCTGCCCCGTCGGCTGACGCCGGTGACCACGACCCCGCGTCTGGAGACCTCGATGTCCACCCACGACTTCATCGCCGTCGGGTTGGGCCCGTACAACCTGGGCCTGGCCTGCCTCACCGCGCCGATCGACGACCTCGACGGAGTGTTCCTGGAGGCCAGGCCGAGTCTCGCCTGGCACCCCGGGATGCTGCTGGAGTCGGCCCGGTTGCAGACGCCGTTCATCGCCGACCTGGTCAGCCTCGCCGACCCGACGTCGCCGTACTCCTTCCTCAACTACCTGAAGGAGATCGGCCGCCTCTACCCGTTCTACATCCGGGAGAGCTTCTACCCGCTGCGCAGCGAGTACGACGCGTACTGCCGGTGGGCGGCGGCGAAACTGCCGAACCTGCGCTTCGGTCAGGCCGTGACCACTGTGGAGTACGACGGTGCCGACGAGCGGTACGTGGTGCGGGCCAGCACCGGCACGGGGGAGACCGTCGAGTACCGGGCCCGGCACCTGGTGCTGGGCACCGGCACCCCGCCGCACCTGCCGCCGGCCGTCGCCGGTCTGCCCGGCGACGCCGTGCACAACTCCCGCTATCTGGAGCACCGCACCACACTGCGGACCAAGCGCAGCATCACCGTGGTGGGCAGCGGGCAGAGCGCCGCCGAGATCTACCACGACCTGCTCGGTGACATCGACAGGTACGGCTACCAGCTCAACTGGGTGACCCGGTCGCCGCGGTTCTTCCCGCTCGAGTACACCAAGCTGACGCTGGAGATGACCTCACCGGACTACGTGGACTACTTCCACGCGCTGCCCGAGGTGACCCGCTACCGGCTGGAGGCCGAGCAGAAGGGCCTGTTCAAGGGGATCAACGCCGACCTGATCAACGACATCTTCGACCTGCTCTACGCGCACAGCGTCGACGGGCCGGTGAACACCCGCCTGCTCACCAACACCGAGCTGGTCAGCGCCGAGTACCAGGACGGGGAGTACACGCTCGGGTTGCGTCAGGTGGAGCAGGAACGCGACGTCACGCTGCGGACCGAGGGGCTCGTCCTGGCCACCGGCTACCACTACCGGGTGCCCGAGTTCCTCGCGCCGGTACGCGACCGGATCCGCTGGGACGCGCACGGCCGCTTCGACGTGGCCCGTAACTACAGCATCGACCACACCGGCCGGGGCATCTTCCTGCAGAACGCGGGCACCCACACGCACAGCATCACCTCACCCGACCTGGGCATGGGCGCCTACCGCAACTCCTGGATCATCAGTGAGCTGCTCGGCCGGGAGCACTACCCGATCGAGAAGAGCATCACGTTCCAGGAGTTCGGGGTGTCGTCGTGACCACCGTCTTCACCCGCGCCGACGCCCGGCTCGGCGAGTTCGCGCTACGGCGGCTCGACCCGGACACCGACGCGGCGCTGCTGCACGGCTGGGTCACCCACCCGAAGGCGGCGTTCTGGCTGATGCAGGACGCCGACGTGGCCCAGGTGACCGAGGAGTACCGGCGGATCGCCGGGCACCCGCACCACGACGCGTACCTCGGGCTGTGGCGGGGGAGTCCCGCCTTCCTCGCCGAGCGCTACGACCCGGCCCACGTCGAGCTGGTCGGCCTCTACGACCACCAGCCCGGAGACGTGGGCATGCACTTCCTCTGCGCGCCGGTCGAGCGGCCCGTGCACGGCTTCACCCGGGCGGTGATCGGCACCGTGCTGGCGTGGCTCTTCGACGACCCGACGACCCGACGGGTGGTGGTCGAACCGGACGTACGCAACACCGCCGTGCACGCGCTGAACGCCGCGGTCGGCTTCACGGTCGTCGGCCCGATCGCCAAACCCGAGAAGGACGCGCTGCTCAGCGTCTGCACCCGAGCCCAGTTCGAGGCCGCCACCGACCCGGCTGCCACCGACCGCACTGCCGCCACCGACGGCGCCGCCACCACCCGAACCGAAGGAGCCCCGGCGTGACCACCACCGCCGTCCCGACCCACCCGCCCGTCGCCACCGCATACCCCGCCTCCGGCGACCCGGTCGGGCACCTCACCCCGCAGCGGTGGGCCCGGGCCAACCGGCTGCTGGTCCGCAAGGCGCTCGCCGAGTTCACCCACGAACGGCTGCTCACCCCGGACGCCGTGACCGGCCCGGACGACCGGCAGTGGTACGAGGTCCGCAGCGACGACGGCGCCGTCGTCTACCGGTTCGTGGCGCGGGTGCTCGCCCTGGCGCACTGGCAGATCGACGCCGACAGCATCAGCCGGCACCGGGACGGCCAGTCCCTGGCACCGGACGCGGTGGACCTCATCGTCGAACTGCGCGACACCCTGGGGCTCTCCGCGCGGGTGCTCCCGGTCTATCTGGAGGAGATCACCTCGACGCTCGCGGGCACGGCGTACAAGCTGGCGCAGGCGGCGCCGAGCGCGGCCGAGCTGGCCGAGGCGGACTTCCAGACCATCGAGACCTCGATGACCGAGGGCCACCCCTGCTTCGTGGCGAACAACGGGCGGCTCGGCTTCGGCGTCGACGAGTACCACAGGTACGCCCCGGAGGCCGCCGCGCCGGTGCGGTTGGAGTGGCTGGCCGCGCACCGGGACCACTCGACGTTCAGCAGCGCCGCCGACCTCGACTACGACACGCTCATCGAGGGCGAACTCGACGCCGCCACCCGGGCCCGGTTCGCGGCCACCATGGCCGATCTCGGGCTGGACCTCGCCGACTACCACCTGATCCCGGCACACCCGTGGCAGTGGTGGAACAAGCTGGCGGTCACCTTCGCCGGTGAGCTGGCCGCGCGTCGGCTGGTGCACCTCGGCCCCGGGCCGGACGTGTACCTGGCCCAGCAGTCCATCCGCACCTTCTTCAACGTCAGCGAGCCGGGCCGGCACTACGTCAAGACGGCGTTGTCGGTGCTGAACATGGGCTTCATGCGCGGGCTGTCCGCCGCGTACATGGAGGCCACCCCGGCGATCAACGACTGGTTGGCCGACCTCATCGCCTCCGACGAGGTGCTGACCGGCACCGGCCTGACCGTCATCCGGGAGCGGGCCGCGGTGGGTTACCGGCACCGGCAGTACGAGGCGGCGACCGACCGCACCTCCCCGTACCGCAAGATGTTTGCCGCCCTCTGGCGGGAGAGCCCGGTGCCCGACCTGACGCCGGGGCAGCGACTGACCACCATGGCGGCGCTGCTGCACGTCGACGACGAGGGCGGCGCGCTGGCGGCGGCGCTGATCGCCCGGTCCGGCCTGACGCCCGAGGTGTGGCTGCGCCGCTACCTGGACGCCTACCTGACCCCGCTGCTGCACAGCTTCTACGCCCACGACCTGGCCTTCATGCCGCACGGTGAGAACGTCATCCTGGTCCTCGACGAGCAGGACACCGTCCAGCGGGTGATCTTCAAGGACATCGCCGAGGAGATCGCCGTGATGAGCGACGAGGTCGAGTTGCCGGCGGCGGTGGAGCGGATCCGCGTCGAGGTGCCCGACGACACCAAGCTGCTCAGCATTTTCACCGACGTGGTGGACTGTTTCCTGCGGCACCTCAACGCCGTGCTGGTCGAGGCCGGTGTGCTCGCCGAGGACGACTTCTGGCGTACGGTCGCCGCCGGTGCCGCCGACTACTTCGACCGGGTGCCGCACCTGGCCGAGCGGGTCCGCCACTACGACCTGTTCGCCCCGGAGTTCACGCTGTCCTGCCTCAACCGGCTCCAGCTACGCGACAACCAGCAGATGATCGACCTGGCCGACCCGTCGGCGGCGCTCCAGTTCGTCGGCACCCTCACCAACCCGCTCGCCGCCCACGCTCCGGCCCGCTGACCCCCGGTGGGGCCCGCGCCTCAGTCGGTCGTCTCTGCGGTGCCGGCGCCCTGGAACGCGCGGGCCAGCTGGGCGAGGTCGAAGCCCTCGAAGTGCTGGAGGAACCGCCGGCGGACGGCAGCCAGGTGGCTGGGCCAGGACTCCTCCAGGCGGGCGAAGCCCGCGTCGGTGAGGACGGCGTTCCAGCCGCGGGCGTCCTCCTCGCACCGTTCCCGCCGGACCAGCCCCTGGGTCTCCAGCCGGATGATCGTGCGGGTCATGCCGCTGAGCGAGAGGTAGCAGAGCGCGGCGAGTTCGTTCATGCGCATCCGCCGGCCCGGTGTCTCGGAGAGGTTCATCAGCGCCGTGTACTCGGTGAGCGGTAGCTGACGGTCACCGACCATGTCGGCGTCGATCGCGCGGGGTAGGACATGCATCACCTGGCCCAGGGCGCGGACCAGGGATTCCTCGTCGGGGTTGAGGGGTTGCGGGGTCGCCGCGGTGGGGGTGGGCATCCTCCTAGCATACTTGCTTGACCGATCAACTGCTTACCCTCCGTGTGACCACGCCCATACGTCAAGTATTTGCTTGACCAATCAAGCAGCGGCTAGCGTTCCGGCGTCAGGCAAGGACCCCTCCGAAAGGCGCCACACATGACCAGGATCGGGATCATCCTCGGAAGCACCCGCCCGGGGCGTAACGGCGAGGCCGTGGCCCGCTGGGTGCTCGAGATCGCCAAGCAGCGCTCCGACGCGGAGTACGAGCTGATCGACCTGCTCGACTACCAGCTGCCGCACCTCGACGAGGCGTACCCGCCCTCGATGGGCCAGTACACCCAGCCGCACACCAAGCGGTGGGCTGAGACGATCGCGTCGTTCGACGGTTTCGTCATCGTGACCCCCGAGTACAACCACTCGACCTCGGGTGCCCTGAAGAACGCGATCGACTTCCTCTACGGCGAGTGGAACAACAAGGCCGTCGGCTTCGTCAGCTACGGCTCCGTCGGCGGCACGCGCGCCGTGGAGCACCTGCGCCTGATCGCCGGCGAGCTGCAGATGGCCGACGTGCGCTCGCAGGTCGCGCTGTCGCTGTTCACCGACTTCGAGAACTTCAGCGTCTTCAAGCCCAACCAGTTCCACCAGGACTCGCTGACCACCACGCTCGACCAGGTGGTCGCCTGGAGCACGGCGCTCGCGCCGCTGCGCAAGGGCTGAGCGTTCCGCGCGCTCTCCGGAAACGGTCGTGGGGGATCCCACGGCCGTTTCCGGGCAACGCCAGCCCGCCGCGTTCACTACCCTTGGCGCGATGAGCCGACCTGTCGCCGCTGGTCGGGCTCCGCTCTGGCGGGACCGGGCCTTCGGCACGTACTGGGTCGCGCAGTCGCTCTCGGCCGCCGGCGACTCGTTCGCCTACCTGGCGGTGCCGTTGCTGGTGCTCCAGGCGACCGGGTCGGTGACGCAGATGGGCCTGCTCACCGCCGTCGCGGGTGCGGCGTCCGTCGTCGCCGGGATCTTCGGCGGGGTGCTCGTCGACAGGTACGACCGGCGCACCCTGATGATCGTCGCCGACCTGACCCGGTTGGTGCTCTACGCCCTGGTGCCCCTGGCGTGGCTCGCCGGCCCGCAGGTCTGGCTGCTCTTCGTCGTGCTGCCGATCTGCGAGGCGGCCGGCATGGTGTTCCAGGTCGCCGCGGTGACCGCGGTCCGTAACCTCGTCGACTCCGACCGGATCACCGAGGCCAACGGCCGGTTGCAGGCGACGTACGCGGCGGCCGCCGTCCTCGGGCCGCTGCTCGCCGGTATGGTGGCTGCCCGCTTCGGCCCGGCGACCGCCATCGCCGTCAACGCGGCGAGCTTCGCGCTGTCGGCGGCCGGCCTCCGGCTGATCCGACTGCGTGCCGTCCAGGTGGACGAGGGGGTGGTCCGGCAGCGCCCGCTGGCCGAGTTCCTGGCCGGTGCGCGGTTCCTGTGGCGACAACCCGTGCTGCGTGCGCTGACCGTCCTCCTGTCGGTCTTCATCTTCCTCACCTACGGCTTCGTCGACGTGCTGATCTACCACGTCACGCACGACCTCGCTGGTTCCGAGGGCACCGTCGGCACGGTGCTCGGCCTGGCGGCGCTTGGCACCGTCGCGGGGGCGCTGCTGGTGGCTCCGCTACGCCGCCGTCGCGGCTTCGGCGCCACCTGGATCGGCGCGCACGCGATCTGTGGTTTCGCGGTGGCGGGGGTCGGCATCGCCACGACCGTGCCGGCGGTCACCGCGTTGACAGCCGTGTACCTGTGCTGTCTCAGCGTCGGGGGGATCTGTTCGATGTCCCTGCGGCAGGAGATCACCCCCGATCACCTGCTGGGCCGGGTCACCTCGGCGTTCTGGAGCACGCACTACGCCCTCGGCCCGGCCGGTGCCGTCGTGCTGACCTGGGCCGCCGGCCGCTTCGGTGCGCCGGCGGTCACGCTCGTCGCCGGCGCGGGGTGCCTGCTGGTCGCGGTCGGTGGCCTCTTCACCCCGATCCGCCGCGCCGGCGCGGAGCCAGCCGCCGCTCAGCCCGGACTACGCCCGGCCCCGGCCGCCGGCACCCCTGGTTGAGACGCTATGGAGCTGATGCCGTAAACGAATCAGGCGGTGGTGACGCTCCGGGCGGTGGGAGTGATCGGGACTGCCCGGCCAGTCGCCGATTCGTTCGTGACATCAGCTCCAAAGGCGCCGACCACCACTGTGGCCTCCCGCCCGAGCGGAGCGGGTGCGGTCAGAACTCCTGGTACAGCACGTGCAGGCCGACCCGGCCCAGCGTGGGGTGACGGAACGCGCCCGGCACGGTGCCGACCACCGCGAAGCCCTCCCGTTGGTACAACCGCACCGCCGACAGGTTGCTCTGCGCCACCGCGTTGAACTGCATGCCGGCGTACCCCCGCTGGCGGGCCCAGGCCAGGGCGTCGCGGCACAGCGCGGTACCGACGCCCCGGCTCCGCGCGTCGGCGGCGACCATGAAGCTCGCGGTGGACACGTGCGCGCCCGGCCCGGGCCGGTTGGTGCCCATCTTGGCGGTGCCGAGCACCCGCTCGCCGTCGACCGCCACGACGGTCCGCCCCGGCGCCGCCTCGACCCACATGGCGTACGACTGCTCGGCGGTCATCGCCGGGTCGTAGGTGAAGGTCTCCTGTGCCCGGACCACCTCCTCGATGATCGGCCACACCTGCGACCAGTCCCCGTCGACGAACTCCCGAATCAGCACCCGGGGAGGTTAGGCCCCGGCGGGAGCCCCGGACAATCCGTTATCCGCTGGTGCATCCGAGCGGCGTACCCGGTGCGAAGCATGGGTCGTGACGAGACGTCACGGATCCGTCGCTTCGACGAAAGGCCCGCTGATGAAGATCGCACGAATCGCCGCCCGGATGGCGGTGGGCGCCGTGGCCACCGCGCTGGCCACCACCGCAGTCGCCGTACCGGCCGCTCAGGCGACAAGCAAGCCCAAGCCGCTCGGCACGACGTCACTCGCCCAGGTGCTCACCCGGGACAGCAGCGGCTTCGACCGCAACTCGCGTGACTTCGACGTGCTGACGGCGGCCGTGCTGGCCGTGCTGGAGGCCAAGCCGAACTCTCCGGTCAAGGTGCTCACCGACGGCACCGTGGCGCTGACCGCGTTCATCCCCACCGACGCGGCCTTCCAGCAGTTGGTCCGCGAGATCACGCAGGCGCGGAAGCTGCCGAGTGAGAGCGCCGCCTTCACCGCCGTGGCCGGGCTGGGTATCGACACCGTCGAGTCGGTGCTGCTCTACCACGTCGTCCCGGGCGCCACCATCGATCGCAAGACGGCGGTCCGGGCCGACGGTACGGACCTGACCACCGCGCTCGGCTCGACCGTCGAGGTCGACGTGCGCACCTACCTGTACTTCTTCCGGCAGGTGCGCCTGGTCGACGCCGACACCGACGACCGTGACGCCCGGGTCGTCTCCTACGACGTCAACAAGGGCAACCGGCAGATCGCGCACGCCGTGGACCGGGTGCTGCGCCCGATCGACCTGCCCTGACCGGGGGCGGGTGGCGTCCGACCACGCGTCGGACGCCACCCGCGCCGGGACGTCAGCCCGTGGCGAGCGCGGCTAGCTCCTCGTCCAGCAGGGCTGCCAGCCGCGCGTGCCGCCAGGGATGGCTGCGCTCGGTCATCCCGCGGCTGGGCATCTCCACGGTCATCAGCAGGTACAGGTGCAGCCGGTACAGACCGAGCCGGCGGCGTGCCGAGGCGTCGAGCACCAGCGGTTCGGGTGCGGCGCCCTGGTAACCGCGGAGCAGAGGGTGGTCCGGCTCGTCCTCGACGCGTCGGAACAGCAGCGGCGAGACGAGGTCCAGCAGCGGGTCGCCATAGAGGAACCGCTCGCCGTCCACCAGCCCACGAAGCCGCAGCCGCCCGTCCCGGTCGGGCACCGCAAGCACGTTGCCGTCCCAGCAGTCGAAGTGCAGCAGCGCCGGGCGGCGCACCTCGTCGAGCACGTCGGCGTGCCGCGCCACAAGCGCCCGCAGGCGCTCCGGGGCCACCGGGAGTCGGACCTCCCAGTCGGCCGCGTCGGCCAGCAGAGCGTCGAGCATCGCCGTGAACGCCGCCCGCCAGGTCGGCCCGCCAGCCCGGTCGTCGTCGTACCCGAACCGCTCGCCGGTCACCCGGTGCACCGCCGCGAGGGCCACCCCGAGGTCGTGGCGCGCCGGGCCGTCGTCGACCGCGACCCCGGCCCCGGCCAGGTCGGACAGCGACCGGCCGGGCAGCATCCCGCTCACCAACCACTCGCCGTACGCCGGGTCGGTGCCCCGCCGGAGCACCGGGGGGACGGGCACCTGCGGCGCCCGCTGCGCGACGAGCCGGAAGTATCGCTCCTCGGCGGCGCAGAGCCCCCGCTCGTAGCGCAGCAGCGGCGTTCCGGCCGGCGGAGCCAGCTTCAGCACCACCCGACGGTCGTCGTCGAGCAGTGCCCACCAGACCGTCGCGTACCCACCGCCGGCCAGCGGACCGGCGTCGAGGACCCGGGTGTGCGGCCCGAACGACGCACCGAGCAGGTACGTCACGTCGGCGCTGGTGAGGGGCCGCTGGGTCGGGCTGACACCGGTCACGACGTGCTGTCACCTCGCCGTGCTCGTGGGGCGGAACCCGCGGTGGCGCGGGTGGACCGTGGGACGGGACCGGCGGTGTCGCGGCGGACCAGCTCGGCGGGGAGCACCTCGACCCGTGGCGTCGGTGCCCCGACGCCGAGCACCAGGGACATCGCCCGCACTCCCATGTCGACGAGGGGCAGCCGCACGGTGGTCAGTGCCGGCGTCACGTCCCGGGCGATCGGCATGTCGTCGAAACCCAGCACCGAGATCTGCTGCGGCACGGCCAGCCCGCGCGCCCGCAGGGTGGCGAGCGCGCCGATGGCCATCGAGTCGTTGAGCGCCGCGATCGCGGTCAGCTCCGGGTCGGCGTCGAGCAGTCGGGCGGTGGCCTCGGCGCCGCCGTCGCGGTCGAACTCCGCGTACCGGATGCGTGCCTCGGGTAGCTCGCGGCCCTGCTCGCTGAGGGCCTGCCGGAGACCGGCCAGCCGGTCGGTGGTGGTGGTCAGGATGCGCGGGCCGGCGACCACGCCGATCGCCCGGTGCCCCAGACCGCACAGCTCGCGCCCGGCGAGGTAGCCGCCGGCCCGGTTGTCCGGCATCACCGCGTCGCCGGAGTGCTCGTGTCGACCGATCACCGCCACCCGGCCGCCGGTGGCCTCGTACGCGGCCAGCTTCTCGTTGAGCTGCCGGGTGAACACCTCGTCGTGGTAGCCCGAGCCGGCCAGGATCAGCGCCGCCACCTGGTGACCGCGCAGCAGCTCCACGTACTCCAACTCGCGGTCCGGGTCCCGGTAGCTGTTGCAGATCATCAGCAGCCGGCCCTGGTCGGTGGCGACCCGTTGCAGCCCACGGGTGATCTCGGCGAAGTACGGGTCGGAGACGTCGTGCACGATCACGCCGACCGCGCTGCGGTGCGAGCGGGCCAGCAGTTGGGCGTGCGCGTTCGGCACGTACTGCAACTCGGCGACGGCGGCCAGCACCCGCTCGCGCAGCTCGTCGGTGACCGGCTTGCTGCTGCCGTTGATGACGCGGGAGGCGGTGGCGGGCGAGACGCCCGCTCGGCGGGCCACATCGGACAGGGTCGCCATGGCCCGCCCCCTCGATCTGTTGACGGCGTTTCGTCGTGCCGGCTAGCGTCACCGTACCGCAGAGAAAGCCCTTTCCCGCAGGGAGGCCCGGCCGTGTCTGATCGCTTCGCGGTACTTCAACTCGACGAACTTCCCGCCCGGCGCTGCTCGTGTGGCACCACCCGCCGCGGCTTCATCGACGAGAGCGAGGGCCAGGCCAGCGTGCACCTCCTCCAGGTGCAGGACGCGGTGACCCACCACCACCGCGTCGCCACCGAGTACTACGTCGTGCTCGCCGGTGAGGGCGAGATCGAGCTGGACGGCGTCCGTCACCCCGCCCGGCCGATGTCCGCGTTCCTGATCAAGCCCGGCTGCCGCCACCGGGCCATCGGCGACCTCACCGTGCTGCTGGTGTCCCTGCCCGCGGCGAACGACGCCGACGAGTACTTCGATGCCTGACCGGCCGGCACCGCTGCCCGGTGGTATCGGGGTGTCCCGGTTGCGGGTCTACGACACCAGGGCCGCGGATGGCCTGGTCGGCGGCACCCCGCACGTACACCTGTGCTGCACCGAGGGGTACGTGGTGACCGACGGCGAGGGCACGGTGCAGACCCTGACCACCGCCGGCTTCCGGGAGACGCCGCTGCGGCCCGGAGTGGTGGTCTGGTTCGAACCGGGCACGGTGCACCGCCTGGTCAACGGTGGCGGGCTGAGCATCGTGGTGCTCATGCAGAACAGCGGCCTGCCCGAGGCCGGCGACGCCGTGCTGACCTTCCCGCCCGAGGTGCTGGCCGACCCGAGCGCGTACGCCACGGCGGCGGCGTTGCCGGACGGGGGAGCGCCGGGCGCGGACGTGCACGCCGCGTACCGCAGACGGGATCTGGCGGTGACCGGTTTCCAGGCCCTGCGGTCGGGCGGGCCGGCGGCGCTCGCCGCGTTCCACGCCGCCGCGATCGCGTTGCGTCAGCCGTTGCTGACCCGCTGGCGCGAGCGGTGGGAGGCCGGCGCGGGCCGGGCGGCCGCGGACACCGCCGGGCAGCTCGACGCGCTGGAGCGGGGAGATCCCGGGCACCTGACCGGGGCCGGGGTGTACACGGTGGATGGTCCGGTCGAGCGCGGCCGGTTGGGCATGTGCGGCCTGCTCGACACCTACCCCGCAGCGGGCTGACGGCTCCGGATCCCGCCGTTTGTCGATCTACGTGCATCGGTGTCGACATTCGACGAATAGATCGAGGAAAGGCCTTGCCTGGCGCGTGGGGGGCCGCCTACGCTCCAGGAAAGCGTTTGCCTGATCCGCCGACCGGCCCGGTCCACGAGTGCCGTGCCGGGCCCCGAGGAGGTTCCGCGTGACCGAGATCTCTTTGGACACGGCGGGCCGGCAGGCCGCCACCGCCGGCGGCGGCCGCCCCCCACGCCCGACACTCGGTCGACGGGCGGCGGTCTTCGCCGACTCGCTCTGGCGCCCGGCGCTGGTGCTCGCGGTCCTCTTCGCCGCCTGGTGGTTCGTGGCGGCCCGGGAGTACGTGCCGAACTACCTGGTGCCCACCCCCGGCCAGGTCTGGGAGACGATGACCACCCAGTGGTCGGAGTTGGCCCGGCACACCCTCGTCACGCTCTACGAGACGGTGCTCGGCTTCCTGCTGGCCGCCGCGTTGGGGCTGGTCACCGCGGTCGCCATCGCCTACTCCCGCACCCTGGACAAGGCGCTCTACCCGATCGTCCTGTTCGCACAGGTCATTCCGAAGATCGCCATCGCGCCGCTGCTGGTGGTCTGGTTCGGCCTCGGCCTCACCCCGAAGATCATCCTTGCCGTGCTCATCGCGTTCTTCCCGGTGGTCATCTCCGGGGTGGCCGGGCTGCGCTCCACCGACCCGGAACTGCTCGACCTCGCCGCCACCATGGGCGCCGGCCCATGGCGCACCTTCCGCAAGATCCGTTTCCCGAACGCGTTGCCGCACCTGATGGCCGGCCTCAAGGTGGCCGTCACCCTCGCCGTGGTCGGTGCCGTCGTCGGTGAGTTCGTCGGTGCCAGCGAAGGGCTCGGCTACGTCCTGTTGCTGGCCAACGGCAACCTCGACGCCCCGCTGCTGTTCGCCGACCTGATCCTGATGTCCGCCATCGGCATCGTCCTGTTCGTCCTTGTCGAGATCGCCGAGGCACTGCTCATCCCGTGGCACGCCAGCCGCCGGGCCGGCGTGTCCCTCACCACCTCCTGACCGACCCCATCACGGAGGCACCGATGAAACGCACCGCCACCACCATCCTGGCCACCGCCGCCCTGCTGCTCGCCCTGACCGGTTGCGGCGGGGACGACTCCGTCGGCACGACCGGCGCGGACGGCAAGAAGCAGGTCACCCTCACCCTCAACTGGGTGCCCTACGGCGAGCACGCGCCCTTCTACTACGGCCTGCAGAAGGGCTACTACTCCGCCGAGGGCATCGAGCTGAAGATCCTGCCCGGCAACGGCTCGGGCAACACGGTCAAGCAGGTCGCCCAGAAGCAGACCGACTTCGGCTGGGCCGACAGCCCGGTGCTGCTCAAGTCGGTGGCAAGCGGGATGCCGGTGCGCAGCCTCGGCGCGTACCTGGAAAAGGGCCCCTCGTCGGTGGAGTTCTTCACCGAGAAGAACATCAAGACCCCGGCCGACCTCAAGGGCAAGACCGTCGGCGGCACCCCCGGTGACGCCCTCTACGCGACCTTCCCGGCCTGGTTGGAGAAGAACGGCCTCAAGAAGGACGACGTCAAGGTGGTGAACGTCGACGCCGCCGGCAAGATCGCCGCCCTGGCCGAGGGCAAGGTCGACGCCATCATGGGCTTCTTCCACGACCAGGCCCCCACCATCGAGAGCAAGACCGGCAAGAAGGTCGACGTGCTGCTCTTCGCCGACTACGGGATGAACCTGCTCGGCACCGGCCTGATCGCCAACACCCAGACCCTGCAGAAGGACCCCGAGCTGGTCCGCAAGTTCGTCAAGGCCACCCAGAAGTCCTGGGCCGACGCCGCCCGGGACCCGGCCGGCGCGGTGAGCGCGATGGCGGCCCTGGCCGAGAACGAGCCGGCGCCCGAGGTCCTCACCAAGCAGCTCACCCTCAACATGCCGCTGATCGGCGCGGACGGCCCGCCCGGGGTGAACACCGAGGCCCAGTGGGCCGAGACCATCGACCTGATGTCCCGCTACGCCGAGCTGAAGGACCCGGGCGCGCCCAACGCGTACTGGGACTCCTCGTACGCGGCGCAGGGGTGACCCGGTGACCGCCGCGCCGGCAGCCACCGGCACCGCCATCGGGATGTCCGGGTTGACCGTCCGGTTCACCACCCGGCGGACGCAGACCACCGCGTTGGACGACGTGTCGCTGCACATCGACCCCGGCGAGTTCGTCACGATCGTCGGCCCGTCCGGCTGCGGCAAGTCCACCCTGCTGAAGATCGTCGCCGGTCTGGTCACGCCGACGAGCGGCGAGGTGTCGCTGCTGGAACGCCCGGTGCGCGGCCCGCAGAAGGAGATCGGCTTCGTCTTCCAGAAGGCCGCCTTGCTGGAGTGGCGCGGCGCCCGAGCCAACATCCTGCTGCAGGCCGAGATGCGGGGCATGGACCGGGCGCAGGCGGCCCGCCGCGCCGACGAGCTGATCGAGATGACCGGCCTGACCGGCTTCGAGAAGGCGTTGCCGCACGAGCTGTCCGGCGGCATGCAGCAGCGGGTGGCGCTGTGCCGTGCGCTGCTGCACTCCCCGCCGGTGCTGCTCATGGACGAGCCGTTCGGCGCCCTCGACGCGCTGACCCGAGAGCAGATGAACGCCGAGCTGCACCGGATCTGGCGGGAGACCGGGACGACCGTGGTGCTTGTCACCCACTCCATCGCCGAGGCGGTCTTCCTCGGCACCCGGGTCGTGGTGATGAGTCCGCGGCCCGGTCGGATCATCCGCACCTTCCCGGTCGAGCTGCCGGCGCACCGCGACTACGCGCAGGTGATGTCGGATCCCCGCTTCGACCGGCTCGCCACCGACCTGCGTGGGTTGCTCGGCAGCGCGGCCGCCAACCACTGAGCGCGGATCGGCACGACCAGCACGACGGAAGGGACCACCATGACCCGCAGGTCGATCGGCATCATCGTCAACGGCGTGACCGGACGGATGGGCTACCGGCAGCACCTCGTCCGGTCGCTGCTGGCCATCCGCGAGGCCGGCGGCGTGCCGCTTGCCGACGGCACCACCATCTGGCCGGAACCGGTCCTGGTCGGGCGCAACGAGACGAAGCTCCGCGAGATCGCCGAGCGGCACGGGCTGACCGACTGGACGACCGACCTGACCTCGGCGCTGGCCCGGGACGACGTCGAGATCTACTTCGACGCACAGGTCACCCAGCAGCGGGAGAAGGCGATCCGGCAGGCCATCGAGGCCGGCAAGCACATCTACACCGAGAAGCCCCTGGCCGAGGACACCGCCGCCGCGCTCGACCTGGCCCGCGCCGCCGACGCGGCCGGCGTACGCACCGGAGTGGTGCAGGACAAGCTGTTCCTGCCCGGTCTGCGCAAGCTCAAGCGTCTCATCGACGGCGGCTTCTTCGGCCGGATCCTCTCGGTGCGTGGCGAGTTCGGGTACTGGGTCTTCGAGGGCGACTGGCAGCCCGCTCAACGTCCCTCGTGGAACTACCGGGCCGAGGACGGCGGCGGCATCGTCGTCGACATGTTCCCGCACTGGCACTACGTGCTGGAGGAGCTGTTCGGCCGGGTCACGGCCGTCTCCTGTGTGACCGCCACGCACGTGCCCGAACGTGTCGACGAGGCCGGCCACCCGTACGCGGCCACCGCCGACGACGCCGCGTACGGCATCTTCGAACTCGACGGCGGTGTGATCGCCCAGATCAACTCGTCCTGGGCCGTGCGGGTCTACCGCGACGAGCTGGTGGAGTTCCAGGTCGACGGCGTCGAGGGCAGCGCCGTCGCCGGCCTGCGCACCTGCCGGGTGCAGCACCGGGCTCTCACCCCGAAGCCGGTGTGGAACCCGGACCTGCCGGCCACCGAGGACTTCCGCGCCCAGTGGGCCGAGGTGCCCGACAACGAGGAGTTCGACAACGGCTTCAAGGTGCAGTGGGAGGCGTTCCTGCGGCACGTGGTTGCCGGTGAGCCGTTCCGGTGGGACTTCCTGGCCGGGGCGCGCGGTGTGCAGCTCGCCGAGCTGGGGCTGCGCTCGGCGCGCGGGGGCGGTCGCGTCGAGGTCCCGGAGCTGCGCTCATGACGGCCGAGGTGGTGCCGCCGGTGTCGGCCGAGGTGACGCTGCCGGGCGGCCGGCGACACCGGCTCAGCGGGGGCGGCGGGTTCGCCCGACCGGACGCCCCGGCGACCAGCCGGATCGCGTACGCCGCCGCGCACGTGGTCGCCGACCCGGGCGCGGAGAACGTGCCCGGTGCCCCGGCCGCGGTGGACTGGGACACCACGCTCGCCTTCCGACGGCACCTCTGGTCGTACGGGCTGGGGGTCGCCGAGGCGATGGACACCGCCCAGCGGGGGATGGGGTTGGACTACCCGGCGACCCGGGAGCTGATCCGCCGCAGCGCCGCCGAGGCCCGCGCGGCGGGTGGGCGGATCGTCGCCGGCGTCGGCACCGACCAGCTGCCGGTCGGCCCGGCCACCCTGGCGGCGGTCACCGCCGCGTACCTCGAACAGCTCGGTGACGTCCGCGCGGCCGGCGCCCGCCCGGTGCTGATGTGCAGCCGGCACCTGGCCGCCGCGGCCCGCGGCCCGGAGGACTACCTGCGGGTGTACGACGAGCTGCTGAGCGCCGCCGACGAGCCGGTGGTGCTGCACTGGCTGGGTCCGATGTTCGACCCGGCGTTGACCGGCTACTGGGGTGCGGTCGATCTGGACCTGGCCGCGGACACGGTCGTGGAGCTGATCAAGGCGCACCAGTCCAGCGTGGACGGCATCAAGGTGTCGCTGCTCGACGCCGACCGGGAGGTGGCGTTGCGCCGCCGGCTGCCGGCCGGGGTACGCCTCTACACGGGTGACGACTTCCACTACCCGGAGCTGATCCGGGGCGACGAGGTGGGTCACTCCGACGCGCTGCTCGGGGTGTTCGCGGCCATCGCGCCGGCCGCCGCCGCCGCGTTCGCCGCCCTGGACCGGGGGGACCTGGCCGCGTACGACGAGATCTTCGCTCCGACCGTGCCGCTGGCCCGGCACCTGTTCGCCGCGCCGACCTGGCACTACAAGACGGGAATCGTGTTCCTGGCCTGGTTGGCCGGGCACCAGGACCACTTCACGATGATCGGTGGGGCCCAGTCCGGCCGTTCCCCGGCGCACCTGGCCACCCTGCTCACCCTGGCCGACGCGGCCGGGCTGCTGCCCGACGCCGACCTGGCCGCCGCCCGCGCGCGAGCGTTCTTCACGGTCGCGGGGGTGGCCCAGTGAGCGCGAGGAGTGAGCCGGGTTTGCGAGCCCCGCAGTCGGGAGCGACGGCCAGCTCAGTGAGCGCGAGGAGTGAGCCGGGTTTGCGAGCCCCGCAGTCGGGAGCGAAGACCAGCCCAGTGAGCATCGCCCGGTTCTCGTTCAACCAGGCCACCGCCCAGCGCTGGCCGCTGCCCGATGTGGTGGCCGGGTGCGCGGCGGCCGGCGTACCCGGGATCGGCCTGTGGCGTGAGCCGGTCGCCGAGTACGGGTTGGCCCGCTCGGCGAAACTGGTGCGCGACGCCGGCCTCGCGGTCACGTCGCTGTGCCGGGGTGGGTTCTTCGCCGCCGACGACTGGCGCGCGGAGAACCTGCGGGCCATCGAGGAGGCGGCCACCCTGGGCGCCCCGGAACTGGTGCTGGTCTCCGGGGGGCTGCCGCCCGGCAGCCGGGACATCGACGGCGCGCGGCGTCGGGTCGCCGATGCGATCGCTGAGTTGGCTCCGCACGCCGAGGCCGCCGGGGTGCGCCTGGCCATCGAGCCGCTGCACCCGATGTTCGCCGCCGACAGGTGCGTGATCGCCACCCTCGGCCAGGCGCTGGACATCGCCGAGCGGTTCGACCCGACGGTGGTCGGCGTGGTCGTCGACGCGTACCACGTCTGGTGGGACGACACGGTGTACGCGCAGATCGCGCGGGCGGGTGAGTGGATCGCCGCTTTCCAGGTGTGCGACTGGGTGACCCCGCTGCCGGAAGGGGTGCTGCTCGGGCGGGCGCTGCCCGGCGACGGCTGCATCGAGCTGCGTCGGCTGCGCGAGGCGGTGGACGCGGCCGGTTACCTCGGTCCGATCGAGGTGGAGGTCTTCTCCGCGCAGGTGTGGGCGCGTCCGGGCGCGGAGGTGCTCGACGCGGCGATCGCCGGCTACCTGCGCCACGTTGTCTGAGGTTGTCGAACGGCGCTGGCCGGCGGCGGTCGGCGCCTGGCTGGGCATCGGCACCGCACCCGCCACGCTGGTGCTCGGCGCGGCGATGGCCGCCCGGCACGGCGGCGCGGTGCCGGTGGCTGGGCTGCTCGTCGGCGGGGCGTTGATGGCGGCCCTGCTC
This sequence comes from Micromonospora sp. NPDC048835, assembly GCF_040649995.1. Taxonomy (NCBI): domain Bacteria; kingdom Bacillati; phylum Actinomycetota; class Actinomycetes; order Micromonosporales; family Micromonosporaceae; genus Micromonospora; species Micromonospora sp. NPDC048835. The sequence continues at coordinate 48,303 of NZ_JBEZGM010000013.1, read as the reverse complement.
TGGGGGCAGGGCCGCATCGGTCTGCGCCCGCCGATCGGTGACGGCGGAACGCTGACCGCGGTGCTGCCCGCCTACCTGGGCGACACCTCGCGGCTGCTGCTGGCGGCGGTGCTGGCGGTGTCGATGGTCGGGTGGAACGGCTTCAACGTCGGGCTCGGCGGCGCTTCGCTTGCCGCGCTGACCCACCTGCCGGGCTGGGCCGGGCCGGCGCTGCTGGAGGTGGCGGTCCTCGCCGTCTCCTGGGCGCCGGCCCGACTCGGCAACCGGGTCGCGGTGGTCACCACGCTCAGCGCGGTGGTGCTTGTCGGCTGGTGCCTGACGGTGCTGCCACCACCGGGTGCGCCGGTCCGTCCGGCGGCAGGTGGGCTCGCCGACGCCGCCGCGCTGATCGGGTACGCGGCCGTGTTCGCGCTGCGCGCCCCGGACTTCAGCGTGGGCCTCTCCCGGCGCCGGGACCTGGCCTGGTGCGTGGGGCTGCTGGTCGGGCCGGCGCTGCTCGGGGTGCTGGCCGGTGCCGGCCTGTGGCTGCGCACCGGCTCAGCCGACGTGGTCGCGTTGCTCGCCACCGGCTCGGGGCTGGCCGCGTACGCGAATCTGTTCGTCGCGGTGGCGGTCTTCGCGGCGGCGCTGACCACCACGTACTCCGGTTCCCTGGCGTTGCGGGGTCTGACGCCCCGGATGCCGGCGCGGGCGGCGATGCTGCTCGTCGCGGTGCTGGGCGGGGTGCTGGCGGTGGCGCGCTTCGACCGTCTGGTGCTGCCCTGGCTGACCCTGCTGGCCGCCGCGTTGCCGGTGCTCGTGGTGCCGATGGCCGTGGAGGCCGCAGCCCGGCGGCGCGGTCGTGTGCCGCGTACCGTGCCCGCCTGGTGCTGGGTGCCGCCGGCGCTGCTCGCGGTGGCCTGCACGCTCGCCGGGGTGGGTGTCGCCCCGCTGTTGGGACTGGCCCTCGCCGGGGCGTGCACGCTGCTCTGGCGGCGTTGCTGAACCGACCTGAGTGGATCCGCCCCACACACCGGCGTGGCGACGTCTAGCGTTCGGTTACGTCAATGACGATCACTGTGACGTTGTCGTGCCCGCCCTGGTTGACCGCCATGGCGATGAGCTGGTCAGCAACGTTTCCGGGGCTCTCGCCGGATGCGAGTGCGGCCCGGATCTGCTCGTGGGGCACATAGGAACTCAGACCGTCTGAGCACAGCAGGACTCGGTCACCGGGACGGAGTTGGAGAGGCGTCAGGTCGGGCGATCGGCCGTCGTTGCGGCCGTCGAGAAAGCGGGCCAGCTTCTCGCCCAGATTCGGCACGGTGCCAGCGTTGGCGACGAGGTGTCCGTAGGTGTGGTCCTCGCTGATCTGGAGCATCGAGTTGTCGCGGGAGTCGTAGCGTCGGATTAGGTAAGCGCGGGAGTCCCCGACGTTCGCCACGACCGCCTCCTCGCCGGAACAGAGCAGAGCAACCAACGTGGTTCCCATCCCAGCCAGCTTCGGGTCCTTGCGGATTTTCCGGCGTAACGCCTCGCCCGCTTCGTTGATCGCCCGTCCCATGAAGCTGACAAGATCCTTCGCTTGCACAGGACGGTCAAATGTCTCCATGACACCTGTCACTGTGCTGCTGGCGATGTCACCGGCGACGTGGCCGCCGAGACCGTCTGCGACGACAAAGAGCCATTGCCCTTGGCTGTGCGAGTCCTCGTTTCTTCTGCGAACGAGGCCCTGGTGCGTTCGGCTGGCGGCTTCGAGGGCGAGGGCCACGGTCACGAGTCAACTCTCGATCCCGTGCCGGGCCATGGGCCCTGGGCGTTTTCGGCGCGGTGCAGAACGTGGACCGTCTCGACCCGGTCGCTCGCCACGACGTACTCGGTCACCTCGACCGGCTTGTCGTCGGCCCCGGAGGTGCCGACCCGCACGATCTCCAGTACGGGCAGGTTGGTGGGGATCTCCAAGAGAGAGGCCTCGTCCTTACTGGGCATCCGGGCTCGGTGAATCTCCATCCAACTGATGGGCCAGTGGCCGGCGTTCTCAATGTGGTACAGCCACTCGCCCGCAGCGGGGTTCGCGTCCAGGTCGGCAATGATGCTGGCGACGCGCGGGTGAATCCACGAAATGTTGATCTGGAATGGGGCTTCGGACGCTGGCCCGGTAACCCGGAATCGGCGAAGTACCTCGGTGCCAGGGTCTACGCCGAGAAGCTTGGCGACGCGGGGATTGTCCAGCCGGGCTGGCGCGCTGAAGGCCTTGCCGTGGCGAACCCATACCTCTTGGCTGCTCGCCGAGGGGAACGAGTATCCGGTTGCTTGCTCGTTGCGCTTAACCACGTCGCCGCGTGGTCGACGTGGGCGCATGGTGCCGTACCGAACGGCGATTCCTCGCCCTTGGACGGCCCACACGTAGCCCTCCGTCTCGAGAAGGGCGATGGCCCGACCGATGGTGTCGCGGTTGGCGTCGTACTCGGCAGCGAGGTCGTTGAGAGTCGGAAGCCGTGCGCGTGGCGCCCATTCTCCAGCTTCGATCCGCTGCCGGATCATGGACGCGATGTCCAGGTAGCGCGAGTGCACCGGCACGTCTACACCCTTCCCGGTTGTCCCATGACAATCCTTGACTCTGGGTCAGATTGTCCCCACACTATCGTGGATAGATTGTCCCAAGACAATCTGGTGAAGATGAGCCCCGCCGGTCGAGGTCTTCCGTCGGGACGGGCGCTTCGTGGTGCCTCGGAAAGGGCGTACATGATGGGAACCTTTGGCGAGCCAGAAGAGCTGTGGCCGGTGAACGACTCGCCGATGCCTGAGGTCCCAACGGTTGTCGTGGCGAAAGTGCCACAGGTCTTCGTTTTCATCAGGGACGAGGAGGTCGTTGGCTACCTTTTCGATCTTCCATCCGGAGCAGTGGCCATCCTCGATGACGCGCGGGAAATTCTTCGATCGGACTCGCTGGAAGACTTCACCAGGTTCTTCGGTCCCAAGCTGGATCTGAACATGGCGAGGGTCCGGCAAAACCCCTGAACGTGCGCCTCCGGCCGTTGCGCAGGGAAGAGCTGTCCGCTGCGTACCGTCGGCTCCTGCCCTGGGTTGTCCTGCTGAGCAGGTGACCTAGGCGACGGACGGGAGGGTGGCGTCGATGAGGTGCGGGCCCGGCTCGTCCAGCGCCGCGGCGAACTGCTCCGCGAGTTGCTCGGCGGTGGTGGCGCGGGTGGCGGGCATCCCGAACGCGTTCCCCAGCCCGACGAAGTCGATCTGCGGGTCGGTCAGGTCGAACAGCGGATTGGCGTCCGGATCGGCGGGGCCGGGCCGCTTGCTGAAGTACCCCCATTCCTGGCGCAGGATCGCGTACCCGTGGTTGTTGAGGATCACGTATTCGTCAGGCCGTACGCGAGCCCGGGCCCGAGATGCAGCAGTGTCGCGGCGGGCTTGCCCGCGATCCGGGCGTAACCGTCGGCAGCACCGCTGACCACGCCTTCGAAGAGAGCGAGTACGCCGTGCAGTTCGGGAACCGACTCGAGCGCTCCGACCAGGTGCAGCTCGGTGGTGCCGGGGTTCGTGAAGAGCACCTCGATCCCACCGTCGACGAGGGTCCGCAGCAGTGCCTCGGCGCCGTTCACGCACGTCCCCCCGTCATCAGTCACATCAGCAGTGATTCGATACTAAGTCCGCATTTCGGGCCGCTGCTGCTAGGTTCCGGTAAATCGTCCGACCGTACGCCTTCGTCATCTACTGGAGCAGCGGCGACCTGTGGCCGATGATGAGCCTCGCCGGCAACAGCCGGCACTGCGTCGAATACCTGATGGGCAACCACACCACGGCTGAGCGGATGTTCCGCCACGAACCGGCGATGATGCTGTACGCACCGCTGCGCACGGCGATCTGCGACCGACCCGACGGGGGAGTGCGCTTCATCATCGAGCAGCCCGGTCACGCGTTCGGCTCCTTCGGGGTGGACGCGATCCACGAGGTGGGCCGGGAACTCGACACCGAGGTCGCCGCCCTCCTGGCGCACCTTCAGGTGCCGGTGCCAGCGGGTCTGTCCGATTAGATCTCGGGGCCTCATCAGCGCATCATGATGGCGGGACGTCTCGGCCCTGCCAGGTCGTCACACATGCCTCGTTGCCCTCGACGTCGGCGAGAACCCAGAAGGCGGGAGCACGGGACGCGGAGACAAGTCGGCCACCGGCCGTCAGCGCGGCCTCGATCCGCCGCGCTGCCTCGTCGTGCGGGACGCAGATGTCGAAGTGGATGCGATTGCGGCCCAGCCGTGGCTGATCCATCTGCTGAAACCACACCGCCGGGCTCTGCCCGACGGGGTCGACGATCGGATCCTCGGGACCGTCAGCGCCCGCCTCGTCCGTGTAGCCGAGTACGGCCTTCCAGAACGGCCGGACCGCGGCGATGTCGAGCGCGTCGACAGCGATCTCCACGAGTTGGACCGACCGCGGTGCTCCCGTACCAATCTCGGGCTCGGTCCGTAGCCCGACGGCCCGCACGGCGGCGGACAGCCGATGCGCGAGGTCGATGTCGCGGGCGGTGAGGGCCGCCTGATCCAACGACTGCAGGGTCAGCACGACCCGGTCCGGCCGGATGTCAGCGCGTAGGTGCCCATCGGCGTCGCTGCCGGATGCCGTCACCACGCGCGCCGCCACCTCGACTGCCTGGACCAGTGAGCCGACGGGGACGGACGTGCGCAACGCGCCGAGCAGATACCGCCAACCCTGGTCGCTGACCGCGTCCGAGGCCGTCCGTCGACTCAGTGTTTCGTCCATGCGGGCATTCTCATGCGTCCGGGACGAGTTCCGCACGCCAGCAAGGTCGTGAGACCGGGCCTGGGTTCCGACGGCATCAGCAAAACTTGATCTAGGCGTGGCCCGCGGAACGTGATCTTATACGCACCAGCGATCCGAAACACTCTCCGAACCCTCGATTAACCGTCGGCGGCTTAGGTGGGGGAGCGCTCCCATGAACGGGTCGCGATCGGAACAGTGCTCCACAAAGGAGCCATCGAAAGGAGCCTCGTGGCTACCAGCACGAGCGGAACAAGGGTGCGAAGACTAGCGATACCGACGCTGGTCCTCGCCCTGGTCACCGGCACCACCGGCGTCGCAGGATCGGCATCGGCGGCACCCGCGGGACCGTCGGGTGGCGGCAGCACCGGCTACTTCACCGCCGGGTCCGACAAGAAGGTCCCCCTGGCCGACGGCGCCGACCGCCGGCCGGGCGGCAGGAAGGCTGTCGACCAACAGGCCACGGCGGACGACACCCGCCCCGGCAGGTACATCGTCGAGCTGGCCGAGGAACCCCTGACCTCGTACGCCGGCGGCTCGGCCGGGTTGGCACGGACCCGCCCGCAGGCGGGTGACCGGCTGGACGTGACGTCGGCACCGGCACGGGCTTACCGCGGTCACCTCGACGCCCAGCGCAGTGCCGTCGCCGCCGCCGCGAAGGTGCAGGTCACCGCCTCGTACACGACCGCTTTCAACGGGTTCTCGGCGAAGCTGACCGCCCAGCAGGTGACCGCGTTGCGGGCCGACAAGCGCGTCCGCGCCGTCACCGCCTCGCGGGCGCTCGGCACCCCGACGCCCCCGCCGACCGCACCGGCCCCCGGCGCCCCGGCCACGCCGAGCCCTGGCGAGCTGGACCAGTCGGCAGCAGTGGATCCCGCCGGCAAGCCGGAAAAGCCCGGTAAGCCCGGCAAGCCCGGCCCGGGTACTGGCGCGGGCATGGTCATCGGCGTCCTGGACACCGGCATCTGGCCGGAGAGCGCGTCGTTCGCCACGAAGATGACCGCCCCCGCGACCTGGCGCGGCACCTGCCAGACCGGGGTCGGCTTCGTGGCCGAGCACTGCAACGGCAAGATCGTCGGTGCCCGGTACTTCGCCGACTCGTGGCTGGCCTACGGCGGCTCGGTGCCCGAGGGTGAGATGTTGTCCCCCCGCGACATGTCCGGGCACGGTACGCACACCGCGTCCACGGCCGCCGGTCTGTCCCTGCCGAACGTCACGATCGACGGTCGCCGCTTCGGTCCGGTCTCCGGGGTGGCGCCGGACGCCCAGATCGCCGTCTACAAGGTGCTCTGGGGCGGCATGGGCTACGACGCCGACATCATCGCCGGCATCGACGCGGCCGTCGCCGACGGCGTGCAGGTGATCAACTTCTCGATCGGCTCCCAGCTCGGCGACTGGGAGGCCAACACCCCGATCGGCATCGCGTTCCTCAACGCGACGCTGGCCGGGGTCTTCGTGGCGGCGTCGGCCGGCAACACCGGCATCGTGAGCGGAGCGATCAGCAACGCGGCGCCCTGGGTGACCACTGTCGGCGCGGCGGTGACCAAGCTCGACGAGGCCACCGCCAAGCTGAGTGACGGCACGAAGCTCGTCGGCGGTTCGCTCGACGCTCTCCCCGGCGGCGTACGCCCCCTGGTCTTCGGTGACCAGGCCGGCACGCCGGACCTGGGGGCCGTCTACTGCGAGCCCGGCAGCCTCGACCCCGCCAAGATCAAGGGCAAGGTCGTCGCCTGCGCGCTCTCCGACATGTTCGGCTCCGCCGCCGAGATCAAGGCCAAGGGCGGGGCGGCGATGATGGTGTTCGACCCGGTCGGCAACTACCGGATCAACTCCATCTTCAACTTCCCGGTGGTCTATCTGCCGACCGAGAAGCAGGCCGGCACGCTGTTCAACTACCTGATGCGCCACCCGACCGACGCGACCGTGTCGTTGCGTACCGGCGGCGACGGCTCCAGCGTCCCCGGCCTGCCCAGCGTGGCGGACTTCTCCTCCACCGGGCCGGACAAGACGACCTACGGCGTCTTCAAGCCGGACCTGGTCGCGCCGGGGTCGAACATCATCGCGGCGGTCTCGCCGGCGGGCAACTTCGGGCGGGACTACGACGCGTACTCGGGCACCTCGATGGCCTCGCCGTACGTGGCCGGCGCGGCGGCGGTCCTGCGCGCCGCCCACCCGGACTGGTCACCCGGCGCGGTCGCCTCGGCGTTGCGCACCACGGCCACCGACACGGTCGGCACCAGCAACCCGCTGGAGCAGGGCAGCGGCTTCGTCAACCTGGCCAAGGCCAACGACCCCGGCCTGGTCATCCAACCGACGGCTGCGGACCTGACCGAGTTCAGCGAGACGGACCAGCCCGACGGCAAGGAACTCAACCTTCCGGCCATCTCGTTGCGCGAGTACGACGGCACCCGACCGGTGACCGTCACCCGCACCCTCACCAACGTGGGCAGGACGAAGGAGACCTACCGTTCGTCGGTGTCCGGGCTGCCCGGCATGAGGGCCACCGTGTCACCGTCCTCGGTGACGCTTGCACCCGGCGCGTCCGCGACCGTCACCATCACGCTGCGTCGCGGCAGCGCACCCTGGGACCGGTACGTGACCGGCTCGATCACCTGGCAGGGCAAGGCCCACAGCGCCCGAATCCCGGTCGCCGCCCGTCCGTGGGGCATCACCCCCCGGCCGTACGCCGACGACGGCGAGGAGTTCGGCCGGATGACCAACGGTGCGTTCGGCTCGATCCAGCCCGGCTTCACCGGACCGTTCGCCGGCCGCAGCACCGGCTACACGCCGATGCGGCGGACGTCGTACTCGATGCCGGCCGGCGTCTACGGCGGCGTGTTCGACCCGAAGGCGGCCGGAGTGAAGAAGGTCGACTTCACGGTACCGGCGAACACCGCGGGCATCGTGGTCGAGACCAACACCGAGGACCCGAACACGAACCTCGACCTGTACCTGTACAAGGGCGACGAGCTGATCTACAGCAGTGACAGGTACTGGACCAGCGCGGAGCAGGCCTACAAGTTCCTGCCCGAGCCGGGGCGCTACACCGCGTACGTGTTCGCGCAGTACCCCGGCGGCCCGGTCGTCGACTTCCAACTCGGGCACGCCGTCATCAGCCGAACCGCCACGTATGCGGGTGCCACGCTGGAGCTGCCCTCCACCGTGGAGCGCGGAATGACGTACGGGTTCACGCTGAAGCCGAAGAAGCCGCTGGCCGAGGGTGACTTCTGGGCCTACACCGAGTGGAACACCAACGGCACCGTCGTCCCCGGCAACCTCGTCTACACGAATCAGAGTTCCTGGGAGTAAGCAGTTGTGAGCGGTGGGGCGGTGCCGCTGGCACCGCCCCACCGTCTGCATCCACGATCAGCTCGCCATCCGTTCGACGAATGCGCGGCGAGAGGCGACGTCGCCGAGTGGCAGGCAGGCTCACCCCGCCTGCCACCGCTCTGCGATCAGTTGACCGTGACGGTCAGGTTTATCGAGCGGGTTTCCCCGCTCGTGTAGGTGGTCGTCACCCGGGCGGTGTAGATGCCCTTGCGGGGGTACGTGTGAGCGATCGACCGCAGCGTCGCCCCGTGCGTGATGGCGCTGTTGTCACCGAAGTCCCACGCGTAGTCGGTGATGCTCTGCCCGGACGGCGCTGTCGCGGTGGCGGTGAGCGTGGTGTTCAGCGTCCCGGTGCCGCTGGCCGGGTTCGCGGCAAGCGTCAAGGTCCCGCCCGGCTCCTGTTTGACCCCGGCGCCGTTGAACCGTAGCCAGTCCAGGGCGAGCAGGTCCGGGGTGCCACCGACCTGGGCGGTGTTGACGAACTTCGCGTACAGGGTGGTGGTGCCCGTCGGCTTGTTGGTCAGCGTGACGGTGGGGGAGACCAGGTTGTCCCACCCGCCGGTCGAGGCGATGGCGGCCGAGCCGATCAGTGTGCCGGTCGGCGAGCCGGTGCGCAGCTCGATGGTGCCGCCCAGGCCGCCGTTGGTCAGCCCGAGCGTCACCGAGCCGATGTTGCGCAGGTCAGCCGGCCCGAACGCCACCCAGTCGTTGTGGTCGACCTCGCCGAGTCGCTTGCCCGCACGGGCGGTGGCGCGGTCGTTGACCGTGACGCCGGACTGGGCGCTGAAGTGCTCGGCCTCCTTGCTCTTGGGCTGCAACTGCACCCGGGTCGAGCCGGTCAGCGCCGGTGCGCCGGCCGCGCCGCCGTCGGTGTACTGCGCGGTGATCAGGGTGTAGAGGTTCTGCCCCGGCCCGTGCCCGTCACCGGCGTCGGCCTCGGTGGCGAGCAGCCCCGAGCAGCCGGTGTAGACGTCCAACGGGTGGGCGTGCTGGTCGTGGCCGAGCTGCGTCTGCACGGTCACCTTGCTGCAGTCGACTGTGGTGTCCTCCGGGTCGGTGACCGTCACCGTGAACGGGATCTTGTCGCCGAAGTCGAAGAAGCCGCCGTCGGGCACGCTGATCGTCACCGTGGGTCGGGTGTTGCCGACCACCACGTCGGTGACCGCGCTGGCGGTCAACCCGTTGCCGCTGTTGCGGACGGTCAGCCGGGCGGTGTGTCTGCCGGCGCTGGTGTAGGTGAAGCTCGGGTTGGCGGCGGTGGAGTCGGTGGTCCCGTCGTTGGTGAAGTCCCAGGCGTAGCTGAGTGCCGTTCCGTCACCCGCCGTCGTGCCGGCCGACGAGAAGCTGACCGTGAGCGGCGCGCGTCCACTGTCCGGGGTGGCGGCGAGCTTCGCGGTCGGTGGCCGCCCGTTGGCGACGTAGTCGATGCGGTAGATGCCCGCCCCGGCGTTGCTGCCACCGCGACCGCTGCCGGTGCCCTCGCCGAAGTCGATGACGTAGAGCGAACCGTCCGGGCCGAACTCCGCCTCGAAGGGCTGGATCCAGCTCATGTTCTCGAAGATGCCGTTGATCGACTGGAGGTCACCGACGGCGGTCGGCCCGAAGCGCGCGTTGCTGAACGTCTGCGCCGTCTTGTGGACCGAAAGCGTCTTGAACCACCTGCGGGTCAACTCGTAGGTGATCCACTTGCCCTCGAAGTACTCCGGGAACTTGGTGGTGCGGGTGTTGGCCGGGTCGTAGTCGTACACCGGGCCGCTCATCGGCCCGCCACCGCCGGTGCCCAGCTCCGGGAACTGGGTGGACGCGGAGTACGCGTACCAGACCAGCGCCGACTTCGACGCCGGCAGGTTGGTCAGGCCGGTGTTGTTGGGGGAGTTGTTGACCAACGCGCCGCAGTTGAACTTCGCCCCCGAGGTGTTTGTGGCGAAGTTGTAGTCGTTGAACGGGATGTTGTTACCCACGCAGTACGGCCACCCGTAGTTGCCGGCCGCCGTGATCCGGTTGAACTCGACGGTCCCCTCCGGGCCGCGGTTGGCGTCCGCGGCGCGGGCGTCCGGGCCGTAGTCGGCCACCAGCACCGCGTTGGTCTGCGGCTCGATGGTGATCCGGAACGGGTTGCGCATGCCCATCGCGTAGATCTCCGGCCGGGTCCGCGCGGTGCCGGGGGCGAAGAGGTTGCCGCTGGGCACCGTGTACGTACCGTCGGACTGCGGGGTGATCCGCAGGATCTTGCCGCGCAGGTCGTTGGTGTTGCCGGCGGTGCCCTGGGCGTCCCAGGCGGCGCGCCCGGAGCGTTCGTCGATCGGGGTGTAGCCGCTGGAGGCGAACGGGTCGGTGTTGTCGCCGATCGCGGCGTAGAGGCGACCGGCCGCGTCCATGGCCAGCGAACCGCCCATGTGCGAGTTGGCCCGACCCTCACCCCGGTAGGTGGGGATGGCCAGCAGGCGCTTCTCCGAGGAGAGCGCGACGCTGTTGTTGGCGACCGTGAAACGGGACAGGTTGAGCTGTTTGAGGGTCTTGTCCGACCAGAGCAGGTAGATCCAGCCGTTGCTGGCGAAGTTGCGGTCCAGGGTCATCCCGAGCAGCCCGTCGGACTGGTCGGTCATGGCCGAGGTGTACGCGAAGTCCAGCAGGGTGGTGACCTGGAGGGTGTCGGAGTTGACCACCTTCAGCGCGCCGGTGCGCTGGATGTAGTAGACCTTCCGGTCCGGGCCGACGGCCAGTTCGAACGGGTCGGCCAGGTTCTCGGTGACCAGCCCCACCCGTTCGAAGTTGCTGGTCCTGGTGGCCGAGCAGTCACCGGCGACCGCGCCGGCCGCCCACTCGATGCCGTAGCGCAGGTGCTCCAGGAAGGTCGCGCTGCTGAACTGCGAGCTGGCGTGCCCACCGGCGGTGAACCAGGACCGGCCGCCGTCGTAGCGCTGACACCAGGAGTACGCGTGGTCGACGCCCTCGTCCAGGCCGTTGATCCCGTCGCGCACCTTGATCTGGGCGAGGGTGTGCACGTTGCCGGTCGGGTTGGTGCGCCAGTTGTACCACTCCTCGCTCTGTTCCCAGAGCTCCGGCAGGTTGCGGGTGGAGGGGTGCGCCCGGTCCAGCACCTTGACCCGGCCGGGGAAGGTGCCGCCGGTGGACGAGAAGTCGGGGTGGTAGTCGAAGATCGTGCCGACCAGACCCTCGTACCAGGTCCAGTCGCGTTCGCTGGCCGAGGCGGCGTGCAGGCCGGCCCAACCACCGCCGTTGCGGATGAACGTCTGCAATGCCGCCCGCTGGCTGGCGTTGAGCAGGTCACCCGAGGTCGGGAGGCTGTTGGTGTTGTTGAACACGAGAGCGTCGAAGGTGGCGAGGTTGGCGTCGGTGAAGGCCGCGGCGTCGGTGGTGGCGACGACCTCGAAGTTGTGGGCGGCACCGAGCTGCTGGATCGCGGCGATGCCGGCCGGGATCGAGTCGTGGTAGAAGTTGGTGATCTTGGAAAAGACCAGCACCCGGAAGCGGGGCGCGGCCTCGGCGGGCAGGGCGGTGGTGGTGCTCACCATGGCGATGATGGCGAGCAGGATCAGGCCGAACGTTCGGAGATGTCGGGGCATGGGGGCGCTCCCTGTTGGACGGTGAGGGGTCGGAAAGCGCTTTCTCGCTGCCCGCACCACGGTACTGACAGCCAGTGATGACCGTCAATAGCGCTCTGGTAAGCGTTTTCCCGTCCGTGCGACCGTCGCGGCCCCTGCCCCCGGCCGGAATCAGGCGAACGACTTCGGGGTGAAGCTGATGCCACCCCGTTCCACCATCCGGAGCACCCGATCGCCGTAACGCGGTGGCTGGCGCAGGTACAGCGTGTACCCCAACGCCTGGAACCTGAGGTCCAGGTCGCGTCCCTCCAGGTGCCAGCAGGGCTCACCCGAGCGTGCGGGGGGCTCCCGGTGCAGGTTCTTCAACTCGAACGGCAGGCACGCCGAGCGCACGTCACCGACGATGTCCCAGACGCTGTGGAAGACCAGCGTGGCCGGCGCCACCCAGAAGCGCACGTCGCGCATCGGCCCCGGGTCGAACCGGCCCACGATGTAGTCGAGGTCGAGATGGAGCTGCAGGGCCGACGGTGCGGTGGGGTCGAGGTCGTCGTACTCCAGGAAGTCCAGCGTCGGGTCCTCGGGCCCCTCGTCGTCGGTGACGGCGAGCGCGTGGATCCGACAGTAGTCCCACGGCGTTTCCCCGAGGTCCCGATCCGTGAGGGTGGCCTTGCGGAGACCTGACTCAGGGTGCACATCCATCGTCATACACCGATTATCACCACCGGCGTCGACTGCGCCAGGTGTCAGTCTGTGCGCGCCGGCTCCGCCGTCCGGCTGAAGAAACGAACGATGTCGTCCGACGCGGTGGGAGACAGCATCATCGACTGGACCCGTGCGGACATCTCGGCGATCGGGCGGATCCTGGTGAACATCGACTCCTCGTACGTCCGAATCGCCGTACCCGGGTCGGCGGGGTTGGCAGCGAGGTGGTCGGCGAGTTCGGCGGCGTCGAGCATCGCCTGGTTCGCGCCTTCGCCGACCGGTGGCATGAGGTGCGCGGCGTCGCCGATGAGGGTGACGCCCGGGCGGTTGGTCCAGCGCGTACCGGAGGGCATCGCTTCGATCAGGCGCGGCGTCGGCGTGCCGTCGGCGGCCTCGATGAGGGCGGTGAGGCGAGGGTTCCAGCCAGCGAACATGTCCAGCAGGGCGCGCTTGTCGAGGTACGTGTCGAGGGGCCGGCCCTCCGCCCGCAGCGAGATCCCGACGCGGAGACCGCCGTCGCCGAGGCGTTGGGCCGACAGGATCTGGTTCACGCCGACACACCACAGGTTCCCCGGGCCGACCAGTTCGGCGAGGTCGGGATGACGCCTGTCGACGTCCTCGACGTTCAGCTCCACGACCGTCGACACATAGGACGTCCCGACGTCGGTCAGGAGCGACCGGACGACCGAGCGCGCGCCGTCCGCGCCGATGAGGATGTCGCAGTTGGTGCGGCGGCCGCCGTGGAACGTCAGGTCCCAGCCCTGGTCGGGTCGCGGAGTCGCCGCGACGAGCCGGTGCCGCCAGACAACCGTGTCGCCGGCTAGGGAGTCGAGCACCCGCGCCGCGGCCCTCGAGCACGAGTGGTTCTCCGACGTGCTCGGCGGGCGGCCGCACCTGGGACCACACGCCCTCGCCGTGGGCGAAGCCACCGCGGCAGCGCTCGGCACGGCCCCCACCGTGCGTGACATCGACGATCTCCAGCGAGCTCTGGGTGCCCTCAACGCCTTCATCATCGGAGCGGTGCGCCGAGAGGTCACCGAGCGACGCACCACACGCGCCACCGGCACCGACGAAGCCGCCTTCCAAGCGAGCCTCGGCCCCTACCTCACCCGTATGTTGAAGACCGGCAGGTACCCCACCGTCGCCCGGCTGGTCATCGACGGCGCCCATCTCAGCGCCGAGGAGACCTTCAACGACAACCTGACCACCATCCTGGACGGCATCACCGGCCCGCCTCGAGCCTGAGTGCCCGCGCAGGTCGCCGCCCGCCCCGACGGTCGGCCGTCGTACCCGGACAGGAGCCACGAGTGCACGTCAGCCTGGCGACGAACGCCGGTCGGGCGGACCGGCCGAACGAGGACTTCGTCGGCGTCGTTCCCGGCGCCGTCGTCCTGCTCGACGGTGCCGGCATCCCGGGAGCTGAACCGCTGTGCTTCCACGGCGTCGCCTGGTACACGCACCGTCTTGGCGGCGCGCTGCTCCGCCACCTGTCGTGCGGCGACGGGCGGGCCCTCGCCGCGATCCTCGCCGCGGCCATCGGCGAAATCGCCGCCGAGCACGGTGACACCTGCGACATCACCGACCCCAGCAGCCCGCAGGCCACGGTCGCCGTGGTCCGCGCCCACCAGGGCCGCCTGGACTGGCTCCTGCTCGCGGACTCCTACCTCGTCCTCGACCAGGTCGAGGCCGGCCCGCAGGTCGTCACCGATGAGCGCGAGACGACTGCCCGTCGCGAGTGCTCGGCGCCGCTGGTCGGCGTCGCCCAGGGCACACCGGAGTACGACCGCGTGCTGGCCTCCTGCGTCACCGCGATTCGTGCCCGCCGGAACCGGCCCGGCGGCTACTGGATCGCCAAGGACGACCCCCGCGCCGCCGACGAGGCGGTGACCGGCAGCCGGTTCCTCGCCGACCTGAACGGTGTGGCGCTGCTCAGCAACGGTGCCAGCCGCATCGTCAGCCCGTACGGTCGGACCGACTGGCCGGGCCTGCTGGACCTGCTCCGAGCCAGCGGGCCGGCCGACGTCATCAGCCAGGTTCGGCAGGCCGAGGCGCAGGCCGTCGACCGCGCTGATGCGGCCGTGCCGGATGACGCGACCGTGGCGTACTGGACGCGCCTGCCACGGTGAGCGGCGCAGTGTCGATGATCCGATAGACGACCCGCTCGGCCGGGAAGCCCCTGGCCGGAGCGCGTTAGGGTCTGGATCACCCCGAGAGTGTGAGACGGAAAGGGCTGACCGGCCCAGGGTGTCCACACTGCACCGCGTTGACAATTGCTGCCACCCGACCCGACGAGCGCCTCACCGAGGGGAACGACCTGATGCATGGCGACCTGATAGCGCTTGAGTTGAAGGACCAGACGACGTTCGCGGCGCTGGCGATGGAGATCGACTCCGAGGAGGAGGTCTCCTTCCAGTCGCTCAAGGTCAAGCTCAGCGACGTGGCGGAGCAGGTGTCGAAGGTGGCCGAGGAGTTGGTGGAGCACGCCCGCAAGGCGGCCCCGACGGAGATCGAGGTCACCATGCGCGTCGGGTTCTCGATCACCAACGGCAAGGCGGTGGCGCTCCTCGTGGACGGGAAGGCCGAGGGCGCGGTGGAGTTGAAGTTGGCCTGGAAGGACCTCGCCGGCTGAGATGGCTGATGTCGAGGCCGGCCGGCAGCTGTGGGCGGGGCTGGTCGGCGTTCACCAGGGGTCCGTGACACAGACCGGCTTCATGATCGGGCCGCGGGTCGTCGCCACCGCCACGCACGGGCTGGACCGGACCGGGCCGGTGAAGATCCGCCGCATCGGCCGGTCCGCCGCCGCTCCCGACGAGCCGGCGACGGTCCTCGTCTGGGACAAGCAGCGTGACCTCTGCCTCCTGAGCGTCGAGGACGCCGACGACTTCTGGTTCGTGCCGGACTCCCGTCCCCCCACCCTCGCCGCCGAGTACGTGGTCGTCAGCTGTGTCGACAGGCGTGCCGAGACGACGCTGGTGGTCAACGAGGGCCTCGTGGAGGACGACGGGATCGCCTGGCTCAAGCTCCGGTCGGGTCAGATCCAGCGGGGATACAGCGGCGCACCGGTGCTCGACCGCGAGGGCGGCCGGCTCGTCGGCATGGTCCGGGTCACCCGCGGCCGGCAGACGGACCTGGGCGGACACGCCCTGCTGGGTACGGAGATCGTTCCGCTCCGAACCTCGCTCGGCCTGGACACGCACGACCGGCGGATGCAGATCAGGCACGCCGCGAGCGGGCTCGCCTGGCCTCCGCGCAGTCTGATCCGCGGCGACGCGCCCTCGGACCTGGTGGAACTCGTCGGCCGGGAGGCGGAGATCGCCGCGCTGGATTCGCGCGACGGCCCCCGCCACCGCCTCGTCGTCGGTGACGCACTCGCCGGCAAGTCGGCGCTGACCGGCGTCTGGGTCCGCCTCGCGCACGTCCCCGCCGGTGACACGGCGTACGTCGACGCGGCGGTGGCCCCGCCCGTCCCCGCGCGGCATCCGGTGGTGGGGATCGTCCTGCCGGTGCTCGGCGTGCACATCCCGCAGGATCCGTTCGGGAGCCGCTCCGACGAGGAGACGCTGGCGTTGGCCTGCTGGACGGTCATGCGCGACCTGCGCGGTGGGCGGCTCGTCATCGACCTTCAGCACCAGAACGTCGACGCCGCCGCGGACGCGGATCTCACCGCTCTGATGAAGGCCGCCGAGCGGATGAACGCCGCGGTCGTCCTCGTCGGGCGGGAACTCGGCGACGAACTGTCCTGCGTCGGGCTCTCCACCGCCGTCGAGGTGGGGCCGATCAGTCGTACGGACGCGGCGGCGTTGGTCGCCCGTGCCACCCTCGGCCGGGTGCCGGCGGAGGCGGCCGAGTACGCGCTGGACCTCGTCGACCCACGGTGTCTTCTCCCCGGGGAGATCCTGGCGGCCTGCGCACAGCACGAGGGCGACGACGCGGTGGACCTCGCCATCGCCCTGTCCGAGCGGTTCGACCTGCCCATTCTCGACCCCACCGCAGCGCTCCCGGACGACCCGATCGCGGCGCTCGGCGACCCCGGGCTGGCGACCGTCGGACCCGGCTCGAACGGAGAGGTCCGCAACGCCGTGCCGCCACTCATCCGGGATGCCCTCGAACAGCAGGTGCTGGCCTCCGCCCACGACCCGCTCGGCATCCGCGCGCCCACGGCGACGCGCCAGGACCTGGCCCGTGGCGCGTTCAGCGCTGACGCCATCGGGCTCGACGAATGGCCGGGCACCGCGCCGTTCGTCTTCGAGGTGGACACGCTCACCTCCGAACAGGGGCTCGCGATGCAGGACATCGCCCATCGCGTGTCCAGCCGCTCGCTGCGACCCGAGTGGGTGGAGTCGCTCTACCAGCAGATCGTCGAGCTGGAAGGGCGCGGTGACGGCGGCGGCCCGTCGATGCGGGTCCGCCTGCGGCTCTGGCGCAGTCAGATCCACACCGGCGACGTGGCCGCCGCCAGCCGTACGTTCGCCGAGGTCGGTGGGGTGCGCACGGTCGACCGCATCGTCGAGGCGGGAAGCCACCTCGAGCAGGTCCAGGACGCCCAGGTGCTTGTGCTGGCGTGGTGGCTGGGGGTCGGCACGGGCGATGCCGTCGGTGCCGCCGTCGGAGCGTGGATGAGCGCCGTCGTCGCCGACGAGCGACTGTCCGGCCGCGCCGATGTGCGGATCGTGCTGCACGACGCGCTCCGAGCGGTCACCGTCCGGCCGTTGCCCTCGCCGGACGGTCTCCGCGCGGTGGCCGAATGGTGTCTGTCCCAGGTGGAGGACGACCGATCGTTCCTTGCCGACCCGGGCACCTGGACGATGTACGTCTCGCTGATCGGCCGCGCCGGCGACTTCAGCGGCGACCAGTCACTCACCGAGGTCTTCCTCACCCGGGCGCTGCGCGCGCTCACGCCGCACGAGGAGCTGCTCAAGTCGCTCGCGCTTGCCGGTGACAGCCGTCCTCTGCTGGCGATCGCGAGGCAGCAGCGGCGGCTGCACCGGCTGGAGCGCGGCCGGCGGACCGGCGAACCCGGTCGGCTGCAACTCGCGCGGGGCCTGCTGGCGTGGACGGTCGAGAACGCCCCGACCGCCGACGCCTTCCTGAGTCTGCTCGTCGCCGACCCCACGCTCAAGGTGAGCCGGGAGGGCGACAACGCCGTCGACTCGGACCTGCCCGCGCACCGCTCCGCCGAGAGTCAGCTCGCCCCGATCAAGCGCGCCTACCGCAGGTGGCGCAGGAACAATCCGAAGGTCACACCGCTCGTCGTGGAGATCGAGTACCGGTTGGTGCGTACGGAGTGGGCGATCGCGGGGTCTCTCCTGCGGCAGGCGCGGATGTCCGACGAGCGCTGGCTGAGCCGTCCGACCCCGCACAAGCTGGCCGTGCTCGAACAGCTCGGCGAGGTACGCAGGAAGAGACTCTCCTCGCTGGTGAAACGGTGCGGCGACTCGGTCGAGGCGGTCGAGCGGGAGGCGCACAACGAGTTGCAGCTCCAGACGGCGCTCGCCATCGTGGCGCACGTCCCCATCGACTTCCGTCCGGTCGACGAGATCCTGGCCCGCGGCCGGCGGGCCTTCCCGTCCAACCCGCGGATGGCGCACCTGCTCGCGGCCCACCACCGGCACCGGCGGCACTTCACCACGGCGGCGGCCGCCTACCTCGACGCCTTCGGCCTCGCGCTCGGCGACCCGCTGTTGCGCCTGCGTGCCGCGGTGGGCGCGTGCGAATCGTTGTCGCAGGCCTACGCGGCGGGGGAGTGCTCCCGAGACGAACTGGTGGCGGCGGCGGCACGGGCCGAACCGCACGAGCCCACGGACTTCTCCGCGTCGATCGTCTGCGCCCTGGCCCGGCTCGAACTGCACGGCACCCTGTCCGAGGGGTACGGCAAGCTGGCCGAGACCATCGCGCGGGTGGGCAGCTTCTCGGAGCTCGCCACCGGCATGCACGCGATGCGGGCCGAGATCGCGACCGCCGTCGGGCCGGAGAGCGCGCCACTGGTGGACAGGTTCCTGCACGACTTCACGGACGTGGGCCTGCTCGTCGCGCTCGGGGCGATGTTCGTCCGCTCCCACATGCTGTCGCCGAGCGAGGGGCTGGAGCGGGTCACGGCGGCGCTCGTCCTGCTGGACGGCGTACGGATCATGGCCGGGACCGTCTGGAACGTGCCGTCGGTGAACTTCCAGCAGGGCCGCGCCCTGCTGGTGGCCTGCAAGCAGTTCCAGACGCCGAACCCGATCGGTTGGGACAAGGATCGCGGGCGGTCCGA
This sequence comes from Micromonospora sp. NPDC048835, assembly GCF_040649995.1. Taxonomy (NCBI): domain Bacteria; kingdom Bacillati; phylum Actinomycetota; class Actinomycetes; order Micromonosporales; family Micromonosporaceae; genus Micromonospora; species Micromonospora sp. NPDC048835. Next base: position 29,686 of record NZ_JBEZGM010000013.1, on the reverse strand, counting down.
CATCGACCTGGCCCTCGCGAAGTTCCAGTCCGCCGTCGACCTGTCCGTCGACTCGTTCCGCGAGATCGTGCTCGGCTTCATGCGTGAGACGGGGGAGCTGCGACAGAAGCTGGCTCGTCCGGCGCGGTGATCGGGGCCGCGATGATCCGGCTGGGCATCACCGGCGCGTCCCGGCCGGTGCCGGGCCTGCTGTCGCCGCCCGCGGACGACTCCTCGTGGTAGTCCCGCTCCACGTTCACCGACCAGACGTCGTGCGTACTCCCGGTGGCGATGTTCTCGACGGTCAGCATCGCGGTCAGCATCGAATGGTCCTGGTTGTTGTACCGGTGCATGCCGTTGCGGCCCACCGGGTGCACGTTCGGCACCGCCTCGGCCAGCCACGCCCGGATCACGTCCACGTTGTGCTGGTAGCGCTCGTCGTACACCGGGTATGCCTTTGGCATGCGCACGACGTAGCCGGCCTCCACCACGCCCGGTCGCACCAACCCCAACCGCTCCAGCTCCGCGGTGGCGAGGGCCACCAGGTCGGCATCGGGGGTACGCCACATCTCGTCGTCCTCGAACACGAAGTACTCCAGGCCCAGACAGGTGCGGCCGTCCTTGACGAGGTACGGCGACCAGGAGCCGAAGTTCTGGATCCGACCCACCCGGACCCCCGGGTCGTGCACGTAGATCCAGTTGTCCGGGAACGAGAACTCCGCCGGCACGACCAGGGCGACGGTCAGGAAGTCGCGGTAGCGCAGGTCGGCCGCGCAGGCCCGCACCTCCGGCGGCGCGGGCGGGTGGAGCGCGGCCACCAGCTCCGAGATCGGCATGGACGAGATCACCTCGTCGGCCGCCTCGGTTCGCTGCCCGCCCGTGCCGTTGACCGTCACGCTGATCGCCCGCCGACGGGCCGGGTCGCGGTGCACGGCGGTGACCCAACTGCCGGTGGAGATGCTCCCGCCCCGCTCACGGACCTGTTCGGCGCAGCGCTCCCACATCATCCCGGGCCCGTACTTCGGGTACTGGAACTCCTCGATCAGGCTCGTCACGTCGGTGCGCCGCCGTCGGGGCAGCAGCGCGTTGCGGATCGCCGTCGCCAGCGACAGGTTCTTGATCCGCTGCGCCGCCCAGTCGGCCCGCAGCCGGTCCGCCGGCATGCCCCAGACCTTTTCGGTGTACGTCTTGAAGAAGATCGAATAGAGCCGCCAGCCGAACCGGGCCGATACCCAGCCCTCGAAGTGTGACTGGTCCCGGGGTGGCCGCAGCCGGGCGCGGGCGTACGAGCCGAGGCAGCGGGCGGCCTCCGGCAGCCCCAGGTTGCGCAGGGCGTTCATCGCGCTGAGCGGGTAGTTGAACAGGGCGCCCCGGTAGAAGATGCGACTCATCCGGGGCCTGGTCAGGAAGTCGTCGTCCGGCAGGATCTCGTGCCAGAACGCCTCCACCCGGGGCACCTTCGTGAAGAAGCGGTGGCCGCCGATGTCGAAGCGCCACCCGTCGCGCTCCACCGTGCGACTGATCCCGCCGACCACCTCGTCGGCCTCGAACACCTGGACCGACCGGCCGTGCCGGAGCAGCTCGTACGCCGCGGTGAGCCCGGCCGGCCCCGCACCGATGACCACCGTGCAGTGCTGCTCGCTCATGCTGGTGCGCTCCCTGCTCACCGCCGTGGTGGAGGCCTCGACGTCCACCCGTTATGCGCAGAATGTCACACTTGACGGTAGCTGGTCCTCGCTTCGGCGGGGCGCGCCGCGGCGTACCACGAGAAGGGCGACCCCCCGCGCGGCCGGCGACCGGGGGGAGTGGGGAGCGGGGCGGATGGACCGGTGGCGCAGCGGCGCGGCGGCGTGTGCCGCCCGAGCGGTCGCGGCAGGGCACGCCGGAGCGCGGCTGGCCCGCCGCGTGCCGCCGCCCTGGCCGTACGTCATCGGCCTGTTCCTCGGCGCCAAGCTGCTGCTCACCCTGCTCGGGCTCCTGGTCCTGCACGCCTGGGACGGCGTCCCCGGTGCCCCGCCCGCGGACGAGGCGTTGATGTGGGCGCAGCAGCGGGACATCTCCGGGCAGCGGTGGATCTCCTTCTGGTTCGCCTGGGACTCCATGCTCTACCTACGGCTGAGCACCCTGCCGCTGAGCGGGCCGTGGGTGGACTTCGGCTTCCCGCTGCTGTACCCGTTCCTGGCCCGGCCGGTCGGCGTGCTGCTCGGCGGCGACACCGCCCTCGCCCTGTTGCTGATCAGCAACGTCGCGTTCCTGCTGGCGCTCTGGTACGGCTACCGATTGGCGGAACTGCTGCTCGGTGACGGCCCGGCGGCCCGGCGGTTCACCAGATATCTGGTGCTGCTGCCGACCGCGTTCCTGTTCCAGGCCGCGCTGACCGAGTCGCTCTTCGTCTGCCTCGCGTTGGCCACCTTCTACCACGCCGAGCGGCGCCGGTGGCTGCTGGTCGGAGTGTTCGGCTACTTCCTGGCGATGAGCCGCTCCGTCGGACTGCTCGTGGTGCTGCCGCTGGCCCTGGTGCTGCTGCGGCAGCACGACTGGAGGCTCGGCCCGCGCGCACTGCTCGGCTACCTCCGGACCGGCTGGCCGTTGCTGCTGCTGCCCGCCGGGTGGTTCACCTTCATGGCGTACTGCCGGTGGCGGGGTGGAGGCTGGTTCGCCTATCAGCACGCCCAGCGGACCGGGTGGGGCATCGAGGTGCAGAACCCCGCACCGGTGCTGCTGAACGGGTTGACCGGCGAGCCCCGCGACGCGGCTCGGGTGTGGTTCGCCGTGGCTGTCCTGGCCGTGCTGATCGCCGGCTTCCGCCGCCGGGAGCTGGCCTATCTGGTGTACGGCGTCCTCATGGTGCTGGTGCCACTGTCGATGGGCCCGCCGGTGTACAAGAGCCTGCTGCGCTACCTGCTCGCCGTCTTCCCGGTGGCGCTCGTGCTGGCCCGCTGCGCCCGGCACGCGAGCGTCGACGTCTGGCTGACCGCGACGCTCGCCGTGGTGCAGGGCGTGCTGTTCGTGCTCTGGCTCAGCTACTGGACCCACATGATCATCTGATCGGGTCGGTCGACGGGGCGGGCCGTACCCATCTCACGACCTGAGCCGGCCCCGGCGCGGCCGGGACGCACCGGCCTGTGCGAGCCTGCTACCGACGTTCGACGCTTAACCGAGTGGAGGCCCGGTGTTCACCCTGCCGCTGACCGACGAGGTCGAGCTGCGTCCGCTGGAGCCGTGGCGGGCCGAGGAGTTCCTCGCCCACATCGACCGGGCCCGCGACCACATCAAGCCCTGGGTGTCACCGTCCTTCGCCGCCACCGACCTGGAATCCGCCCGTGCGGTGTTGCAGCGCTACGCCGACCGCTGGGCCAGCGACAGCGGCGGCATCTGGGGTCTGTGGTGGCGGGGCACCCTCGTCGGCGGGGTCATCTTCGTGTCGTTCGACGCCAGCACCGGCATGTGCGAGGTCGGGTGCTGGGTGGAGCCGGCCGCGCAAGGCAGGGGCATGGTCGCCCCGGCGGTCCGCCGGATCATCGACTGGGCGGTGCGCGAGCGCGGCATTCAGCGGGTGGAGTGGCGCACCAACGCCGACAACACCCGCAGCAAGGCCCTCGCCCAACGGCTCGGCTTCCGTCTCGACGGCACGCTTCGCCAGCTCAGGCCCGGCCCGCACGGTCGGATCGACCTCGAGGTCTGGTCGGTGCTTGCCGACGAGTGGCCCGGGTGATGACGCACCGTCCACTACCGACGGCGGATTGTTGTCGTACCCGCACGGCACCATGCATCCATGGCCGTCCCCGCGCTCACCCCCCACTCCGACCCGCCGCGTTCCGTGCCGCTGCGTGAGGCGCGCACCCGGTTCAGCCAACTCGTCGCGCTGGCCGAGCTGACCGACGCGGTCACCGTCGTCACCCGCGACGGCGATCCCCGCCCGGTCGCCGCCATCGTCCCCGCCGCAGCCGCCCGCAGCGGCGCGCAGGCTCGCGCCGACGCCGACCGACTTGCCACGGTCACCGCCGGCTGGGCCCGCCGCCTCGACGAGCAGCACCGCCGCAGCAGTCAGCGGCACGCCGTCGAGCTGAGCGCGGTCCGCGCGGCGCTTGCCGAGGTGTGGGCCGAGCTGGATCGCCGGGTCGTCCCCGGCAGCGACCCGACGGTGGCCCGGCTGCGCGCCGCGCACACCGACCTGCTCGCCGGCTGAGCCGCTTCCGGCCGGCGGGTCAGCCGTTCGCCGGGTACGCGTGCGTCTCGGTCGCCTTGACCGCCACCCAGACCCGCTGACCGGGGATCAGCCGTAGCTGGGCGGCGGCGGCCGGCGTGACGTCAGCGGCCACCCCGACCGGTCCGTCCAGTTGCACCCGCACGTTGTCACCGTGCCGTTGGACGCCCGCCACGGTGCCCGCCCAGGTGTTGCGTGGGCTGCCCTCCGGCCGGGCCGGATGCAGCGCCACCGCCGCCGGCCGGAACGCCACGAACGCCTCACCCTCCACCCGGTCGGCGACAGTGAGGGTCAGCTCCGGCGAGACCCGCACCCCGTGCCCGTCGGCGCGGCCCCGATACAGGTTCAGCCCAACCAGCCGGGCCACATAGTCGGTGCGGGGCCGGGCGGTGACGCTCGGCCCGTCGCCCTCCTGCACCACCCGGCCACCCTCCACGATGACCAGGCGATCGGCCAACGCCAACGCGTCCAGCGGGTCGTGGGTGACAAGCACCGTGGCGCCCGGGTGGGCGGACAGGTGCCGGTGCAGCTCCGCGCGGGTGTCCAGTCGGGTACGGGCGTCAAGCGCGGCCAGCGGCTCGTCGAGCAACAGCAGCGACGGCGCCACGGCCAGTGCCCGGGCCAACGCCACCCGCTGCGCCTGACCGCCGGAGAGCTGCCGAGGCCGGCGCTGCGCCTGCGCCTCAAGCCCCACCCGGCCCAGCCACTCCCGGGCCGTGGCACGGGCAGCCCGCCGGTCGACGCCGTGCCGGCGCGGCCCGAACGCCACATTGTCCACCGCACTGAGGTGCGGGAAGAGCAGGTAGTCCTGGAAGACCACGCCGATCGACCGGCGTTCGGTGGGCACCCAGGCCCCGGCCGCCGGGCGGTCCAGGTCGACGCCGTCGAGGGTGACGTGCCCGTCGCTGAGGCAGTGCAGCCCGGCCAACGCCCGCAACGCGGTGGTCTTGCCCGCGCCGTTCGGGCCGAGCAGCGCCACCACCTCGCCGGGCGCGACCCGCAACGGCACGTCGAGCCGGAAGGCGCCCCGGTCGACGACGAGCCGGGCGTCGAGCAGTCGACCGGCCGCCCGAAGGTCGACCGGCGCAACCGATCGGGTGCTCATGCGGTGCTCATCCAGCTCATGCGGTGCTCATCCAGCTCATGCGGTGGTCATCCAGCGGTCCCGCAACGCGACCAGGATGCCCACCGACACGACGAGCAGCACCAGACTGAGCACGATCGCGGACTCCAGGTCGGTCTCCAACGCCAGGTAGACGGCGAGCGGCATGGTCTGCGTACGACCCGGGTAGTTGCCGGCGAAGGTGATGGTGGCACCGAACTCGCCGAGCGCCCGCGCCCAGCAGAGCACCGCCCCGGCGGCCAGACCTGGCGCCACCAACGGCAGGGTGACGTGAGTGAAGGTGGTCCACCGGCTCGCGCCCAACGTCGCGGCGGCCTCCTCGTAGCGGTGGTCGGCGGCGCGTAACGCACCCTCCACGGCGATCACCAGAAACGGCATGGCGACGAACGACTCGGCCAACACGACACCCGCCGTGGTGAACGGCAGGGTGATGCCGAACGTGGCGTCGAGCCAACCGCCGAGCAGGCCACGCCGGCCGAAGACCAGCAACAACGCCACCCCGCCAACCACCGGCGGCAGCACCAGCGGCACGGTGACCAGCGCGCGTACCAGCCGACGGCCGGGAAACTCGACCCGGGCGAGCACCCAGGCCAGCGGCACCCCGAGCAGCAGGCACAGTGCGGTGGCCAGGGTGGCGGTCTGCACCGACAGCCGCAGAGCGGTCAACGCGCCCGGCCCGGTGAGCCGCTCCGGCAGGGTCGCCCACGGCGCCCGGACCAGCAGCCCGGCCAACGGTAGGACGAGGAACAACAACCCCAGCCCGGCGGGGATCAGCAACGCCGCCGGCACCCGCCCCCGCCGTCGAGGTGTGGCCCGGCGACCGCGAGGTGCGTCGTGGGCGTGGACCTGTTGCCTCACGGCGCCTGGAAACCCGCCTCGGCAAGGACCGCCTGCGCCGGCGCCGATCCGACGTACGCGACGAAAGCTTGTGCACCGGCCGGATTCGGCGCGTCCTTGAGCGCGACGATCGGGTAGTCGTTGATCGCCCGCGCCGACTCGGGAAACTCCACACCTGTCACGTCTGCACTCGCCGCCCGCGCATCCGTGCGGTAGACAAGCGCGGCGTCCACCTCGCCCAGCCGCACCTTGGCGAGCGCACCCTTGACGTCCTGCTCCAGGGTGACAGGTGTCAGTGCGACGCCGGCCGCGCCCAGTGCGGTGCGGGCCGCCGCGCCGCAGGGCACCTGCTCGGCGCAGAGCGCGACCTTGACACCCGGACCGGTCAGGTCGGCCAGGCCCGCCACCCGGTTCGGGTTGCCCCGGGGCACCGCGATCACCAACTGGTTGCGGGCGAAGACGCTCGGTGCCCCGTCGGCGCTGCCCGCCCCGGTCACCCTGGCCATGTTCGCCGGTGCGGCCGAGGCGAACACGTCCGCCGGTGCGCCCTGGGTGATCTGGTTGGCCAGGGCGGCACTGCCGGCGAAGTTGAGGGTCACACTGCTGCCCGGGTTGGCGGCCTCGAAGTCCCTCCCGATGCGGGTGAACGACTCGGTCAGCGAGGCCGCCGCGAACACGGTCACCGTACCGGTGACCCGACCGTCCTCGTCGCCGCCGGCCACCCCCTCGTCACCCGTTCCGCAGCCAGTCAGGGCCAGCCCGGCCGCCACCAGTAGGGCCGCGACCCTGGCCCGGGTGCTCATCCGCCCGCCGGCCACCAGGGAGGCCGTGCCCCTGCTCCACGCGTTCATCCGCCCGCTCGTCCCCTACTCGTGACAGGTGTGGCCCGCTCCACCACCACCGTGGTCGACTTGATCACCGCGACGGCCACCGACCCGACCCGCAGGTCCAGCTCGTCGACGGCCTCCCGGCTCATCAACGACACGACCCGGAACGGGCCTGCCTGGATGTCGACCTGGGCCATCACCGTGTCCTTGCGGACGTCGACGACGATGCCGCGCAGCCGGTTGCGGGCCGAGGAGAACTCGGCGCCCGCGTCCGGGTCGGCGGCCTGGGCACGCGCGAAGGCGGCCAGGTCGACGCCGGCGACGACCCGGTGGCCGTGCTCGTCGCGCCCAGCGGGCAAGCGCCCGGCGTCCATCCAGCGGCGGACGGTGTCGGCGCTGACGCCGAGCAACTCGGCGGCCTCCCCGATCCGGTACGTCGTCACGCGCTCACTCTAACGTCCGCACCTGCGAGCCCGGAAGCCTGGATTTGGCGGCAACAGCGTGGGTTTGGCGGTGTCAGGCCCAGCATTTGCGTCTGGCTCACCTGTCCCTGGGGGTTTGCGGTTCCAATCGGGAACCCTGGCTTCGTGAGCGCCGCTCAGTGAGTGCCCGTCCTTCGGTGGGGGTGCTCTCGCGTGGGGCACACTCACAAGATCGTGCTCGATCAATGAACCAGTGGTGTCGGGTGCCGATGAGGCCACTACATCCTGGTTCGAGCGCGATCTTGGTGGGGGTGCGGGCGCGGGGCGCGGTCGGGTGGGCTCGCGTGCGCCCACCCGACCGGCCGTTAGGCGGGGTCAGCAGTTGCGGAGTTCGGGCGACTGGTTGAGCAGTTGGCCACGGGTCGACACGAAGCGGCGGTAGCGCTCACCGTCGACGGCCGACGGGCGGAACGCGGCGACGCGGTGGCAGTTCTGGAAGGCCAGGCGTACGCCGAAGTGCCGTTCCAGGCCGGCGCGGATGGCGTCGCTCGCCAGCGCGCGGAGCAGTTGACCGCGGTCGGCGTCGGTGGGCGGCGCGACGTCGTTGTCGGCCAGGTCGGCGTTGCCTGCCTCAAGTTCGGCGACGACCCGGCTGACGGTGGCCCAGGCGTACGGCAGGGAGTCGCGGACGCAGGCGATGAACGCCTCGTCGTCGACGGGGCCGCGTTCGGCGGCGTCCAGCAGGGCGGGCGGAACGGTGAGCGACATGGTTCTCCTTCGCAGAAGTTAATGATTACCGTTTTCAATAACGGCATCGACTGAGGAGACCACGTCTGTCGGACCACGTCAACGATGTCCCGCGCGCCACGCCGCGACCCCCACGCCGCGACCCCGGGCGATCCGCGGGGGCGTCAGGGCCGGCGGGGGTGGCCCTTGAGGTGCCGGCCCAGCTCGCGGGCGATCTCCCGGTTGGCGTCGCGCTCGGCCAGCGTCTGCCGCTTGTCGTAGGAGCGTTTGCCCTTGGCCAGGGCCAGCTCGACCTTCGCGAAGCCGTTCTCGAAGTACATCGACAGCGGGACGAGGGTCACCCCGCCCTCGCGGACCTTGTCCAGGATCCGGTCGATCTCGGCCCGGTGCAGCAGCAGCTTGCGGTTGCGGCGTGGGGCGTGGTTGGTCCACGTGCCGTAGGCGTACTCGGCGATGTGCAGGCCGTACAGCACGATCTCGCCGTCGCGCTCGTGCGCGAACGCGTCCACCAGTGAGGCCCGCCCCTCGCGCAGCGACTTCACCTCGGTGCCGACAAGCACGATGCCCGCCTCGTACGTGCGCAGGACGGTGTACTCGTGTCGCGCCTTCTTGTTCGAGGCGATCAACCGGCGCGCGGGCGGCTTGGACGGGCTCACCACGCGACGATATCCGGCCACCGGCACGGTCGTCCCGCCCGGCTCGGCCACCGGCACGGTCATCCCGGCCGACTCAGTTTCGTGCTGGGCGTAGTCGCCGGGTCAGGTCCCGTACCGCCTCCGCGAACGCCTCCTGCGACTCGCACGGCCAGTGTCCCAGGATCGGCGGGGGAACGCTGTCGCTGGGTGCCGGCACCACGTCCTGTGGGTCGATCAACCGGCGGTCCACCGTCGCCGCCGGCCCGGTCAACGTCTCGGCCTCCCCGGGACGGTGCGAGGCGAAGATCCAGCCGCCGATGGGGTCGGTGTCGCGCCACAGGTTGATCCAGCGCCAGCCGATCCGTTCGCCGATCTCGCGCAACGCCGGCTCGTCGGCGTACGCCGGGAACAGTCGGGAGTACAGACGTCCCAGCGGCGAGCCGTAGGTCAGCAGCGCGACCCGGTCGGTGATCCGGGAGGGCAGTTGCAGAACCGTGGCGGCGAGCAGCACCGAGCCGTGGCTGTGCCCGGCCAGGAGGACAGCCTGTCCCTGCTCCACCAGGTAGGTGATGCGTTTGCCCAGCTCCGGCACGGCCCGCTCGGCGTAGCAGGGCGGCGCGAACGGGTGCGCCGCCCGGGGCCAGAAGGTGCCGAGATCCCACAGCACCCCCACGTAGCGTCGGAACTGCGCTGTCCGGTACGCGAAGATGCCGCCGACCACGAGGCCGAGCAGGATCCCGGCGATCACGTAGCTACCCGACCCGATCAGGAAGTCGACCATGCCTTCCGGCACGCCCACGTAGCGCTGCGCCACGTCGCCAGGCAGGAGCTGGAGCAGGCCGAGCACGCTTGTGGCCAGGCCGATCGCGGCGAGGCCGGCGTACACCACGGAGAGCGGTTCCAACCGTTCGGTGAAGCGGGCCCGGGCCACCGCCTGCTCGACCCGCCGCAGCCGGTCCGCCGCCTGCGGCGGCGCGTGCGGGAAGTCGGCGGCCACGATCGCCCGCGCGGCCCGCCGCCGCCCGCGCCGGGTCAACCTGGTGGTCACGGCGGCCACCAGCAGCGCGGTCACCACCGCCAGGAAAAACCCGAAGATCGCCCATTTGTACGCCAGCGGCGGGCTGGTCTCCAGGCTGTCCGCGGTCGTCCCGTCCCGGTCGAGCAGGTCCGCCACCCGGTATACCAGCTCGGCGGAGAACGCCACGGCGAGCCCGGCGGAAATCGTCAGGAAGACCGGCGCGCCAAGCGCACGCAGCGGCGCCCTGTGCTGCCCTCCACCGCGCCGCGCGATCACCAGTGCGGCGAGCGCGACCACCAGCACGGTCTGGCTGACGAAGAGCCAGGCCACGATGGCGCTGTAACCGGGCAACGCACCACCTTTCGGCCACGGCGCCGGACTGATGACGACGTGCACGATCACCAGCATCGTCAGGCCGCAGGCGATCGTGCGCAGCCCGCGGAAGGCGCCGTCCACCCGGGGGGCCCGGTCGGTGCGGTCGATGCTCGGCACCACGGTGACCAGGACCAGGCAGCTCAGCAGCACCGCCCCGGTGGCGATCAACAGTGTCACCATCACCCACGAGGAGTGCTGGCTGGCTCGTGCGGCCAGCAGGCTGCCGCTGAGCGTGGCGAACGCCGCCGCGACGTGCACCGAGCGCAGCCGACCCACGAGCGGTTCGCCGTCCCACTGGCCGACGGCGCTGAGCTGGTGTTTCGTGGTCGGCGTCGCCGGGGACCGGAACGCGTCGAACGAGTGGCTGGGGCGGGCACCCAACCACCAGACGAGCCCGATGGCGGCGACCGGCACGAGCGCCAGCACACCGAGGCGCAGCCCCGGCGGGCGCCCGCCGAGCCAGGACAGCCAGCTCCGGCCGGCCAGGCACGACGGGGTGTCCATGCAGCGCCAGGCGATCAGGTCCAGCGCCACCCCGACGATGGAGAGCACGTAGAGCGCGGTGAGAGTGAGGGCGAGCACCCGGCACAGCGCCATGAATCCGCGGGCCGACACGGTCTGCGCCGGGCGCATCCAGAGCGCCACGTTGCAGAGCATGAACGGCAGCAGGAAGACGAGCGACAGCGTCCGCACCGCCGTGCCGGACGGCAGGTCACTCCAGCGGTACGCCTCGAGCGTCACCCCGTCGGTGCCGGTGGAGTCCGGGTAGCCGGGACGCGGTCGGTAGAACCCTCCGCTGCGGTCTCCGGCGACCTGGTGCACGTTCGGCCGGTCCAACACCTGGTCCGCCCCCGCGCCGGAGACACCATGCACCCGCAGCTCCACGATCCCGCCCGTCGTCGGCGGTCCGGTCGGTGTCGCGTCCGCCATGGGCCCCCCGAGGTGTGCGCGTCGGCCGGGCGGGTCGTCGATGTCCGGCGCCCCGCGCGGCCCCTCGGCTTACCCGTCTGCGCGGCGATCACGCGTCCGGCAGACCTCGGCGATGGTGCGGTCGACCCTCGACAGGTGATTTCATGGCGCCATGGCGAACCCGGTGATCCTGACCGTCGACGACGACCCCGTGGTGTCCCGGGCGGTGGCCCGCGACATCCGGCGCCGCTACGGTGACCGGTACCGGGTGCTACGGGCGTCCTCCGGGCCGGAAGCCCTGGACGCGCTGCGCGAGGTCAAGTTGCGCGGCGAACAGGTGGCGCTGCTGCTCGCCGACCACCGGATGCCGGAGATGACAGGCGTCGAGTTCCTCGAGGCGGCCATGGACATCTTCCCTGCCGCCCGTCGGGTGCTGCTCACCGCTTACGCGGACACCGACGCCGCGATCGAGGCCATCAACGTGGTCGACCTGGACCACTACCTGCTCAAACCCTGGCACCCGCCGGAGGAGAAGCTGTACCCGGTGGTCGACGGGCTGCTGGAGGCGTGGGCGGCCACCCCGGTCGCGGCCAGCGCCGAGATCCGGGTCGTCGGGCACCGCTGGTCGGCGCCGTCGTTCAAGGTCCGTGACTTCCTGGCCCGCAACCTGGTGCCGTACCGGTGGCTGTTGTCCGACGACCCGGAGGGTGTCCGGTTGCTCGACGCGGCCGGGGCCACCGAGGCGGACGTACCCCTGGTGGTGACGCCGGAGGGCAAGGCGCTTGTCGCCCCGAGCGAGGCCGAGTTGGCGGCGCTGGCCGGGTTGACGGTGGTGCCGGCGTGTGACTTCTACGACCTGGTGGTGATCGGCGGTGGCCCCGCCGGTCTCGGCTCGGCCGTGTACGGCGCGTCGGAGGGGCTGCGCACCGTGCTCGTGGAGCGACGGGCGACCGGCGGTCAGGCCGGGCAGAGCAGCCGGATCGAGAACTATCTGGGCTTCCCGGACGGTGTCTCCGGCGCGCAGTTGACCGATCGTGCCCGGCGGCAGGCGGTCAAGTTCGGCGCCGAGCTGCTCAGCGCGCGGGAGGTGGTCGGGCTCAGCGAGGCCGGCGGCGCCCGGTTGCTGCGCTTCGGCGACGGCTCCGAGATCGCCGCGCACACGGTGGTGTTGGCCACCGGTGTGTCGTACCGGGTGCTCGACGCCCCGGGGCTCGCCGACTTCACCGGGCGGGGAGTGTTCTACGGCGCTGCCGCGACCGAGGCGCCGAGCTGCGTCGAGCAGGACGTCTACATCGTCGGCGGGGCCAACTCCGCCGGCCAGGCCGCGGTCCACTTCTCCCGGTACGCGTCGAGGGTGCACCTGCTCATCCGTGGCGCGGACCTGACCGGCTCGATGTCGCGGTACCTGATCGACCAGTTGGAACGGATCGACCGGATCACCGTGCACCCGCACACCGCCGTGGTCGGCGCTGCGGGGGAGGACCACCTGGAACGGCTCACCCTCTGCGACACCCGCACCGGGGAGGCCCGCTCGGTCGACGCCTCCTGGCTGTTCATCTTCATTGGGGCGGAGCCCCGCACGGACTGGCTGGACGGGGTGCTGGTCCGCGACGGGCGTGGTTTCATCGTGACCGGTCCGGACCTGCTCGCCGGGGGTCGGCGGCCGGCCGGCTGGTCGCTGTCGCGCGACCCGTACCACCTGGAGACCAGTGTGCCGGGGGTGTTCGCCGCCGGCGACGTGCGGGCCGAGTCGGTCAAGCGGGTCGCCTCGGCCGTCGGCGAGGGTGCGATGGCGGTGTCGCTGGTGCACCGCTACCTGGAAGCCCAATGAGTCGGGTCTTGCGAGCCCCGCAGTCGCGCACCAAGGAGGCCCAGTGACCGAGTCCGACCGGCTGACACCGGCGCAGTTGCGCACCCTGTTCCTGTTCGAGGCGCTCGACGACGGGCAGCTCGACTGGCTGGCCGAGCACGGCCGGGTCGAGCAGCGCGCCGGCGGCACCCTCGTGTACGGCGAGGGCGAGCCGGCGACCTGCTTCTTCGTGCTGGTGCGCGGGGCGGTGGCGTTGAGTCGCCTGGTGCGCGGTGACGACGTCGAGGTCAGCCGGACCGAGCAGCGCGGGGTGTACGGCGGGGCCACCCAGGCGTACCTGGGTGACCAGGTCGAGCAGATCTACCGCAACAGCCTGCGGGCGGTGACCGACGCGGAGTTCTTCGTGCTGCCTGCGGAGGATTTCGCGTACGCCCTGCGGTCCTGGTTTCCGATGCCCATGCACCTGTTGGAGGGGCTGTTCTTCGGGATGCGGGACAGTCAGGCCATCGTCGGAGAGCGGGAGCGGCTGCTGGCCCTCGGCTCGCTCTCGGCCGGTTTGACCCACGAGCTGAACAACCCGGCCGCAGCCGCGGTGCGGGCCACGTCGGTGCTGCGCGACCGGGTCGCCGGGATGCGACACAAGCTCGCCATGATCGCCGACGGGCGGCTCGACGGCAGCGCCCTGCACGGCCTGGTCGCGTTGCAGGAGGAGGCGGTCGCCCGGGTGGCCACCGCGCCGAAGTTGACGCCGATGGCCACCGCCGACGCCGAGGACACCCTCACCGACTGGCTGGAGGAGCACGGGGTCGGCGGAGCCTGGGACCTGGCGCCGATCCTTGTCGGCGGTGGGCTCGACGCGGCCTGGTTGGCGCAGGTGAAGGCCGCGGTCGGGGCCGCGGACCTCGAGGCGGCGGTGCGCTGGCTCACCTACACCGTCGACACCGAGCTGCTGATGCGCGAGATCGGCGACGCCGTCACCCGGATCTCCGGGCTGGTGGACGCCGCCAAGCAGTACTCGCAGCTGGATCGGGCGCCGCACCGGGTGGTGGACGTGCACGACCTGCTCGACGCGACGCTCGTGATGTTCAAGGGCAAGATTCCCGCCGAGGTCAAGCTGGTCCGCGAGTACGACCGCGGCCTCCCGCCGGTGCCGGCGTACGCGGCGGAGCTGAACCAGGTGTGGACCAACCTGATCGACAACGCGTTGGGCGCGATGGGGGAGAAGGGCGTGCTCACCGTCCGCACCTGCCTCGCCGGCGACCTGCTGGCGGTGGAGATCACCGACACCGGGCCCGGCATCCCGCCCGAGGTCCGGCCGCGCATCTTCGAGCCGTTCTTCACCACGAAGCCGGTCGGCGCGGGCACCGGCCTGGGGCTGGACATCTCGTACCGGATCGTGGTGCACAAACACCACGGCGACATCCGGGTGGAGACCGAGCCGGGACGCACCACGTTCCGGGTCCTGCTGCCGGTCACCGAGGGTGCACCGAACGAACCAGGCGACGCGCCGACTACCTAGAGACAGCTATACGTTGCGGGCAGTAGTCTCGGGCGGCGTTCGTGATCCCGCCCCCGAGGAGGGCCCGTGGAGTCGATGGCCCGCCAGCGCACCCCTGCCGACGACGACCCGCCGATCGACCCGCCCGGCAGCGCCTCGATGCTGCCGGAGCTGGAGGACGCCGCCTGGATGCACCACTCGAGAGCGTTCGCGCACACCGGCTTCTGGGCGGTGGCCCGACGACTGCCCCGGCTGGTTCGCGAGGCGGTGGCGTTGGCCTGGGCCACCAACCGGATGGACACTCTCGCCTCCATCGGCCTGAACGTCGCCGCCGGGGTGATGACCACCTTCGGCCTGCTCGCCACCACCTCCGTACTGCGGGAGCTGTTCGCCGCCGGGCCCACCCCGGACCGGGTGCGTTCAGCGCTGCCGGCGCTGATCGTGGCCGCGGCGGCGGTCTCGGCGCGCGGCGGCCTCGCCATCGCGGCCGGTTGGGCCCAGGCCCGGCTGATCCCGCAGATCAACTATCAGGTGGAGCTGCGGCTGTTCGAGGCCACCACGGCTGTCGACCTGGCGGCGTTCGACGACGCCGGGTTCGCCGAGGAGATGGACCGGGTGCGCGACCGGGGGATGGCGGAGGCGGCGTCGATCGTCGACCACACCGTCAACCTGGTCACCGGTGTGGTCGGCATGCTCGCCACCGCCGTGGCGGTGACCGTCATCCAGCCGCTGCTGCTGCCCTGCCTGTTGCTCGCCGCGGTGCCCCAGGCGATCACCGCGGTGCGGATGGCTCGCCGGGAGTACCTGGCGATGCTGGCCCGGATCACCCGCCGACGGCGGATGTGGATGCTCGCCCACCTGATGGCCAACCGGCACACCGCCGCCGAGGTGCGTGCCTACCAGATGCGCGACTTTCTGCTCGCCGAGTACCGCGGCGTGATGGCCGTCGAGACCCGCGCGCAGCTGCGGCTGGTGCGCTCCCAGACGGGCACCCGGGTAGCCGGCGCCACAGTGGCGGGGCTCGCCACCTTCGGGGTGTACGCCGTGCTCGGCGGCCTGCTGCTGACCGGGATGGTCGCCCTCGCCGCCGCGGCGACCGCCCTGCTCGCCCTGCAGAGCGCACGGACCAGCCTGGGGGTGGCGGTCGTCGCCACGAACTCGCTGTACGAGGACGCCCTCTACTACCAGGACTACCAGGACTTCCTGACCCGCGCCCACGCCCGCGTGCCGAGCGGCGGCGACCGGGTCGCCGACGCCGTCGAGGTTGTCGACGTGGACGAGGTGAGTCTGAGCTACCCGGACACCGACGCGCCCGCGGTGGACCGGGTCAGTCTGACCATCCGCCGGGGCGAGGTGATCGCACTCGTCGGTGAGAACGGCTCCGGCAAGACCACACTGGCCAAACTGATCGCCGGGCTCTACACCCCCACCGGCGGGGTCATCCGTTGGGACGGCGTCGACATCGCCGAACTGGACCCCCGCGCGCTCGGCGCACAGGTGGCCGTGATGACCCAGGAGTGGTGGAAGTTCCCGTTCACCGCCGGGCAGAACATCCGGGTCGGGCGGCACGACCGCGCCCCCGACCGCTCCGGCCCCACCGTGCGGGAGGCGGCCCGCGCGGTCGCCGCGCACGACATGATCGTCGGCCTGCCGCACGGCTACGACACCCTGCTCGACCGGGAGTTCAAGGACGGCCACGAGCTGTCCGGCGGGCAGTGGCAGCGGCTGGTCGCCGCCCGCGGCCTCTACCGTGACGCGGCTCTGCTGATCTGTGACGAGCCCTCGGCGGCCCTGGACGCCCGCGCCGAACACGCGCTGTTCCAACATCTGCGCCGCCACCCCGACCGGGCGGTCGTCCTGATCACCCACCGGCTGGCAAACGTCCGACACGCGGACCGGATCTTCGTGCTGGAGCGGGGCCGCCTTGTCCAGCAGGGCAGTCACGACGAGCTGATGGCGGCCGGCGGCCTCTATCGGGAGCTGTTCGACCTCCAGGCCAGCGGCTACCTGGCCGGCGCCGACGAAGCCCACCCCCACTGACCCCCGGGAGTGTCCGCCACGCCGCCCGCGCCGATCTTGCACTTTCGGTCGTCGGTATGCGGGGGATGCCCCTTATGTCGCGACAGTAAGTGCAAGATCGCCGAGGAGGGGCCGTGCGGGATCGACGTCCCTGTCGCAGTGGCCTCGGTGAATTCGATGCATCACGACAGGGATCGAGCGCGATCGTGCGGCGTTGGCGCGGGTGCGCGCGCGGTCAGGCGGGGTGGCCGGGGGTGAGGAAGTCGGCGAGCACCCGGGTGTGGGTGGAGAACGCCAGCTCGACCGGGTCGGTGAGCACCAGCCACTCGGTCGCCTCCTCGGTCGGCGCCGACGGGGGCAGGTCCTCGGCCGCCCGCTCGGGCAGCACGCCGAAGACCATCATCGTGCCGCCCGCCGGTGCGCCGTGCACCGCGAACAGGCGGGCGTCCTCGGCCGCGGCTGCCAGGCCGGTCTCCTCCCGCAGCTCACGCACGAGCGCGTCGGGCCACTCCTCGCCGTACTCGATGAAGCCGCCGGGCAGCGCGAGCTGGCCGCGGGCCGGCTCGATGTCCCGGCGGACCACCACCACACCCAGGCCCTCGGTCGTGCGGACCGGCAGCACCGCGACCGCCACCGGCAGCGGGTTACGCCAGACGGTCTCGCCGCAGGCCGCGCAGACTCGCGGCCATCCGGCGGCCGGCGGGTAGGCGGCGCCGCAGTAGGAGCAGTGCGAGTACGGCGTGCCGGTCATGCCGCAGCACGTTACTCCGATCCCGTGTAGAAGGCGGTGGTGCGTTCGGCGGCGGCCTTCGCCTCGTCGGCGTCGGTGCCGGCGGCGATGCTCGCCTCACCCCACAGGTGGCTGCTCAGCTCCATGGCCCGTCGTCCCTCGGCGGAGGCGGTCCACTCGGCGGCCTGTTCCGGCGTGATCCCGCTGCCGTCGGCGGCCAGGTGCGAGGCGAGGCCGAGTAGCCCGAGGTCCCACCCGACACCGACCGCGCCCGGCCCGAACTGGGCCCACCGGTCCTGGTCGACGTGCGCGATGTGGTCCAGGTCGAGGCGGGCCCGCTCGTCGCCGACCGGGGTGAGGCGCACCTCGATCCAGCTCACCTCGCCGCCCATTTCCCAGGTGGCGGTGAAGCGGTGCGGCGGCTCGCAGCTCTCGACGGTGCCGTGGGCGTTGCCCTGGAGCTGGTAGCTGCCGCCCAGCCGGAGGTCACCGGAGATCGGCAGGAACCAGCGGGGGATGCGGTCGGCGCTGGTGCAGGCGTCCCACAGGTCCTCGACCGTCGCCTGGTAGGTCTGGCTGATCGTGGTGACCCGCGCCTCGCCGGCCTCCAGGGTGCGGCTGCCGACCTTGCGCTGGACGGCGTTGATCTGCTCGGTGGCGTCGAACATCAGGTGTTCCTCTCGTCGGGTGGGTCGGCGGGCCCGCGTAGTCGACGCTCGCGTCGGCCCCGGGCCAGCTCGGTGGCGAGTGCCGCCAGGGGTGGGGTCCAGAAGCGGCGGAAGTGCTCCAGCCATCCGTCGACCTCGCGCAGTGGGCGTGGGTCGACCGCGTAGAGCCGCCGGGTGCCCTCCGGTCGCACGGTGGCGAAGCCGTTGTCGCGTAATACCTTGAGGTGTTGGGACACGGCGGGCTGGGAGATGCCGAACTCCTCGCGGATGACCGTGCTGACCGCGCCGGCAGTCTGCTCGCCGGCGGCGAGCAGCTCCAGGATGCGGCGCCGGACCGGATCGCCCAGCACGTCGAAGGCGTGCACGACGACAGTTGTATCACCGGCGGCTTAATTAAGCCAAGTCTGATATTCCGATGAGCTTGTCCAGCCGGATCGGCAGCTCCCGGATCCGTACGCCTGTCGCGTGGTGCACGGCGTTGGCGACCGCCGCTGCGGCGCCGACGATGCCGATCTCGCCGATGCCCTTCACCCCGGTCGGGTTCAGCTCGTCGTCCCGCTCGTCCAGCCAGTACGCCTCGATCGACTCCACGTCCGCGCAGCCGGTGATGTGGTAGGTGGCCAGGTCGTGGTTGACCCAGTCGCCGTACCGCTCGTCGAGCAGGCCCTCCTCGTGCAGCGCCATCGACAGCCCCATCGTCATGCCGCCGATGAGCTGGCTGCGCGCCGTCGTCGGGTTCACCACCCGGCCCGCCGCGAACACGCCGAGCATCCGGTTGAGCCGTACCTCGCCGGTGTCCGCGTCGACCCGCACCTCGACGAACTGCGCCCCGTACGCGTACCGGGGCAGCGCGGGCTGCTCGCCCACCTCCTCGGTGGTGTCCGCCTCGGCGGTCACCTCACCCGTCGGCGGTGCGCCGTCGCGCAGTTTCTCGCGCAGCGCCTGCGCGGCGCGTACCACGGCCCAGCTCCAGCTGGCCGTCCCCATCGACCCGCCGGCAAGCGACGCGGTCGGCAGCTCGCTGTCCCCGATGTGGATCTCCACCCGCTCCGGCGGCACCCCGAGGGCGTCGGCGGCCACCTGCCAGATCGCCGTCCGGGCACCGGTGCCGATGTCGGTGGCGTTGATCCGCACCAGGAAGGTCCCGTCGGGCCGGGCGGTGGCAGTCGCCGAGGACGGCCGCGACCGGGCCGGGTAGCTCGACCCGGCCACCCCGGTCCCGATCAGCCAACGCCCGTCGCGCCGGGACCGGGGTGACGGATCACGAGCGGCCCAGCCGAACCGTTCCGCGCCCTCGCGCAGGCAGGCCACCAGGTTGCGGCTGGTGAACGGAAGCCCCTGGTCCGGGTCGACCGAGGTGTCGTTGCGGATGCGCAGTTCCACCGGGTCGATGCCGGTGGCGACGGCCAGCTCGTCAAGTGCGGACTCCAGGGCGTACGCGCCGGGGCACTCACCCGGGGCGCGCATCCAGAACGGCGTGGGCACGTCGAGGCGGACCAGCCGGTGCGTGGTGCGGCGGTGCGGTGCGGCGTACATGCTGCGGGTGTAGACGGCGGTCTGTTCGGCGAACTCGCGGATGGTCGAGGTCTGGCTGATCGCGTCGTGGCAGATCGCGGTGAGCCGGCCGTCGGTGTCGGCGGCGAGGCGGACCCGCTGAATGGTGGGGGTGCGGTAACCGAGCGGCCCGAACAGTTGCTGACGGGTCAGCGCCAGCTTGACCGGGCGGTCCACGTGCCGGGCGGCGAGGGCGGCCAGCACCACCGACGCCTTGGCGTACCCCTTGCTGCCGAAGCCGCCACCGACGTGCTCGGCGACGACCCGGATCGACTCCGGCGGCAGCTCGAACAGCTCGGCGAGGGTGGCGCGCACCGGCGTGGCGCCCTGGGTGGAGTCGTGCACCAGCAGGTGCCCGTCGTGCCACTGCGCGGTGGTGGCGTGCGGCTCCATCGGGTTGTTGTGGTACGCCGGTGTCCGGTAGGTGGCGTCCACCCGTACCGGCGCGGCCGCGTACCCGGCGTCGAAGTCACCCTCGGCGGTGTCCGTCGGGTAGCTGGGGTTGACGTGCTCGGGCTTGTACAGGCCGGGGTGGTCGTCGGTGAGCACGGTGCTGTGCGGGCCGGTGTCGTAGTCGATCCGCACCAGGCGGGCGCCCTCGCGGGCGGCCTCCAGGCTGGTGGCCACCACCACGGCGACGTACTGCCCCCGGTAGTGCACGGTCGGCTCCTGCAACAGCCGCAGCTCCGGCTGTGGGCCGGGTGCCATCCGGGGCGCGTTGCCGTGGTGCACCACGCTCAGCACGCCCGGTGACGCCAGCGCCTCCGTCGTGTCGATCCGGGTGATCCGCCCCCGCACCACCCCCGACGGCACCGCCCAGCCGTAGGTGACCCCGTCCACCGGGTACTCCACCGCGTACCGGGCCGTGCCGGTGACCTTCGCCGGGCCCTCCAACCGGGGGTACGCCCGCCCGACCGCCCCGGTGCTCACGACGACGCCAGATCGGTGAGCGCCCGCACGGTGATGGCCCGGGTCAGGGGCACCTTGAAGCCGTTGTGCCGCAGGGGGCGCGCTTCGGCCAGCTCCGCGTCGGCGGCCCGGGCCGCCAGCTCGGGGCTGAACCGTTGGCCGCGCAGCTCCTCCTCGGCCCGGTACGCCCGCCACGGCCGGTGCGCCACCGCCCCGTACGCCAACCGCACGTCGCGGACGATGTCCCCGTCGAGGTCCAGCACCGCCGCCACCGACCCGGCGGCGAAGGCGAACGAGGCCCGGTCGCGCACCTTGAGGTACGTCGAGCGACGCGCGGCCGGCAGTGGGGGCAGCCGGACGGCGGTGATCAGGGTGCCCCGGGCGAGGGTGGTCTCCCGTTCCGGGTGGGCGCCGGGGGAGCGGTAGAGGTCGGCGATCGGGACGTCGCGCGGGCCGTCGGCCCCGTGCACCTCCACCACCGTGTCCAGGGCGGCCAGCGCGACGGCCAGGTCGGACGGGTGGGTGGCGACGCACTGCTCGGACCAGTCCAGCACCGCCAGGTCACGGTTCTGGCCGTGCAGGGCGGCGCACCCGCTGCCCGGGTCCCGCTTGTTGCACGCCTTGCCGGTGTCCTGGAAGTAGACGCAGCGGGTGCGCTGCAACAGGTTGCCGCCGGTGGTGGCCATGTTGCGTAGCTGTCCGGAGGCGGCGGCGAGCAGGGCTCGGGCCAGCACCGGGTAGTCGCGGCGCACCACCGGGTGGGCGGCGAGGTCACTGTTGCGGACCGTCGCGCCGATCCGCAGCCCGCCGTCGGGCAGCTCCTCGACGGTGTCCAGCGGCAGCCGGGTCACGTCCACCAGCAGGTCGGGGCGCTGCACCCCGAGCTTCATCAGGTCGACCAGATTGGTGCCGCCACCCAGGTAGGCCGCCTGCGGCTCGGCCACCAGCACGGCGACCGCGTCGGCCACGTCTGCCGGCCGGTGGTAGCGGAAGGCCCTCACCGCGCCACCGCCGTCGTACCGGCGCTCGCCGTCTCGCGCACGGCCGCGACGATGTGCGGGTACGCGGCGCAGCGGCACAGGTTGCCGGCCATCCGCTCGCGGATCTCCGCGTCGGTCAGCTCGGTGGGCGTGTCCAGGTCGCCGGTGACCGCGCTGGGCCAACCCCGGGCGACCTCGTCGAGCATGCCGCGGGCGGAGCAGAGCTGCCCTGGCGTGCAGTAGCCGCACTGGAACGCGTCGTGCGCGATGAAGGCGGCCTGCAACGGGGACAGCTCGTCGGGGCCGGCCAGCCCTTCGACGGTCACCACCGAACGGCCGTCCACGGTGACCGCGAAGACCAGGCAGCTCTTCACCCGACGGCCGTCGAGCAGCACCGTGCAGGAGCCGCACTGGCCGTGGTCGCAGCCCTTCTTGGCCCCGGTCAGGTCGAGGTGCTCGCGCAGCGCGTCGAGCAGGGTGGTGCGGTTGTCCAGGGTCACCTCGTGGGACTCGCCGTTGACGTCGACAGTCACCCGGGACGAGTGGCGCGTGTCCATCGTCGTCGCGTTCTCCGGGTCGCCAGGCACCGGCCCAGACTAGCTTTGTCGGTACATGTCAGGGTGAATAACGCAAAGCCCTTCGTGCGGGGAGGTGACCACGGTGACCGCCGGACTGCTGCTGGCCGCCGGCGCCGGGCGGCGGTACGGCCGGCCGAAGGCACTCGTCGAGCTGGACGGTGAACCGCTGGTGCGGCGCGGGGTCCGGCTGCTCGCCGACGGTGGCTGCGGACCCGTGCACGTGGTGCTCGGCGCGGGCGCCGACGAGGTGCCCGACCTGCCGGGCGCGGTGTCGGTCCGGCACGACCGCTGGCCCGACGGGCTGGGGTCGTCGCTGCTACGGGGCCTGGCCTCGCTGCCGGTCGACGTGCCGGCCGCCGTCGTGGTCCTCGTCGACCAGCCGCTGCTCAGCCCGGTCGCGGTGCGCCGGGTGCGCACCGCGTACGCCGGCGGGGCCGCCGTCGCGGTCGCCACCTACGCCGGCCGGCGCGGGCACCCGATCCTGCTGGGTCGCCAGACCTGGCCGCTGCTGAGCGGGTACGCCGTCGGCGACCGGGGTGCCCGCGACCTGGTGCGCGACCGGCCGGACCTGGTCGTCGAGGTGCCCTGCGACGACGTCGGCTCCCCGCTCGACGTGGACACCCCCGCCGACCTGCTCCGGCTACGCCTGGAGCCGCGTCACCGCCGTTCCGCTGTCAACGGTGGACGCGCCACCGGGGCAGTCCCTGACTCGTCACCGCGTGATAGGTGATCATCACGATGACGGCGATCAGGCCCAGCAGCGGGTTGACGAACCAGCCGAGCAGACCGCCGATCCCGTACAGCACCAGGCCGGTGATCGGTCGCAGCCGCTGCGCCCGCACATACCCGGGGTCGACCCGGTTCTCCAGCAACGCCGGATGGCGGTGCAGGTAGCCGAAGAAGACCAGCCAGGGGGCCGACATCAGCGCCGCGGACAGCGCGTACAGGGCGACCGCCGCGCGCTGGTCGTCGGTGTCGCCCTGGGTGAACGCCGACGCCAGCACGGCGGTGGGGAAAGGGATGATCACCGCGCCGAAGAGGATGCCGAGGTTGATCCAGCTCAGCGCCAGGGTGGTACGGCGGATCAGCCGCAGCAGCGCGTGGTGGTTGAGCCAGAGCACCCCGACGTAGACGAAGGACACCACGAAGGCGAGGTACGAGGGGCCCTCGTCGAGCAGATCGGTGAGCAGTTCGCCCTCGTGGTACTCCGGCACCCGCAGGTCGATGACGAGCAGCGTGATGACGATGGCGAAGACGCCGTCGCTGAAGGCGCTCATCCGGTCGGTGCCGGCCACCCGCCCGGTGGGCCCGGGCTGCGCGGCCTCGTCGGGTGCTGCGGACATTGCCGCAGGCTAGCCACTCGGCGCGGCGGCTCGCGGCGTTTCGACCCACCGGAACACGAACGGCCGCCCAGGGGTCACCCCCGGGCGGCCGTCCGCACTGCCCGCGTCTCAGGCCACCGGCGTGGCCGTGTCGGCCGCCCGCGCGGCCCGCTGGTGGGCGCGGATCACCTCGGCGTAGCGCAGACCGCTCGCTTTCATCGTCCGTTGCTGGGTGGCGTAGTCGACGTGCACCAACCCGAAGCGCTTGTCGTAGCCGTACGCCCACTCGAAGTTGTCGAGCAACGACCACACGAAGTAGCCGTCCAGCGGCACGCCCCGGGCCACCGCCGATGCGCACGCGGCCAGGTGCTGCTCCAGGTGGTCGGTGCGCTCCTTGTCCTCCACCGTGCCGTCTGCGGTGACCTCGTCCGGCCACGCCGAGCCGCTCTCGGTGACGATGATCCGGGCCGGTCGGTACTCCTCGTGCACGTCGACGAGCAGCCGCTCCAGACCCGCCGGGAACATCTCCCAGCCCATCGCGGTCTCCACCGAGCCGGGCACCGGCACCTGCTTCGCGAACGGGGCAGCCCCGGTCGGGTCGTCGACCACGAGCTGACGGAAGTAGTAGTTCACCCCGAGGAAGTCGGTGGGCGTGGCGATCACCGCCAGGTCGTCACCGCGTACCGGCGGCTCGACGCCGTAGGTGGCGATCATGTCGGCCGGGTAGCCGCGCCCGTGGATCGGGTCCAGCCACCACCTGTTGACGTGCCCGTCGGCCCGGCGGGCCGCCGCGACGTCCTCCGAGCGGTCGGTGGCCGCCTCGATCGGGCTGAGGTTGACGACCAGACCCACCGAGGCGGGTCGGGCGGCGTTCGCCCGGATCGCCTGAGTGGCCAGGCCGTGCCCGAGCAGCACGTGGTGCGAGGCGTGCACCGCGCGGGTCAGGTCCCGCTCACCGGGGGCCATGTTGCCCTCCAGGTGCCCGATCCAGCACACGCAGAGCGGCTCGTTGACGGTGCACCAGTCGGCCACCCGGTCACCGAGGCGACCGGCGACCACCGCCGCGTACTCGGCGAACGCCTCGGCGGTGGCGCGCTCCGGCCAACCGCCGGAGTCCTGCAGAACCTGCGGCAGATCCCAGTGGTAGAGGGTGACGAACGGCCGGATCCCGTCGGCGAGCAACGAGTCGACGAGCCGGTCGTAGAAGTCCAGCCCGGCGGCGTTGACCCGCCCGACGCCGTCGGGCATGACCCGGGGCCAGGCCACCGAGAAACGGTACGCGTCCACGCCGAGTCGGCGCAGCAGCGCCACGTCCTCCGGCCACCGGTGGTAGTGGTCGCAGGCCACCGCGCCGGTGTCGCCGTTGTCGACCTTGCCGGGCGTGGCCGAGAAGGTGTCCCAGATGGACGGCGCCCGGCCGTCGACGTCAACGGCCCCCTCGATCTGGTACGCCGCCGTGGCGACCCCCCAGAGGAAGTCGGGTGGCAGCTTGGACAGGTCGGGCACGGGATGGTTCTCCTCTGGGATCGGATGACTCACTTGACCGCGCCGGCGGTGAGGCCGGCGACGAAGTACCGCTGTAGGGCCAGGAACCCGACGACGACCGGGATGCTGACCACCAGCGAGGCGGCCATGATCTGGTTCCAGTAGACGTTGAACTGGGTGGAGTAGCCCTGCAGGCCGACGGCCAGGGTGCGGCTGCCCTCGTCGGTCATCACCGACGCGAAGAGCACCTCGCCCCACGCGGTCATGAACGCGTACACGGTGACCGCGACGACGCCGGGGACGGCGGCCGGCAGGATGACCTGGAACAGGGTGCGCAGCGGCCCCGCGCCGTCGACCTGCGCCGCCTCGTCCAGACCCCGCGGGATCGAGTCGAAGTAGCCGACAAGCATCCAGATCGAGAACGGCAGCGAGAACGTCAGGTACGTGATGACCAGGCCGGTGCGGCTGGCGTACAGCTCGATGCCGGTGGCGTTGCCGAGGTTGACGTAGATGAGGAACAGCGGCAGCAGGAACAGGATGCCGGGGAACATCTGCGTGGACAGCACCGTCACCGTGAAGACGCCCCGGCCACGGAACCGGTACCGGCTCACCGCGAACGCGGCGAAGATGGCGATCGCGACCGAGCAGATCGCCGCGATGCTCGACACCACCAGGCTGTTCACCAGGTACCGGGCCAGCGGCACGGTGCTCCACATGTCGACGAACGGTTGCAGGGTGGGCCGGCTGGGCCACCAGGTGAAGCCGTTCTGCACGTCCTGCAACGGCTTCGCCGCCGAGGTGACCATCACGTAGAGCGGGATGACGACGAAGAGGGTGAGCAGGGTCAGCACGATGCGTCGGCCCCAGCGCTCACCGGCGGTCTCACGCATGGTCGTCCCTTCGACGGTTGGTGATCAGCAGGTACGCGGCCGACACGATCATCAGGAACAGCAGCAGCGCCACCGACATCGCCGACCCGGAGCCGAAGTCCCAGGTCTTGAAGGAGCTGCGGTAGATGTGGATGGAGATGAGGTCGGCCTGCGCCGGCGCGGAGCCGCCGAACAGCACGAACGGGGTGTTGAAGTCGTTGAACGTCCACAGGAACAGCACCAGCAGCAGCACCAGGTTGACCGGCCGCAGCATCGGCAGGGTGACCGAGCGCAGCCGACGCCAGAACCCGGCGCCGTCGATCGCGGCGGCCTCGTACAGCTCGCCGGGCACGTTCTGCAACCCGGCCATCAGGCACAGGAAGGCGAACGGCCAGTTGCGCCACACCGACACCACCAGCAGCGACCAGAAGCTGTTGTCGCCGATCAACCAGAACGGCCGCTCGCCCAGCAGCCCGAGCTGGTCGACGAGGACGTGGTTGACCAGGCCGGTGTCGCGTTGCAGCAGGAAGCTCCAGGTGATCACCGCGGCGTAGACCGGCAGGGCGTACGGGGTGAGGAAGAGCGCCCGCAGGATCGCCCGCCCCCGGAACGGGCGTTGCAGCACGACCGCCGCCGAGATGCCGAGCAGCCAGGCGAAGCCGACCGAGAGCACGCTGTAGGCCAGGGTGACCCAGAACGAGTGCAGCAGTTCCTTGCCTGCGGCGCTGTTCACGTCGAGCGTCGCCCGGTAGTTCTCCCACCCCACGAAGGGTGCGGTGGACCAGTCGCGGATGTGGAACTGGGTCAGCTCCAGCATGCTCATCCAGACCCCGACCACCATCGGGATCACGTGGATGGCGAGTTCCAGCACGATGGCCGGGGCGAGCAGCAGGTATGGCAGGAGTGAGCGGCGCGGGCCGCCGGGCCGGCGGGCCGGCCCTCGTGCCGGTGACCCGGCCCGGGGTTCGCGCCGGGCAGCGTCCGGCGCGGTGGTGCTGGTAGCCATCGGGGTCCTCTCGGAGTCGGTGGCCGTGGTGGGGGTGCGGACCCCACCCCCGCCCCCCGGGTCGCCGTGGG